>JAKLLO010000034.1 GCA_023150095.1 Zoogloea sp. | reverse complement strand
GCCGCCTACATCGGCCGCGTGCGTGCGCTGGCCCGTGAAGTGGCCCAGGCCTATTACAACTCCCGCGAAGCCCTCGGCTTCCCGATGCTGAAGAAGGAGGCCGCGTGATGACCGGCGCGACCCTGCTCGTTGAACTGCTGACCGAAGAACTGCCGCCGAAGGCGCTGCCCAAACTGGGTCAGGCCTTCTCCAACGCCATCGTGGCCGGCCTGCGTACGCGTGGCCTGGCTGCCGTCGACGGCGCCTTCCGGTGGTTCGCCACCCCGCGCCGCCTGGCCGTGACGGTTGCCCACGTGCTCCCCGAAGCCGCCGCCAAGGACGTCACCGAAAAGATCATGCCGGTCTCCGTGGCCCTCACGGCCGACGGCCAGCCGACCCCGGCCCTCACCAAGAAGCTCGAAGGCAAGGGCATTCCCCTGTCTGCCGTGGCGAGCTTCGAGCGCCGCATGGACGGCAAGGCCGAGGCCCTGTTCTACACCAGCACCGTGGCCGGCGCGAAGCTGCCCGACGTGCTCGCCGGCATCGTCCAGGACGCCCTCAAGTCGCTGCCGATTCCCAAGGTGATGCGCTGGGGCGACGGCGACGCCACCTTCGTGCGTCCCGCCCACAAGCTCACCCTGCTCCACGGCGCTGACGTGGTGCCGGGCAGCGTGCTCGACATCCAGTCCGGCCGCACCACCCGCGGTCACCGCTTCATGAGCAAGGGCGACATCGAGATCGCCACCGCCGACGCCTACGAGCCCACGCTCCTCGCCGAAGGCAAGGTCATCCCCGATTTCGCCGAGCGCCGCGCCAACATCGAGAAGCAGCTCGTCTCCGAAGCCGGCCGCCAGGGCGCCACCCTCGGCGAATACGCCGATCTGCTCGATGAAGTCACCGCGCTGGTCGAGCACCCGACCGTTTACGTGGGCGAGTTCGAGGCCGAGTTCCTGGCCGTGCCGCAGGAATGCCTGATCCTCACGATGCGCGCCAACCAGAAGTACTTCCCGCTCTTCGACGCCACCGGCAAGCTGACCAGCCGCTTCCTGATCGTCTCGAACATGGAGCTGGCCGATCCGACCAACATCATCGCCGGCAACCAGCGCGTGGTGCGCCCGCGCCTCTCGGATGCCCGCTTCTTCTTCGAGCAGGACATCAAGGCCGGCCTCACGCCGCGCGTGGTCAAGCTGGGTTCGGTGGTCTATCACAACAAGCTCGGCTCCCTGGGCGACCGCGTCGAGCGCCTGTCCACCGTGGCCCGCAAGATCGCCGGCATGCTGGGCGCCGACGAGAACCTCGCCAACCGCGCCGCGCTGCTCTCCAAGGCCGACCTGCTGACCGACATGGTTGGCGAGTTCCCCGAGCTGCAGGGCGTCATGGGCCGCTACTACGCGCTGGCCGAAGGCGCGCAGCCGGTGGTGGCCGAGGCCATCGAACAGCACTACCGCCCGCGCTTTGCCGGCGACGCGCTGCCCGACTCCAACATCGGCCGCGCCCTGGCCCTGGCCGACAAGCTCGATGCCCTCACCGGCTTCTTCGGCATCGGCCAGATCCCCACCGGCGACCGCGACCCGTTCGGCCTGCGCCGCGCCGCCCTGGGCGTGCTGCGGATGCTGATGGAAGGTCAGCTGCCCCTCGACCTCGTCACCCTCATCAACGAATCCGCCGGGGCCTTCAACCCGGGCGTGCTGGGCGCCGAACTGCCCGGACCGCTGTTCGACTTCATGCTCGAGCGCCTGCGCAACCTGCTGCGCGAAGCCGGCCATGCCCAGGACGTGGTGGATGCGGTGCTGTCCCTCAATCCGACCCGCATCGATCTGGTGGTGCCCAAGCTCGAGGCCGTCGTCGCCTTCCAGCAGCTGCCCGAAGCCGCCGCCCTGGCGGCCGCCAACAAGCGGATCGTCAACATCCTCAAGAAGGCGGATGTCGCCCCGGGCGAACCGGATGTGGCGCTGCTCGTCGAGGACGCCGAGAAGGCCCTGTTCCACGCCATCGTCGAGGTTGCCCCGCTGGCCCGCTCCCACTTCCAGAACGAGGCCTACACCGAAGCCCTGCGCGTGCTCGCCGGCCTGCGTTCGGCGGTGGACCGCTTCTTTGACGAGGTGATGGTGATGGCCGACGAGCCGCTGGTGCGTCAGAACCGCCTGGCCCTGCTGGGTCAGCTGGCCGGCCTCATGAACCAGGTGGCCGACATTTCCCGGCTTTCCGCGTGAGCCGGGCGAGGGGGCAGTCCATGAAACTCATCGTTCTCGACCGGGACGGCGTCATCAACTTCGATTCCGACCATTTCATCAAGTCGCCGGAAGAGTGGCGGCCGATCCCCGGCTCGCTGGAGGCCATCGCGCGCCTCAACGAATCCGGCTGGCGGGTGGTGGTTGCCTCCAACCAGTCTGGTGTCGGGCGCGGGCTGTTCGACATGGACACCCTCAACGCCATCAACGAGAAGATGACCAAGACCCTCGCCCAGGTGGGCGGGCGGCTGGACGCCATCTTCTTCTGCCCTCACGCTGCGGATTCCACCTGCGACTGCCGCAAGCCCAAACCGGGCATGTTCCAGCAGATCGCCGAGCGCTTCAATGTGGACATGCGTGGCGTGCCGGTGGTGGGTGACAGCCTGCGCGACCTGCAGGCCGGCGTTGCCGTGGGCTGCACGCCGTTTCTGGTGCTGACCGGCAAGGGCGTCAAGACCCAGGCCGATCCGGCCCTGCCGCCGGGCACCCAGATTTTCCCCGACCTGGCAGCCGTCGCTGCCCAGCTCACCGTCTGACTGGAAACCGCTCCGTGGTCCTGATCCGCAACCTGTTGTTCATGCTCGCCCTGGGCATCTTCACGCCGCTTTACGCCCTCATCGGCATGGCGACCTTCCCGTTCCGCCCGCAGACGCGCCACAAGCTCATCCGGGGCTGGGCGCGGATCATGATCTGGGTCATCAAGCACGTGCTGGGCATTCCGTACCGGCTCGAAGGCGCCGCCAACATTCCGGCCGGGCCGGCCATCGTGCTCTCCAAGCACATGTCCGCCTGGGAAACCATCATGCTGCAGGATGTCTTTCCGCCGATGGTCTTCGTGATGAAGCGCGAGCTCCACAAGGTGCCGTTCTTCGGCTGGGGAATCTCCCAGATGCCGATGATCGCCATCGACCGGGCCGCCGGCAAGGACGCCCTCAACCAGGTGGTCGAGCAGGGGAGCGATCGCCTCAAGCAGGGTTTCTGGGTCACCGTCTTTCCGGAGGGCACCCGCGTGGCGCCCGGCACCACCAAGCGCTACAAGCCGGGCGGCGCCTGGCTCGCCCGGGCCACCGGCACGCCGGTGGTGCCCGTGGCCCATAACGCCGGCGAGTTCTGGCCGCGCAACGCCTTCTTCAAGCGTCCCGGCGAAGTGGTGGTGAGCGTCGGCCCGGCCATCGACACCCGCGGGCTGACGGTGGACGAGATCAACGCCAGGGCCGAAGCCTGGATCGAGGCCGAGATGCGCCGGCTGTTCCCGTCCCACTACCGCAACGCCAAGCGCAAGGAGCCGGCCAAGGCGTGACCGCGCCGGCTGTCGAATCCCGCGAGATCCTTCTCGACGGGGTGCGCGTCGCCTACACCCTGCGGCGCAGCGCCCGCAAGACGCTGGGGCTGCGCATCGATCACCGGGGGCTCACGGTGGGCGTGCCACTGAGGGTGGGTCTGCGCGAGGCCGAGGCCTTCATCCGCAGCCACGCCGCGTGGGTCGTCGAAAAACTCCACAACCGTCCGCAGCCCGAGGCCCGTCCGGTCTTCGAGGCCGTCGAAGGGGCGGCCGTGCCCTTTCTGGGCGAAGCCTGGCGGCTCTCCATCGGGCGCGGCAACAACCGGGTGCTGTGGCACGAGATCGGCCCGGAGCGGGTGCTGGAGCTGGCCCTGCGCAGCGGGGGCGATGCCCGCCGGCTATTGTTGCGGGAATTGCAACAAAGAGGCCTCGATTTGTTCAAAAACCGGGTCGAGGAGTTCTGCCTGCGGCTGGGCCGACCAGTGCCGCCGGTGGCGCTCTCCAACGCCCGCACGCGCTGGGGCAGCTGCAGCAGCCGCAGCGGCATCCGCCTGCACTGGCGGCTCATCCATCTGCCTCTCGGCCTGATCGACTACGTGGTGGCCCATGAGGTGGCGCATCTTGTCGAGATGAACCACTCGCCGCGGTTCTGGTCCGTGGTTGAGTCGATCTATCCCGATCACGTCGCCGCCCGCAAGGCCCTGCGCCAGGTGGCGGCCAGTCTTCCTTCCCTCTGACCCTCAGGAAAACAACCATGCGTCTTCTGCACACCATGCTCCGCGTCGTGGACCTCGACCGTTCCATCGCCTTCTACACCGAAGTGCTCGGCATGCGCCTCCTGCGCCGCAACGACTACCCGGAGGGCAAGTTCACGCTGGCCTTCGTGGGCTATCAGGATGAGTCGGAAGGGGCGGTGCTGGAGCTCACCCACAACTGGGGCGTCGAGTCCTACGAGCTGGGTACGGCCTACGGCCACATCGCGCTGGAGGTGCCCGATGCCTACGCGGCCTGCGCGGCGATCAGGGCCCGCGGTGGCAAGGTGGTGCGCGAAGCCGGCCCGATGAAGCACGGCACGACGGTGATCGCGTTCGTCGAAGATCCGGACGGCTACAAGGTTGAACTGATCCAGGCCAAGTCCTGAAAAACCGCCGGCCCCCGGTTTGGGGGCTCAGGCGGTGGTGGCCTCGAAAGCTTTGCGCAGGGCGGCGAGCTCGGTGCGAAGCGTCTCGAGGGCCTGGGGCGCGTCGGCCATGCGCTTTTCGCGGCCGATGCGTTCGAGGTGCATGGCGCCCGTCTGGGCGCGGCCGGCGCAGAAGTTTGACACCGCGCCCTTGAGGGCGTGGGCGGCGTTGTGCAGGGCTTCGGCGTCGCCCTCGATCACCGCGGCCTCGATGTCGGCAAACAGCCGCGGCTCGTCCTCGATGTACATCCCGATCAGCTGTTCCAGCAGTTCCTCGTCGCCGCCGAGGTTGAACAGCACTTTCTGACGTTCGAACACCGGGCCGCTGATGCTGTTGGGTTCGCTGGGCGGCGGCGGCGCCGGGTCGCCCCGTCCGGTGTGCTGGATGAGCACCTCGACCAGATCCGGCGCATGCACCGGCTTGGAGAGGTAGCCGTCCATGCCGGCCTCCAGGCAGCGTTCCCGGTCGCCCTTCATGGCGTGGGCGGTCATCGCCACGATGGGCGTGCGGGCGGCGCCGGCGGCCTCGCGCTCGCGGATCCGTGCGGTGGCGTCGAAACCGCCCATGATGGGCATCTGCACGTCCATCAGCACCAGGTCGTAGCGGTTGCGGGCGTGGAGATCCAGCGCCTCCTTGCCGTTGCTGGCCACGTCGGCCTGGTGGCCAAGCTTGCCCAACAGGCGCAGGGCGAGGGTCTGATTCACCACGTTGTCTTCGGCCAGCAGGATGCGCAGCTGGCGCTTCTGCTCGCGCAGGCTGTGGCGGGTGATGAGCGGCGAGCGGTCGGCGCTGGCGTTGTGGCTGGTGTTGTCGTCGATCGGGTCCACCGACAGCAGGATGGCGTTGAGCAGGTCGGACGCCATGATCGGCATCGGCAGGTAGGCCGAGATGCCCATCTCGCGGCAGCGGGCGCCGTCACCACGGCGGCCTTCGCCGGCCAGCATGACGATGCAGGGTGGTGGCGCAGCGGCGGAGAGGATGGCTTCGGCGAGGTCGAAGCCTTCGATGTCCGGGAGCTGGGTGCTGATCAGCACCACCTTGAAGGGCTTGTTGTCGGCGGTGGCGCGGGCCTGTTCGCGCAGGGCGCCGCTGGCGTCGGAGACGGTGACCGGCTTCATCCGCCACTGGCCCAGAAGCTCGACGAGGGTTGCCCGTTCGGCGCTGTTGTCGACCGCGACGAGCACCGGCAGGCCTTCGAGGTGGGCCTGTTCGTCCAGCACTGGGGAGGCCTGGCCGGCCTCGAAGCGGGCGGTGAAGCGGAAGGTGCTGCCTTCGCCCGGGGTGCTGGTGACACCGATCCGCCCGCCCATGGCCTGCACGAGCTGGGCGCTGATGGTGAGCCCCAGCCCGGTGCCGCCGTAACGGCGGGTGGTGGAGGTGTCGGCCTGGGAGAAGGCTTCGAAGATCAGGCTCTGCTTTTCGGGCGGGATGCCGACCCCGGTGTCGAGGACGCTGAAGGCGAGCTCGATCTTGCCCGGATCGCCGCTGCCGGCGTCGGCGCCCGGTTCGACGAGGACGCGGACTTCGCCGTGCTCGGTGAACTTGATGCCGTTGGAGATCAGGTTGATGAGCACCTGACGCAGGCGGTGCGGATCGCCGATCAGGTTGTCGGGCACGGTGGGGGCGACCTGGGCGGTGAGGCGCAGGTTCTTCTCGTCGGCCCGCTGCTGGAGCGTCCGTACCGCGAGGGCGACGCAGTCGCGCAGGCTGAAGTCGATGTGCTCGAAATCGAGCTTGCCGGCTTCGATCTTCGAGAAATCCAGGATGTCGTTGATGATGCCGAGCAGCGAGTTGGCGGAGGTCTTGACGAGGCCGAGGTATTCGCGCTGCTCGTTGTCGAGGGGCGTGTCGAGGGTGAGCTCGGTCATGCCGATGATGGCGTTCATCGGGGTGCGGATCTCGTGGCTCATGTTGGCCAGGAAATCGCTCTTCGAACGGCTGGTGGCCTCGGCGGCGTCCTTGGCCTGGCGCATGGCGGTCTCGGCGGCCTTGCGGTCGCCGATGTCGCGCACGTGGGCGGCGACCATCCGGCGGCCGGCGCTGTGGATGGCGATCAGGGCGACTTCGGCCGGGAATTCGGCGCTGCCGTTTTCGGTGCGGCGCACGGCGATGGCTTCGCTGCGCTCGGCGAGCGAGCCGGTTTCGGTGTCGGCGAGGAGGTCGCGCAGGGCCTGGGTCTGGGCGTCGCGGATGCGTTCGGGAAAGAGCAGGGTGGAGGCGCGCTGGCCGATGGCTTCGCTGGCCGGGATGCCGAAGGTGCGTTCGGCGGCCGGGTTGAACTCGAGGATGGTGCCGTCCTCGTCGATGGTGACGATGCTGTCGAGGGAGGCCTCGGTGATCGCCCGGTTGCGCGATTCGCTCGCGGCGAGGGCGGATTGCCCGTCGTGCAGGCGCAACGAGGTGTGGTTGAGGGCATCCACCAGCTGGCGGACTTCGGCGATCGGGCTGTCGTCGTCGAGGGTCTTGCCCTGGTTGGTCTCGAGGTTTTCGGCGAACTCGGTGGCCCGGGCGAGGCTGCGCAGCGGCGGGCGCAGGAACTGCCGAATGGCCAGGGTTGCGAGCAGGAGGGTGGTGAACGCCGCGACGAGACTGTCGAAGATGATCTGGTGCAGGTTGTCGCCGGCCACCGGAGCGACCTCGACGCGCAGCCAGCCGAGGGGGGCTGCGCCACCGATGCCGGCCCAGGCGATGAAGTGCGTGGAGCCGTTGCCGGTATCGCCGTGGGAGGCGTGACGCGTGCCGTTGGGGTGAAGGACGGGAACCTGGTCGATGGGCTCGACGGCGATCGCGGCGGTGTCGGAGCTCCGGCCGACGCTGGTGAGCGGCGTGCCCTGGCGGTCGGTGACGGTGGCGCGGCGGATGT
The DNA here is from genome assembly GCA_023150095.1 of Zoogloea sp. GTDB lineage: Bacteria > Pseudomonadota > Gammaproteobacteria > Burkholderiales > Rhodocyclaceae > Zoogloea. The sequence continues at coordinate 26,164 of JAKLLO010000034.1, read as the reverse complement.
GGGGGTTGTATTCGAGCTTGAGCAGGTGGCCGGTGGCGCCGGCGATGTTGCCGCTGGCGAGGTGGGGCTCGAGGGCCGAGGCGAGGGCGTTGCTCAGTTCGTCGGCATGCTGGCGCTCGAGTCGCTCGATGAAGTCGACCTGCCCGATGCCCAGGTATACGGCGTAGGCACCGAGGGAGAGCGTCAGCAGCAGGGCGAACAGGGCGGTGAGCTGCTGTCCGAGGGTGCGCAGGCCGGCGCCTTGCGCGAGGCGGTGGAGGGCGTCTTTCATTCGTCTTTGAACCGCTCGCGGATTTCCAGCACCTCCGGGATCAGGCCCAGGAAGACGTCGACACAGGCCGGGTCGAAGTGGCTGCCCCGACCTTCACGGATGAACGCGATGGCGTCGTCGAGCGCCCAGGCCGGCTTGTAGGGACGCGGCGAGGTGAGGGCGTCGAAGACGTCGGCCACGGCCACGATCCGTCCGACCAGCGGGATGGCCTCGCCGGCGAGCCCGTCGGGGTAGCCGCTGCCATCGAACTTTTCGTGGTGGGTGAGGGCGATCTCGGCGGCCATCTGGATCATCGGCGAGGACGAGCCCTTAAGGATGTCGTGGCCGATGCGCGGGTGCTGACGCATGATGACCATCTCTTCCGGGGTCAGCCGGCCGGGTTTGAGCAGGATGTTGTCGGGGGTGCCCACCTTGCCGATGTCGTGCATCGGGGCGGCGGTGAGGATGCGTTCGCAGGTCTCGGCATCGAGCCCCAGATCGCGGGCGATGATCTGCGAGTAGTGGGCCATGCGCAGGATGTGGGCGCCGGTTTCCGGGTCGCGGAACTCGGCTGCGCGGGCGAGGCGGGTGATCGTTTCCTGCTCGCGAGTGACGATCTCGGCGGTCTTCAGGATCACGGCAGCCTGAAGGTCGTCGTTCCAGGTGCGCATGCGCTGGTGGCTGGCGCGCAAGGACAGCATGGTGCGTACCCGCGGGTCGAATTCGTGGCGGTCGATGGGCTTGGTGAGAAAGTCGTTGGCGCCTGCCGCGAGGCTTTCGTAACGCACTTCCTTCTCGTGGGCTGCGGTCACCATCAGGATCGGGACGGTGTCGGCCGGATAGAGCTTGCGGACGGTCTGGATGAATTCGATGCCGTTGAGGTCGGGCATCATGTAGTCGACGATGACCAGATCGGGCTCGTGGCTGCTGCACCACTGGAGCCCTTCGAGCGGTGAGCTGAACGTGACGATCTCGGTGCCCGGCGGCGTGAGCTTGCGGACGAGGGCCTGGATCAGCGTGAGGTTGAGCGGCGTGTCATCGACGATGGCAATTGCCATGAGTACTCCCGGTAAGCCGGCGCAAGCGCGCGGCCGGCCTCAGATTATCGGCCCGAAGTCATCGAAGTTGAGCCCGGGGCCGGCGCCCGTGGTTGCTTCGGTGGCCGCGCGGACTTCGCTGCGGGCGGGCGCCGTCCGTGGCAGGGTGAGGATGAAGCGGGTCCCGGCGCCGGGCGAACTGTGCACGGTGATGCGACCGCCCAGCACCTGGGTGACGAGATTGTAGACGATATGCAATCCGAGACCGGTCCCGCCTCGCCCCAGACGGGTGGTGAAGAAGGGGTCGAAGATGCGTCGCTGGTCGGCGACGGGAATGCCCAGGCCGTCGTCGGCAAACTCGATCTGCAGGGTGTCGGCGTCGACCACCTGCGGGGTGACCGTGATGCGACCGCGGGTGCGTCCTTCAAAGGCGTGGAGGAGGGCGTTGGTGACGAGGTTGGTGAAGACCTGCCCAAGGGGGCCGGGGTAGCTGTCGAGGGTGAAGGCGCCGGCTTCGCGCACCTCGAGGGTGAACTCGCCGTGTTTGAACATCGGGCTGATGGTGATTGCCATCTCGCGCAGTACTTCGTTGAGATCGAAGCGCCGACGCTGTTCGCTGGTCTGGTCCACCGCAACCTGCTTGAAGCTGCGTACGAGCTCCTCGGCCCGGAGCAGGCTGCGCATCAACAGATCGACGGCGTGTCTGGCGTCCTCGGTGAAGCGGTCGAAGTCGGCGCGGCGCAGCTTGCCGCCGCTGTAGGCCGCGACGAGGTCGTCGGTGCGGGCGGCGAGGGTCGAGGCGACGGTGACGCTGTTGCCGATGGGGGTGTTGAGTTCGTGGGCGATGCCGGCCACGAGGGAGCCGAGGGCCGCCATCTTTTCGCTGCGGATCAGCTCTTCCTGGGTCTGGTGGAGGATGCCCAGGGCCTTGGTGAGTTCGGCGGTGCGTTCGGCCACACGTCGTTCGAGGCTCTGGTTGAGGTCTTCGATGTGGGCCTGGACGCGTCGCAGTTCGGAGATATCGACCATCGACCACAGGGCGCAGTCTTCGCCCCGTACCCGCAGCCGCCGGGCCGAGACGAGGCAGTTGGCGGTGCCGCTGCGGCCGATGGGGCGCAGGCGGACTTCCCGTTGGCCGACCTCGTCGCTGGTGGCGAAGCAGGCGTAGAGATCGTCGTAGTCGGCGGGGTCGAGCCAGCAGCCGAGCTCACCGCTGGTGCGGGTGATGATCTCGTCGCGGGGACAGCCGAACAGGCGCTCCCAGGCCGGGTTGGCGTCGAGGTAAGCGCGATCGCGGATGCGCGTCAGGGCCAGGGCGAAGGGCGCCGAGTTGAAGATGGTGGAAAACTTGTTCTGACTGTCGTGGAGGCTGGCGACGGCGGCCTTCTGGTCGGTCACGTCGCGGATGATGCAGATCAGGCAGGTCTGGCCGGCGATATCGACGGTCGAGGCATTCACCAGGCAGTCCCGGTGGCTGCCGTCAGCGGTGCCGAGGGTGCACTGGAAATCCCGCAGCACGGCGTGTTCCTGGAGCAGCTCGACGATGGCGACGCGTTCTTCCGGGTAAGGCCACAGGCCGAGGGCGTGGGCGGTGGTGCCGAGGGCGGTATCCCGCTCCCACCCGGTGAGGGTGACGAAGGCGGGATTGACCGCCAGCAGCTTGCCGTCCTTGAGGCGGCTGAGGGTGATCGCTTCGGGGCTGGAGTGGAACGCCGTCGAGAACATCACCTCGGAGATGCGCTGGGCTTCGGCGGCGTCCTGGCGGGCTTTCTCGAGGCGCCGCCTGGGCGTGATGTCCTGGCACACGGCGAGGATGCAGGCCTGCCCGCCGATGTGCAGCGTCCGGGCGCGGAGCAGGGTTTCGACCGGCGTGCCGGCTTTGGTGAGGAGGACCACCGGGCGATCCACCACGGTGTGGCCGGCCAGCAGTTCGGCGCGGATCTGGCGCAGGTCGTCAGGGTCGTGCCAGATGCGTAGTTCACGGCAGTTGCTGCCGATGCTCTCGTCGCGCTCGTAGCCGAGTGCCGCGCACCAGTTGTCGTTGACGTCGATGAGCTGGTCGTCGTCGAGGGTGGCGAGGGCTGCCATGTCAGGCATGAGCTGGAACAGCGCGGAGAATCCGGTGTCCGTGGTATCGCTATGAGGCGGGGTGAGCGGCGGCATGAGGTTTCAGCGCAGGGCGCGGACCAGATCGGCCATGGTTTCAAAGCCGACGTCGTAGAAATGCTGGAGTAGCGGGGCAAGGTGATTGAGGGCCAGGATCAGTACGCCGAAACCCACCGTCAGTGTGATCGGGAAGCCGATGGCGAACAGATTGAGCTGCGGCGCGGCGCGGGTCAGGATGCCCAGCGCGATGTTGGTGATGAGCAGCGCGGTGACGATCGGCAGGGCCATCAGCAGGCCGGCGGAGAACACCGTTGCGCCGAAACGCGCCAGCAGCAGCCAGCCGCCCTTGTGGGGCAGGGTGGCGCTGATCGGCATCCACTCGAAGCTGTGGGCCAGGGCGTCGACCATCAGCAGGTGGCCGTTGAGGGCGAGGAAGATCAGGGTGGCCATGAGGATCAGGAACTCGCCGATCACCCCCGTCTGGCCGCCGGCCACGGGGTCGAAGAAGGTGGCGAAGGACAGGCCCATCTGAAGGCTGACGATCTCGCCCATCACGTCGAGGGCCGCGAAGATGACCCGCAGCACGAGGCCCATCGCCACGCCGGTCATGGTTTCGAGGGCCATGGTGAGCAGGCCGTCCCACGAGCCGAGGGAGATCGTCGGGGGCGGCGGCAGGGTCGGGACGATGCCGATGGTGATCGCCAGCCCGACCACCAGCTTGATCCGCCGCGGGATGCCGTTGTTGGAGAACACCGGCGCCACCCCCACCATCCCGAGGATGCGGGCGAGGGGAAAGGCGAGCATCGCAAGCCAGGCGTCGAGCTGGGCGCTGGTGACCGACAGCATCGGGCTAGCCGATCATCGCGGGGATGTTCTCGAACAGGCGGCGGATGAAGTCGGTCATCATCGTGATCATCCACGGCCCGGCCACCACCAGGGTGATGAAGGTGGCGATGAGCTTGGGCACGAAGGACAGGGTCTGTTCGTTGATCTGGGTGGCGGCCTGGAAGATCGACACCACCAGGCCGGTGACCAGCGCGGCGATGAACAGCGGCGCGGAGACCAGCAGGGTGAGTTCGAGGGCCTGGCGGCCGAGGTCGATGACGGTGGTAGGGGTCATGGCGGGTTCCTTCCGGCGGCTATCCGAAGCTCTGCACCAGCGAGCCGATCAGCAGGTTCCAGCCATCGACCAGCACGAAGAGCATGATCTTGAACGGCAGCGCGACGATGGCCGGGCTCATCATCATCATGCCCATCGACATCAGCACCGAGGCGACCACCATGTCGATGATCAGGAAGGGGATGAAGACGATGAAGCCGATCTGGAAGGCGGTCTTCAGCTCGGAGGTGACGAAGGCGGGGATCACCACACGCATCGGCAGCTCCTCGGCCTTCTCGACGCGGGGCGTCTTGGCGAGCTTGGAGAAGAGGTTGAGGTCGGGTTCGCGGATCTGCTTGAGCATGAAGGCCTTGACCGGCACGGTGGCGCGGTCGAGGGCCTCGTTGAAGGTGATGCGGTTCTCCGACAGGGGCTGCCAGGCTTCGGTGTAAACCTTGTCGGCCACCGGCGCCATGATGAAGAAGGTGAGGAAAAGCGACAGCCCGACGATTACCTGGTTGGGGGGCGAGGTCTGGGTGCCCATCGCGTGGCGCAGCAGCGACATCACGATGATGATCCGGGTGAAGCTGGTCATCATCAGCACGATGGCCGGCAGGAAGCTCAGGGAGGTGAGCAGCAGCAGGGTCTGCACCGACAGGCTGTACTGGGTGCCGCCGCCACCGGAAGGCGAGGTGGTGAGCGCCGGCATGGCCTGGGCAAGCGCCGGCAGGGGCAGCGCGAGCAGCAGGGGCGGGATGAGCGGCGCCAGGCGGCGCAGGGCGGAGAGGGTTTTCATCGGGGACGACGCTCCAGCGTCTGTTTGAGCCAGGCCTGGAAATCGGGGCCACCGGCGGCGGGCGACGGCGTGTCGCCGGGGGCGGTGGGCAGGTCGATGGCGTCGAGGGTGTGCAGCGCGGTGATCCGGCCGGGGGAGACGCCCAGCACCAGCACCTTGTCGGCCACTTCCACCAGCACCACGCGCTCCCGCGGGCCGACGGCGGTGGCGCCGCGCACCTTCAGCAGCCCGGCCTTGCCCGCCTGGCCGGCGCCGAGGCGCTTGAGCAGATGCAGGCTGCCGATCAGCAAACCGATGATGAGGGCGAGGCCCAGCAGCATCTGCACGACACTGCCCGTCACGTCGGCGCCGCCGTCGGCAGACAGGACGGGGCCGGATAAGAGCAGCAGGCCGGCAGCGGGCAGGAGGTGGCGCATGGCGATCGAGGGAGGAATCCGGGGCATTCCGGGGGGAGCCTGGAGGGGAGAATAGCCCCGGCGCCCGGCGCGGCATGGGCCGATTAAGCGGGCAAAACCGCACTTTTTCATGCTTTCGGCTTTAGTGCGCTGAACTGCGCCGGGCGCCTATACTCAAAACGCACGGAGCGCCCGATTCTTGCCGGGCCGCTCGGGAAGACGGCAGACCCAACAGAGTGGAGGTGCGATCATGTTGCTGTGGCATCGTGACAGCCAGCTCGCGGCTGGCGTGACGGACGGAGGGGCGCCGGGCGCGGCATCGTCCGGCTACGAGGAGAAGCGTCAGCGGGCCCTCAAGATTCTCGGCGAGCGCTGGTTGCTCCACCGGGCGAACGCGCCAGACCGCCGCCCGGCGAGTTCGGTGCTGATGAGGGGGCGCACCGGCGTGGTGTGACATCCGCCGGATCGTGAACGCATTTCGGCCCCGCGGTGTCGTGCCGCGGGGCCGAAAGCTTTTTGGGGGCGGGTCAGGAGCGCAGTTTGCGGATGCGCTCGGCGGGCGTGATGATGTCGGTGAGGCGGATGCCGAACTTGTCATTGACGACCACCACCTCGCCCTGGGCGATCAGGGTGCCATTGACGAGCACGTCCATCGGCTCGCCGGCAAGGCCATCGAGCTCGACCACCGAGCCGTGGGCCAGCTGCAGCAGGTTGCGGATGGCGATCTTGGTGCGTCCCAGCTCCACGGTGAGCTGCACCGGGATGTCCAGGATCATGTCGTAGTCGTTGATCGAGCCGCTCTTGGCGCCGGCCTGGCCGAAGTCCGGGAAGAGCTGGCTGGCGGGCTTGGCCTGGAACGGGGATTCATCGCCGAGGGCGGGCTCCGCGGGGTCGGTGAGGCCTTCGGCGGCGGCCTGTTCCTGCATCGCAGCGGCCCAGTCGTCGTCGCTGATCTGGTTGTCGTCGGGGGTATCGGTTTCTGACATGGCTCACTCCTGGCTGGGGGCCGGGGTATCTTCTTCCTGGGCGAGGAAGCGCTCGATCTTCAGCGCGTACTGGCCGCGCTGGACGCCGTAGCGGCACTCCATGAACGGAATGCCGTCCACTTCAGCCTGGATGGTTTCGGGGATGTTGAGGGGGATCACGTCGCCGGGTTTCATGTTGACGATGTCCCCAAGGGTGACCTTGGCGTAGCCCAGGCGGGCCGCCAGCGTGACTTCGGCGCTCTGGAGCTGCTTGCCCATCATGCTCACCCAGCGGTTGTCCTGGGTGATGTGGTCGCTCTGCATCGTCGAATAGAGCGTCTCGCGGATGGGCTCGAGCATCGAGTACGGGAAGCAGAAGTGCATCTCGGCCTGGGAGCCGCCGAATTCCAGCGTGAACGAGGCCGCCACCACCACTTCGGAGGGCGTGGCGATGTTGGCGAACTGGGGGTTCATCTCCGAGCGCACGTATTCGAACTCGAGCTTCTGCACCGGCGCCCAGGCCTTGGCGTATTCCTCGAAGGTGACCTTCAGCAGGCCCTGGATGATGCGTTGCTCGGTAAGGGTGAAGTCGCGGCCTTCGACGCGGGTGTGGAAGCGCCCGTCGCCGCCGAAGAGGTTATCCACCACCAGGAACACCAGGTTCGGGTCGAGCACGATCAGGGCCGTGCCCCGTAGCGGCTTGGAGGTGAATAGGTTGAGGTTGGTGGGCACCACCAGATTGCGGACGAACTCGCTGAACTTCTGCACCTTGATCGGGCCGACCGAGACCTCGACGTTGCGGTGCATGTAGTTGAACAATCCGATCCGCAGGTAGCGGGCGAAGCGCTCGTTGATGAGCTCCATCGTGGGCATGCGCCCACGGACGATGCGTTCCTGCGTGGCGAGGTTGTATGGCCGTATGCCGTCCGCGCTCTCGTCGCCGATGTCCTGCTCGTCGGACTCCCCGGTGACGCCCTTGAGCAGGGCATCAACCTCTTCCTGGGAGAGAAAGTCCTGAGCCATGGTGGTTGTTCCTGCTTACTGCACGATGAACTGGTTGAACAGCACGGCCAGCACGGGGCCGTCATCCTCGGGGCGGCTGCGTTTGTTCTTCTTCTTCGGATTGGGCGCGTAGCCCAGCACGTCGTTGGCCTCTTCCTTCACCTCGTCGGCGAGCTCCTCGCGGCCCTCGGTGGTGGCAAGGTCGGATGGCTTCTTGGACGACAGCAGCATGATCACCCGGTGCTTCAGCTCGGGCATGTAGAGCTTGAGCGAATCACCCACCTTGGCGTCCGACACCCGCAGCACCATCGTGGCCTGCAGGAAGTGGTCGCCTTCTTCGGGGGACAGATTGACCGTGAACTGCTCCAGCTGCACGAAGACCGGCGGCTTGGACGGGTCGACCTTCACCTTCGGCGGTTCGTGGGATGCCGGTTCTTCCTCTTCCTCGCCTTCGGCGTGCTTCTTCTTGCCCAGCAGCATGAAGGCCGCGCCGCCCGCGATCGCCAGGATCAGGACCGCGACGATGATGATGATCAGCTTCTTCTTGCCACCCTTGGCAGGGACTTCGCCTTCGGCGGCTTCCGCCTTGGCCGGTGCTTTCGACATGCTGGATTTCTCCTTATCTCACTGCATTGTTATCCATCACGTCCGCCCGGCAAGCCTCGAATAGGGGCCAAAGCCCCCGTCATTTGTGGCGATTCAGGCGAACGTATCCACCAATCCTTCTGCGCGCCGCAGCCAGGGGCCGGTGGCGCTGGTGCTTGCGCCGATCTCGTTGGTGCCGCGCGCGGGGTTGAACTGCCCGCCGCGACGCCCTTCGCCGGAGCCGCCGGGCTGGCCCGAGGTGCCCACGTCGGTCTGGCCCAGGTTGATGCCGCTCTGCTCCAGCACCTCGCGCAGGCGGGGCAGGCTCTGTTCGATCAGGTCGCGGGCGGCCGGCGTGGCGGCGACGATCTGGGCGCTGGTCTGGTCGCCGCTGATGGTGATCGACACCTCCACCTTGCCCAGCTGGGGCGGGGTGAGGGTGAGTTCGGCGTGGCTTTCCGACTGGCCGACCATCCAGCTCACCCGGTTGCCCACTTCTTCGGGCCAGCCGGGGGAGCCGGCCGGGGTGGCGACGTGCAGCGGCACGGGGCTGGCGACCGGTTGGGCGCTTTCGCCCCGCAGGTGGGCGAGGGCCGCCGCGTGGATCGCCGCGAAGTTGTTGGTCGGGGCCGCGGCCGCGTCGGCGCCGGTTTCGGGGCCGACGCGGCTGCTGGTGATGGCGTCGGTGCCGGCGAGCTCGGCCGGCGGTGCTTTTGTGGCGGGGGCGGCATCCGCACCGGCAGGCGCGGCATGGCGGCCGGCAAGATTTGCCGCGTCCGCAGCCAGATCGGTCAGGCCCTTGCTGTGCTTGCCGGTGTCGCCGTCTTCCACGCTGAGGCCCGCAGCGGTGTCGATGGCGCCCTTGGCGGCATCCGGCGTGCCACTGGCGGTGGTGCGGGGTAGCAGCGCCGGGGCAGCGGCAGCGGCGCCGGCCAGCAGCGCGGAGAGGTCGGCCGGCGCAGCGGGCGACTGGGCCTGGGCCGCGTCGTCGGTGGGCTTGGCGGCTTCGTCGCTTGCCGCGGCGGCCTTGGCGTCGCTGGATGCGGTGTCGTCCGGGCTGGATTCGCCGCGCATCTGGCGCTTCAGTTCGGTGGCGAAACCCTGCTCGGGCGCTTCCGTCTTGCCGCTGTCGGCGGACGCGTCGGGACGCGTGCCGGTGGCGGCTTTGAGGGAGGCGACGGGCGCAGTGTTGGCGATCGGGTTCAGGGCCGGTCCGGGCATGATGTTGAGTCCTGGTGAGGATGCTGACCCACGTTACCCAGCAAGCCACGTGCCAGGGCGGCGCCCGGGCGGATCACTCCTCGTCGGTGCGATCCCGGAATTGCTTGGCGGCGTGTTCGTCGGTGAGCCGCTGCTCCTGCTTGGCTTCCTTGCGGGCCTGCTCGCTCTGGTGGCGGTGCGACAGGGTGTCGAAGGCCTTCACCTTGTTGCGCTGATCCACCCAGGCCTGCTGGCCCTGCTCGGTGCGCTGCCTGGAGTCGGAGACAAGGCGCTGCTGCTGGGCGATCGCGTCATCGAGCTTGCCGAGGAAGGCGCTGAAGTTGCGCCAGGCGTCGGGGCCGATGCCGTTGCGCGCCGCTTCCACGAAGCGGGCGTGGTATTCCTTGCGATAGTCCCTCAGCAGGGTGAGCTTTTCTTCCACGGCGTGTTCGCTCGCAATGAGCTCGCCAAGCTTGCGCGCGGCGTCGTCCATGCGGCTGTTCGCCAGATCCAGCAGGGTTTGCAGCGGGAACCGCTCAGTCATCTTCACGTTCCTTCGGCGTTATCGGGCGGGGGACGGGAATCTTTAGGGGCGGGGTGACATCACCTTTCGGGCGCCGGGGCAGCGGTGGGCGATTCATGGCGTGGTTCCGAAAAGGGTATGGAGTTTCTCGACGGCTGATTCGTAGGGCTCGCACTCCTCGATGCGCTGCTGCAGGAAGGCTTCAAGCCGCGGGTACATGGCCACGGCCTGGTCGAGTACCGGGTCGGAGCCGGCGTGGTAGGCGCCCACGGCGATCAGGTCGCGGGAGCGCTGGTAGCGGGAGAACAGCTGCTTGAAGCGCCGCACCATGTCGAAGTGCTGGCTCTTGACGAGGTTGTGCATGGCCCGGGAGATCGACTGTTCGATGTCGATGGCGGGGTAGTGGCCCTGGTCGGCGAGGTTGCGGGACAACACGATGTGGCCGTCGAGGATCGCCCGGGCCGAGTCGGCGATCGGGTCCTGCTGGTCGTCGCCCTCGGCGAGCACGGTGTAGAAGGCGGTGATCGAGCCGCCGCCTTCCGGCCCGTTGCCGGCCCGCTCGACGAGCGCCGGCAGCCGCGCGAACACCGACGGCGGATAGCCGCGGGTGACCGGCGGTTCGCCGATGGCCAGGGCGATCTCGCGCTGGGCCATGGCGTAGCGGGTGAGCGAATCCATGATCAGCAGCACCTGCTTGCCCTGGTCGCGGAAGTATTCGGCCACCGTGGTGGCGTAGGAGGCGCCCTGCAGGCGCATCAGCGGGCTGCAGTCAGCCGGCGCGGCGATCACCGCCGAGCGGGCCAGGCCTTCCGGGCCCAGGTTGTGCTCGATGAATTCCTTCACTTCGCGGCCCCGTTCGCCGATCAGCCCGACGACGATCACGTCGGCGGCGGTGTAGCGGGCCATCATGCCGATCAGCACCGACTTACCCACGCCGGAGCCGGCAAACAGGCCCATCCGCTGGCCACGGCCGACGGTGAGCAGGCCGTTGATGGCGCGGATGCCCACGTCCAGCGACTGGCTGATGGGCGCCCGCTGCAGCGGGTTGATCGGCCGCGCCTGGAGCGAGCGGCTGTGGCGCACCGCCAGCGGGCCGAGGCCGTCCAGCGGGCGGCCGGCGCCGTCCACCACCCGGCCGAGGAGCTCGTCGCCCATCGGCAGGTGCTTGGCCCGGTCGGAGGCGCGGCGGCGGGGTTCGATGCGTTCGCCGGCGATGAGCGGTGGCTGGGTCGGCTCGACCGGCAGCACCTGCGCACCGGGGGCCAGGCCGAACACGTCGTCGGTGGGCATCAGGAAGATTTTTTCTCCGTGGAAGCCGACCACTTCGGCCTCGACCGAGGCGCCGCCCGGAATCACGATGCGGCAGCCCGAGCCCAGCGGCAGCTTGAGCCCGGAGGCTTCCATCACCAGCCCGTTGATGCGGGTGAGGCGGCCGGACACCTGATAGGGGGCGGTGGCGCCCACCAGCTTGCGGCTGTCGGCGAGGTAGGCGCGCCAGGTTTCGGTGCCGTGTTCCATCAGCTGCCGTCCCCATCCCAGGCCACGTTTCGACCGAGGTTGTCCATGATGCGGCGCCAGCGGGTCTGGAGGGTGGCGTCGATCTGGCTGCCGGCGGCTTCGATGCGCGCACCGCCGCGGGCGATGCTGACGTCTTCCACCAGCCGGTGGCCACCGTGGGTGAGCTGGTCGCCCAGGTAGTCGCGGACCATCGCCAGGTCTTCGGGGTTGAGATGCACCATGGCGTGGGCCTGGGGCAGCTGCAGCAGGGCCTCGCGGATCAGTTCGGCGACGGATTCCGGGTTGTGGGCCAGGCTGTGGCGCACCATCTGGCGGGCCACCTCGATGGCGACGGCGAGAATCTCGTCGGCCACTTCCTGGTCGAGGGTGGTCATGGCGCTCTCGAGGCTCTGCACCAGGCCGTGGAGCTGCATGGCCTCCATCCGCCCGCGGGCCGTGGCTTCCTCGTAGCCGGCGTCGTAGCCTTCCTTGCGGGCTTCCTCGTGGATCCGCTCGATCTCGTCGGCCGTGGGCAGGTGGATGTGCGGCTCGGGGATCGGAATCTCGGGTTCGAGTTCGACCGGCGCCTCGAACACGGGTTCGGGCGGCGGCGGTTCGGGCTCGGGTTCGGCGGCGAGGGCGGGGGCATCGTCGACGGGCGCGGGCATCAGCGGCTCGTCGAAGGACGGCAGCTGCCAGCGCCGGTAAGCGCCGGATGCCTGGGTCGGGCTCATTGCAGCGCTCCGCCTTTACACGAAGGCATCGTCGCCGCCTCCGCTGGACAGCGCGATCTGGCCTTCCTCGGCCAGACGGCGGGCCGTCTTGAGGATTTCCTTCTGCTCGGCCTCGACCTCGGACAGGCGCACCGGGCCGCGGGATTCGAGATCCTCGCGGAGCATTTCGGCGGCGCGCTGGGACATGTTCTTGAAGATCTTCTCGCGCATTTCGGGCGGCGCGCCCTTGAGGGCGATGACCAGCGAGTCGCTCTGCACTTCGCGCAGCAGGGTCTGGATGCCGCGGTCGTCGAGGTCCATGAGGTTCTCGAACACGAACATCTCGTCGAGGATCTTCTGGGCGAGGTCCGGGTCGTATTCGCGCACGTTGTCGAGGATCGCCGTCTCGGCGGCCGAGCCAACGAAGTTGAGGATGTCCGCCGCGTGGCGCACGCCGCCCATGGCGGTCTTCTTGACCGTCGTGGCGCCGGCCAGCATGCGGGTGAGGGCTTCGTTCAACTCGCGCAGGGCCACCGGCTGCACGCCGTCGAGGGTGGCGATGCGCAGCAGCACGTCGTTGCGCAGGCGGTCGGTGAAGTGCTTGAGGATCTCGCCGGCCTGGTCGAACTCCAGGTGCACCAGGATCGTGGCGATGATCTGCGGGTGTTCGTTCTTGATGAGATCGGCGGCGGTGGCGGCGTCCATCCACTTCAGGCTTTCGATGCCGGCGGTGTCGGAGCCCTGCAGCACGCGGCCGATCAGGTGGTTGGCACGTTCGTCGCCGAGGGCCTTGGTGAGCATGGCCTTGATGTGCTCGTGGTCGGCCTCGATGGGCGAGCCCTTCTCGGAGAAGACGATCAGCTCGTCGAGGATGACCTCGACCCGCTCCCGCGGCTGGGCCGTCATGGCCGCCATCGAGGCGCCCAGCTTCTGGACTTCCTTCGGGCCGAGCAGCTTCAGCACTTCGGCAGCCTCGTCGGCGCCGAGCGTCAGCAGGAGCAGGGCGCTCTTTTCCAGCCCTTCATCGTTGCTGCTCATTGCTTCCCATCCATTCCTTGATCAGGTTGGCCACCATCCGCGGGTTTTCCTTCGCCAGGGCCAGGGCCTTGGCGAGCTTTTCGTCGTAGGCCAGGCGCGCGGCGGCTTCCGGCGACAGGGCCACCTGGGCGCCTTCCTCGTCACCTTCCTCGCCCTCTTCGCCTTCCTCGCCGGCAGCAGCTTCGGCAGCGGCGGCTTCTTCTTCCTTGGTTTCCGGCTGGGGCAGGACCTGCTTCAGGAGCGGGCGGATCACGCCGAACGCCACGAAGGCGATCACCCCGGCAATGACCAGATACTTGATGAGCTCCTTGAACAGCGCGACGTTGTCCGGGTCCTTCCAGATCGGCGTCTCGAGCTGATCCTTGTCGGAGGCCACGAAGGGGCTGCTGGCCACGCTGATGGTGTCGCCCCGGTCCTTGCTGTAGCCCACCGCGTCGCGCACCAGATCCTCGACGCGCTTGCGCTCTTCATCCGTGAGCGGCACCGGCTTGGCGACGCCGTTCTTGTCCTTCTCTTCCTTCTGGTTGAGGGCCACCGCCACCGACAGCCGACGGATCTGGCCCAGCGCCTTGCGGGTGTGCTGGATGGTCTTGTCCACCTCGTAGTTGATGGTGGCGCTCTTGGTGGTGCTGAGGGGCGGCTGCTGGTTGGGGCCGGCGGCACCACCGACCGGCGGGTTGGTGAGTGGCGCGGTGGCCGGTACCGGCGGCTGGTTGGTGAGCGCGCCCGGCACGCCCTGAGCGGCCTGCTCGCGGGTGGTGCTCTCGTTGCTCTGCTGGCTGCGGATCGCCTGCTCGGGCGACGGGTTGGGGCGATAGGTTTCGGCGGTCTGCTCGGTGACGTTGAAATCCACGTCGGCCGACACCTGGGCGCGGAAGTTGCCCTTGCCGAACAGCGGCGTGAGGATCGCGTTGATGCGCTCGATGTAGCCCTCTTCCAGCTCGCGAGTGTATTTGATCTGGGTGGCGTCGAGGTTGGTGCGCAGCGGGTCCGGCTTCTTGGTGAGCAGGGTGCCGTCCTGGTCGATCACGCTCACGTTGTCGTTCGTGAGGTTGGGTACGCTGGAGGCGATGAGGTGCACGATGCCGGCGATCTGGCCCGGGTCGAGGGCGCGGCCGGTGTGCAGATTCACCATCACCGACGCGGTGGGCTTCTGCTCGTCGCGCAGGAAGGCGGTCTGCTTGGGGATGGCCAGATGCACCCGGGCGCCGGCCACGCTGGCGATCGCGGAGATGGTGCGCGACAGCTCGCCTTCGAGGGCGCGCTGGTAATTGACCTGCTCATGAAACTGCGACAGCCCGAGCTTCTGGTTCTCCATCAGCTCGAAGCCCACCAGCCCGCCCTTGGGGATGCCCTGGGCGGCGAGGCGCAGGCGCAGGTCATGCACGTTGGCGGCAGGGACGAGGATGGCGTTGCCGTTGTCGGAGAACTTGTAGGGGATGTTCTGCTGCTGGAGGCTGGCCACCACGGCGCCTCCGTCCTTCTCGGCGAGGTTGGAGAACAGCACGGCGTAGTCCGGCTGCCGGCTCCACAACACGACGCCGACCACCAGCGCAATGGCGAAGGCCAAAGCGGCGCCCGCGGCGAGCTTCTGGCGCTGCGACAGATTGCGGATGTTCTCCAGCACCTGAGTGAACGGTGAGGCGGGCGGCGGTGGAGCAACGGCGGCGTCTTCTGCTGCCATGGAAACATTCCCCTCTTACGGATGCTCGCATTCTCGGCGAGGCGCAATCCGATCAAGGGCAGGATTAGCAGCAGTTTTTGCCGCCTATTTGCCGCCTTGGCTTGCCGCGGACGGGCCTAAGCTGCGAACCGGTGAATTTCGCCCCGTGCCCTTCATGAACCTGCCCGCCACCGAAGACCGTCTCGACGCCCGCCAGCTGGCCGAAGCCTTTCGCCAGTTCAGCGAGGCGTCGGAGGCCCTGACCGGTGCCTACGCCGGCCTGCAGACGCAGGTTGGCCAGCTGACCGAACGTCTCAGCGTGCTGATGGGCGCGCTGCCGGCGGGCGTCGTCGTGCTCGACCGGGACGGCCGCGTGGTGCAGGCCAACCGGGCCGTCGAGGCGATGTTCGAGGCGCCGCTGGCTGGCGTGGATTGGGCGGCGTTTTCTGCCGCCCGCCTGGCGCCCACCGAAACCCCCGGCGAATGGCAGCTCGGATCGGGCACCGAAACCCGTCGCCTGACCCGCGACGACGCAGCGCTCGAATCCGGCGACGGCCACATCGTGCTCCTCACCGACGTGACCGACGCCCACCGCATGCGCCTCGCCGCCGAACGCAACGAGCGCCTTGCCGCGATGGGCGAGATGGTCGCCGGGCTGGCCCACCAGCTGCGCACGCCGCTGTCAGCCGCGCTGCTGTACACCGCCAACCTGGTGCAGCAGGAGATGGGCCCCGCCGACCGGGAGCGCATCGGCAACCGGGCGATGGAGCGCCTGCGCCATCTCGAAAAGCTCATCCGCGACATGCTGCTGTTTGCCCGCGGCGAAACCCTCGGCCGCGAGCCCTTCGGCATCTGCGATCTGGTGGCCGAGCTTACCCACACCCTCGAACCCCTGGCCCGCGCCAAGGGGCTGACCCTCGAATCCGCCTGCGCCTGCGGCGACACCCAGGTGGTGGGCGACCGCAAGGCCATCGCCGGCGCCCTCACCAACCTGCTCGAAAACGCCGTCCAGGCGCTGGACGCCGGCGGCGTGATCCGCTTCGAGGCCCGGCTGGACGGCGCGCTTACCCGCTTTACGGTGGCCGACAACGGCCGCGGCATTGATCCGGCACTACAGTCGCGGCTCTTCGAGCCGTTCTTTACCACCCGGCCCGACGGAACAGGATTGGGCCTGGCGATCGCGCGGGGCGTTGCCCGGGCCCACGGGGGAGACATCGGCATCGATTCCGAACCCGGTCGTGGCACGGTGTTTTCGCTGACCCTCGCCATGGGCGGCTGACGCCCGGCTCGCCCAGTTGCACCCCGCTTTAGAGAGACGTCCCATGCCCGAAGCCCTCAACATCCTGGTAGTCGAAGACGATGCGCCGCTGCGCGATGCCGTGTGCCTGACCCTGGAGGTTGCCGGCCACGCGGTGACCGGCGTCGGTGACGGCCCCTCGGCCCTGTCCGAGGTGGAAAAGCAGGCCTTCAACCTGGTGTTGTCCGACCTGAAGATGCAGCCGATGGACGGCCTGCAACTGCTCGCCGAACTGCGCCAGCGCTTGCCCCAGCTGCCGGTGCTGCTGATGACCGCCTTCGGCGACGTCGAGAAAGCCGTCGACGCCATGCGCGGCGGCGCCTGCGATTTCCTGATGAAACCCTTCGAGCCCAAGGTGCTGCTCGAGCACGTCGAGCGCTACGCCGTCACCCGGCGCGACGACGACATGATCGCGGCCGACCCCCACACCCGCAAGCTGCTGGCCCTGGCCGACAAGGTGGCCGAGACCGACGCCACGGTGCTCCTCAACGGCGAATCGGGCACCGGCAAGGAAGTCTTTGCCCGCTACCTGCACGAACATTCCCCTCGCCGCAGCGGCCCCTTCGTGGCCATCAACTGCGCGGCGATCCCCGACACGCTCCTCGAAGCCACGCTCTTCGGCCACGAGAAGGGCGCCTTCACCGGCGCAGCCAGCAGCCAGGCCGGCAAGTTCGAGCAGGCCGAAGGCGGCACGCTGCTGCTGGACGAAATCTCCGAGATGCCGCTGGGCCTGCAGGCCAAGCTGCTGCGCGTGCTGCAGGAGCGCGAGGTGGAGCGGGTGGGCGGCAAGAAGGCGATTCCGCTGGACATCCGCGTGCTGGCCACCACCAACCGCGACATGAGCAAGGAAGTGGCCGCCGGCCGTTTTCGCGAGGATCTGTTCTACCGCCTCAACGTGTTTCCGCTGGCCATCCCATCGCTGCGCGAGCGGCCGGGCGACATCGTGCCCCTGGCCCGGCATTTTGCGCTGCTGCACGGCGTGCGCCTCAAGCGCGTGGCGCGCCTGTCGCCCGAGGCCGAGGAGGTGCTGCTCACCTACCACTGGCCGGGCAACGTGCGCGAGCTGGAAAACACCGTCCAGCGGGCGCTGATCCTCAGCAGCGGCCAGGCCGTGTCGGGCGAGACCATCCGCCTGTGCCTGCCCCACTGGAACGGCGAGCCGGTGCGGATGGTGGTGCCGCCGCCGGCGACGATGCCGGCACCGTTTGCCGTGGATCCGGCAATTTCTGCCGTCGATGCCGCCGCCGAGGCCCGCGAGGCCGCCCGCCCGGCCAACATGAAGGATCTCGAACGGGAGCACATCCTGCAGGTGCTGAAAGAGGTCGGCGGGTCGCGAAAGCGAGCCGTGGCGCAGCTTGGCATCTCCGAGCGCACCCTCCGCTACAAGCTCCAGCAATACCGCGAGGAAGGGCTTTTCAGCGGCTGATGCGCACCTTGTGCTCTGTGGCACGTCACTTGCTCTGCTATAGTCGAGTCAAAGGAGCAGGATCATGGATACCCGCGGAATCGATCAGATGTTGTCGGAGCTTCGCGCCACTTCGCAGGTGGCGTCGGGCAAGTCCGCCCAATCGGCCCAGGCCGCCGGCGAGACCGATTTCGGTCAGGTGCTTCAGACCGCCATCGACCAGGTGAGCTCCGCCCAGATGCAGGCCCAGGAAATGTCCAAGGGCTTCTCGGCGGGCGATCCGAACGTCAATCTCCAGGACGTGATGGTCAATCTGCAGAAAGCCAACCTGTCGTTCCAGCAGATGGTGCAGGTGCGCAACAAGCTCGTCACCGCCTATCAGGACATCATGAACATGTCGGTTTGAAGGCGTTTCGGGCCAGGCCCGAGCTGTTCAGAGTTCCAAAACAAAAGCCGGCGAGAGCCGGCTTTTGTCTGTGTGCGTGAATGCCGGATATCAGCGGATGCGTTCGCGGGCGTTGCGCTCCCGTTCGGCCTTCAGGATGTAGCGCTGGATCGTCGAGGCCATGCTGGAGGAAAGGTCGGTGAACTCGCAGCCGGCGCGCAGCATGATGCTGCCATCCCGGTTGGTGATGCGGAAGAGGTTGCGCACCCGCAGCGAGGTGACGATCGGGCCGGTTTCGGGGAGCATCAGGCGGCAGTCGGTGAGGACGGTGTCCGGCTCCAGGGCCGGCTCGTTCGGCGGCAGGAGGATCGCCAGGCCGCCGCTGCTGATGTCGAGCACCGTGGCTTCCATCGACACCATGCGTTTCTCGCCGCCACTGCTGATGGGGATCAGGCAGCTGAGGCTGTGGGGGTTGCTGGCGATCAGCCGGTAGTACTCGCGGCGCTGCAGGCGCAGCAGGACTTCGGGCAGCGCCACGCGGAAGGCGGTGTGGCCTTCATGGCTGATGCGCAGGGGCGTCGGGGCGGCAAACTGGATCTTGATCTTGTCGAGCTGGGTGACGCAGATCAGCTGTTCGGCGCCATCCACGCGGGCGTTGATCACATCACTGCTGGCGGCGTCGAGGATCAGCGTGTCATCGTCCGGATTGACGGCCAGGATGGCGGTGAGGAAGGAGTCGGCGCTGGCATCGATGAAGGCGCTGATCATTGCGCGCTTCTGCACGAGGCTGCGCAGGTTGTAGACGATGTCGGTCTTTCCGCGGAGCAGGTAGCGGGAGTGTTCGTCGGCCTGCAGGAGTTCGAACTTGAGCGGCATGATGGCAGTGGCGTTCGGCGATCGGCTGAAACACCGATTCTATCAGTCGGGTGGGCGATCCCGACGGTGAAGCAATTGGCATGCCCGCTCAATCTGTCGATACAAAATGAATCGGGGGACGGAAAACCGTCCCCCGATCGACTGCCTGAAGGGCCGAAGGGATCAGCGCGTGGCTTCCCGTTCGATCTCTTCAAGGCTGGTATGACGCACGTCGCGGCCCTTGACCATGTACACCACGTATTCGGCGATGTTCTTGGCGTGGTCGCCGATGCGTTCGACCGACTTGGCGACGAACATCAACTCGATGGACTGCGAGATCATGCGCGGATCTTCCATCATGTAGGTGATGAGCTGGCGCATGATGCCCTTGAACTCGGCATCGACTTCCTTGTCGTGGCGAACCACCTGGGCGGCGGCCACGGTGTCGAGGCGGGCGTAGGCGTCGAGCGCGGTGCGCAGCATGTCCACCACCGCGTCGGCAATGTGACTGAGGCGGATCTGCGGCATGAACGGCGAGCCGTTGCTGTGCAGCTGTTTGGCGGTCTTGGCAATCTTCTTCGCCTCGTCGCCGATGCGCTCCAGATCGGTGATGGTCTTCTGGACGGTGCTCACCATACGCAGATCGACCGCCGTCGGCTGGCGTTTGGCAATGACCTGGTTGCAGGCTTCGTCGAGCTCGATCTCGAGCAGGTTGACCCGGTTGTCGTTTTCGATGACCTGATCAATCAGGAGCGGATCGCCATCGGAAAGGCCTTCCATCGCCTTCACGATCTGCAACTCGACCATCCCGCCCATCTGGAGAACCCGGTTGCGGATTCCTTCCAGTTCGGAATCGAACTTCTTGGAGGTGTGCTCGTTCATTGAAAATCCTAAGGCTGGTAAGCGCAACAGATTAACCGCGGAAGATGACGATTATGTTTCAGGTGCGCTCGTAGGTGACGACGCCGCCGGCCGTGGCGAGCAGCAGCACATCGGCGCCACGGCGGGCGAAGAGGCCGTTGGTGACGACGCCCACGATACCGTCGACGGTGGTCTCGAAGCTAGCTGGATCGCTGATCTGTAGGCCGTGAACATCAATGATGATGTTGCCGTTGTCGGTGACGAAGCCTTCGCGCAGCACCGGGCGGCCGCCCAGCGCTGCAAGCTGGCGGGCGACCTGGGCGCGGGCCATCGGGATCACCTCGACGGGCAGCGGAAAGCGGCCGAGGCATTCGACGCGCTTGGTGGCGTCGCAGATGCAGATGAACTTGTCGGCCACCGCCGCGACGATCTTCTCGCGGGTGAGGGCGCCACCGCCGCCCTTGATCATGGCGAGGGACGCGTCGATCTCGTCGGCGCCGTCGATGTACACCGGCATCTGCTCCACGTCGTTCAGGTCGAACAGGCGGATGCCGTGGCCGGCGAGGCGCTTGGCGGAGGCTTCGGACGAGGCCACGGCGCCGGCGATGCGATCCTTCATCGTGGCGAGGCCGTCGATGAAGAAGTTGGCGGTGGAGCCGGTGCCGACGCCGACGATGCTGCCTTCGACAACGTAGTCGAGGGCGCGCAGTGCGGCTTGTTGCTTGAGTTCGTCCTGGGTCATGGTGTGAGCTGCCTGAAGGCCAAAAGCAGGATTTTAACCGTACCGGTGCACTGTTTGCGGTTTGTCACGCTCGGCGCGCCAATCCACAAAGCCTTACACCCGGCGGGGGTGAGGGGCGTAAAGTGTTACATCCCTGCCACAAATGCCCGCAGCGTCGGGCTGGCAGGATTTCCCGAAACACTCACAGAAGGAGCTTCACGATGGGTTTGCTCGATCAACTGGCAGGACAGGTTCTGGGGTCGCTGGCGGGCGGCGCTCAGCAGGGTGGTGGTGGCCAGGCTGCCCTGCTGCAGCTGGTGATGAGTCTGCTGCAGAACAACGGCCAAGGGGGTCTTGGCGGACTGCTGGGGCGTCTGAGCCAGGCTGGTCTGGGCGAGCAGGCTGCGTCGTGGGTCGGCACTGGCCAGAACCTTCCGGTGAGCGCCGACCAGATCGGCAAGATTTTCGGCGGCAGCGAGCTGGGCGATCTGGCGGCCCAGCTGGGCATGCCGACCGAGCAGGTTGCGGGTCACATCGCCAATGTGCTGCCTCAGGTGATTGATCACCTCACGCCGAACGGCCAGGTGCCGGAGGGCGATGTGGACCTCGGTCAGGCGCTGTCCGGCCTGGTGGCCATGCTGGGCAAGTGATGGCCTGATGGTAAAAAGCCCTGCCGGACTGGCAGGGCTTTTTTTATGCCTCGGGGCCGGTGGCAACCGGCCGGGCCGGGTCTGCGCACCACTCACTCCATGATCCTGCGTACAGCCGTGCGCCGGAGAGTCCGGCGGTTTCCATCGCGAGCAGGTTGTGGCAGGCGGTGACGCCGGAACCACATTGCAGCACCACATTGTGCGCATCGCCGCCCTTGATGAGCGTGCCGAATTCTTCCTGCAGCTGGGCCGCGGGCTTGAAGCAGCCGCTGGCGTCCAGGTTGTCCTTGAAGAAGCGGTTGATCGCGCCGGGGATGTGGCCGCCCACGGGGTCGAGGGTTTCATTCTCGCCGCGGAAGCGGTCGGGCGCCCGGGCGTCGATCAGCAGCATGGCCGGGTCGTGCAGGTGGCTCTGCACGTAGTCGGCATCGACCCGCAGCTGCTTCTGTACCCGCGGCCTGAAGGCCGCGGCGGTGGCCAGCGGAACGTTGGTGACCACCGGGTGGCCGGCTGCCGTCCAGGCCTGGATGCCGCCGTTGAGCACTGCAACCCGATCGTGCCCCAGCCAGCGCAGCAGCCACCACAGCCGGGACGCGAACATGCCGCCGGCGTCGTCGTAGGCGACGACCTGGGTGGTTGGGCCGACGCCCAGGCTGCCGAGCTTGTCGGCCAGCAGTTGCGGGTCGGGCAGCGGATGGCGGCCGTTGAGGCCGGAGCAGGGGCCGGAGAGGTCTTCTTCGAGATCGAGAAAGAACGCGCCGGGCAGGTGCCCCGCCGTGTAGGCATCCCGGCCAGCGGCCGGATTGGCGAGGTTGAAGCGGCAGTCGAAGAAGCGCCACGCGGGCGTGGCCAGGGCGGCGGCTTCCTGGACGCTGACGAGCTGGGTGAAGGGCTGCGGCACGACCGGCGTCCTCAGGCGACCGGGGATTCGATGCCGCTGATCCACGCTTCGGCGTCGTCGGCGTCTTCGAAGACGCGCACGTCGGCATCCACGAAGATCTTCGACAGCCAGGCGCTCCAGGTGACCCACTGGTCGTCGGTGACGATGGCGATGCGCGCGAAGTCGTGGGCGTGGGCCCGGGCGAAGCGGATTTCCTCGAGCGCCATGTCGATGGTGAAGCCGCTCATTTCCCGCAGGTCGAAGAACAGGCTGACCGGCCCTTCAAACTTGACCTTGTAATTGACGACCTCTTCGAATTCCTTGTAGTCGGCGAGGGTGAATTCGCCGAAGACGGTGAGATTGACCCGGCTTTCCTTCTGGTCGGTGGTGATCATTTCCTGGGTCCTCTTGGGGGTGAAGGGATGCCAGCAGTGTAGCCCCGCGCGCCCTGCGCTTCAATCGGACTCAAGCGCTGGCGCGGGTCGGCGCGAGACGACGGAGATCAGTACGCCGCTGGCGATGATGGTGGCGATGCCGAGCAGCGAGGCCCAGGGCAGGCGCTCGTTCCACAGGGCGACGCCGAACAGGCTCGAGAAGATGACCGTGCTGTACGACAGGTTGGCCGACACGACCGTCTTGCCGTAGCGGTAGGCGCGGGTCATGGCGAGCTGGGCGAGGCCCCCGAAGCCGCCCACGCCCAGGACGATCGCCAGGGTGCGAGTGTCCATCGGATGCAGGCCACCGGACAGCATCGCCCAGCCGAGCCCGAACAGGCAGGTGACGAAGGAGAACCACAGCACGGTGCGGGCTTCCGGTTCGCCGACGCGGCCGAGCTCACGCACGTTGATGTAGGCGATGCTCGCCAGCATCCCCCCCGCCATGCCCACCAGCGCGCCAAGCCATTGGTCGGGCTGGAGGGTGGGCTTGAGGAGCATCACCACGCCGGCAAAGCCCAGGGCGATGGCGGCGAGGGCGCCGCGTCCGGGGCGCTCGCGGAACCACAGGATCAGCAGCAGGGCGACGAACAGCGGGGAGGTGTAGCTGAGGGTGACGGCCGCCGCCAGCGGCAGCACGCCGAGGGCAAAGAAGTAGCACATCAGCGAGATGGTGCCGGAGAACCCACGGGAGAGCTGCATGCGCCAGTGGGGCGTGCGCCACGGGATGCCCTGCCAGCGGATCAGCGTCAGCATCATCACGAAGCCGACAAAGCCCCGGTAGAACACCAGTTCGCCGGTGGAAAGATGCGCGGAGCCGAGCTTGACGCAGACGCCCATGCAGGCGAACAACAGGCTGGCGGCGATCATCCAGAGGGATTGCATGGCGGGGGCGGAGGGGCGAAAGCGCCCGATTCTACCGGAGGCCCGCGCCGCGCCCGGAAAACCACGTGAAAAACCCCCGGGGGCTTGCGCCCGCGGGGGTCGATCGACCAAGCGTGCCGGTGAGGGTTACCGGCGATCGAAGCTTAGTGGAACTGCTCTTCTTCGGTGGAGCCGGTGAGGGCCTTGACGGAGGAGGAGCCGCCCTGGATGACGGTGGTGACTTCGTCGAAGTAACCGGTGCCGACTTCCTGCTGGTGCGAGACGAAGGTGTAGCCATCTTCGCGAGCGGCGAATTCCGGCTCCTGAACCATCTCGACGTAGTGCTTCATGCCTTCGCCGCCGGCGTAAGCCTTGGCGAACTTGAAGGTGTTGTACCAGTTGACGTGGATACCAGCCAGGGTGATGAACTGGTACTTGTAGCCCAGCGCCGACAGTTCTTCCTGGAAGGAGGCGATCTGCGAGTCGTTGAGGTTCTTCTTCCAGTTGAAGGAGGGCGAGCAGTTGTAGGACAGCAGCTTGCCCGGGCAGGCGGCCAGCACGGCTTGAGCGAATTCACGGGCGAAGCCGATATCGGGCACGCCGGTTTCACACCAGACGAGGTCGGCGTACGGAGCGTAAGCCACACCACGGGAGATGGACTGCTCGAGACCGTTCTTGACGCGGTAGAAGCCTTCCTGGGTGCGCTCACCGGTGAGGAACGGCTTGTCGTTCTCGTCGTAGTCGGAGGTGATCAGGTTGGCGGCTTCGGCATCGGTACGGGCCAGGATCAGGGTCGGAACGCCCATGACGTCGGCAGCGAAACGAGCGGAGATCAGCTTCTCGACGGCTTCACGGGTCGGGACGAGCACCTTGCCACCCATGTGGCCACACTTCTTGGCGGCAGCCAGCTGGTCTTCGAAGTGAACGCCAGCGGCACCGGCGGCGATCATGTTCTTCATCAGTTCGAAGGCGTTCAGCACGCCACCGAAACCAGCTTCAGCGTCGGCAACGATCGGCAGGAAGTAGTCGATGAAGCCAGCGTCACCCGGGTTGACGCCACGGGACCACTGGATCTCGTCGGCGCGCTTGAAGGTGTTGTTGATGCGGCGAACCATGGTCGGAACGGAGTCGTAGGCGTACAGCGACTGGTCCGGGTACATGGTTTCGGAGGTGTTGCCGTCGGCGGCAACCTGCCAGCCGGACAGATACACGGCTTCCAGGCCAGCCTTGGCCTGTTGCATGGCTTGACCAGCGGTGATCGCGCCGAAGGCATTCACGTAGCCCTTCTTGGCGCCGCCGTTGACCTTGTCCCACAGAACCTTGGCGCCGCGCTGGGCCAGGGTGTATTCGGGCTGCAGGGAGCCACGCAGACGGACGACGTCAGCAGCGGTGTAGCCGCGCTTGACGCCTTTCCAGCGGGGGTTTTCAGCCCAGTCTTTTTCGAGGGCGGCGATTTGCTGTTCGCGGGTCAGAGACATACGACATCCTTTACAAACATAGGGTGAAGGGAGGGAAAGCCGAGGCGCACGCTCAACCTGCTTGGGGTGGGGGCGTTGCGTAACTCTTGCTCTGCTTGAGCGGGCCCGGTCTGGCTGAAACAGCGTTTCCGGAACCTCGATCAACAAGAGACAGTATAGGCAGGATTTTGCATGGCAGCAACAAGTCTTATATAAGACATAAGAAATAAATTTACGTTGCTAATCAATGCGTTGGTGTTTGTTTTTTATATCGTGAAACGACGTCGGCGCCAGTGAAATGAAAATTCGCTGCGCCGCGTCGTTTTTTATTGTGCGGGCAGGTTTACAGCAGTGCTGTCGCCGAGACGATCACGCCATCTTCGTCCGCGTAGATGTACTCGCCCGGCGTGAAGGTGACCCCGCCAAAGGTGACCGGGATGTCCACATCGCCGGCGCCTTTCTTGACGCTCTTCATGGGGTGGGTGCCGAGGGCGAAGACTCCGATGTCCATGCCGGCGATCGGGCCGGAGTCGCGAATGCATCCATAGACGACGATGCCGGCCCAGTTGTTCTTGACGCCCAGGAGCGCAAGCTGGTCGCCGACCATCGCGCAGCGCATCGAGCCGCCGCCGTCGACCACCAGCACCGCGCCGTTGCCGGCGGTTTCGAGGGTGCTGCGGACCAGCGAGTTGTCCTCGAAGACCTTGAGGGTGCGGATCGGGCCGGCAAAGCGGGTCTTGCCGCCAAAGCTGCGGAACATCGGCGCGACGGCGCGCACCTTGCCTTCGTTGGCATCACAAAGATCGGTGGTCTGGAAATCCATGGCAACTCCGTGAGAATCAGGATGGGAAGGGAGATCGCGGCCCACAAAAGCACACGGGCGGCATGGGCCGCCCGTGGGTTGTGTGCGACGCGCGCGGCGAGACTATACCGTAGCTTCCGCCATTTCCTCGAACAGCAGGAGCGCCTTGCCGTCGTCGTCGATGTCGATGGTGACGCTGCCGCCGCCGGCCAGGCGTCCGAACAGCAACTCGTCGGCGAGTGCCGAGCGGATGGTGTCCTGGATCAGCCGTGCCATCGGACGGGCGCCCATCAGCGGATCGAAACCCTTCTGGCCGAGCCATGCCTTGAGCTTTTCGGTGAAGTGGGCTTCGACCTTCTTCTCGTGGAGCTGGGCTTCGAGCTGCATCAGGAACTTGTCCACCACCCGGACGATGATCTCGGAGTCGAGGGACTTGAACGAGATCGTGCCGTCGAGACGGTTGCGGAACTCCGGCGAGAACAGGCGCTTGATTTCCGCCATCTCGTCGCCCACCTCACGCTTGGCCGAGAAGCCGATGACCGACTTCTGCATGGTTTCGGCCCCCGCGTTGGTGGTCATGATGAGGATGGTGTTGCGGAAATCCGCCTGGCGACCATTGTTGTCGGTCAGCGTGCCGTGGTCCATCACCTGCAGCAGGATGTTGTAGATATCCGGATGGGCCTT
>JAKLLO010000272.1 GCA_023150095.1 Zoogloea sp. | reverse complement strand
GTGGTGAAGGACGGCGACGTACTGAACTTCCTGTTCAACGTCTGACAAAAAGGGCGCCCCTCGGGACGCCCTTTTTGTGTTTCAAACGGGGCGCTGCGGCGCCCTTTGTCTTGTTACTCGGCCACGGCCTCTGGCTCGCGCTTGGTGACGAAGCGGGCCAGGAAGATCCCCAGCTCGTAGAGCAGGCACATGGGGATCGCCAGCATCAGCTGGGAGACCACGTCCGGCGGAGTGACCACCGCGGCGACCACGAAGGCGCCGACGATCACGTAGGGCCGTGCCTCTTTCAGCTTGGCCACATCGACGATGCCCATCTTGGTCAGCACGATCACAAACACCGGCACTTCGAAGGTGATACCGAAGGCCAGAAACATGGACATCACGAAGGCCAGGTATTGCTCGATGTCCGGCGCCGGGGTGATGCTCTTGGGCGCAAACTGGGCGATGAACTTGAACACCGTCCCGAACACGAAGAAGTAGCAGAAGGCCATCCCCGCCAGGAACAGGACGGTGCTCCCCACCACCAGCGGCAGGCCCAGGCGTTTTTCGTGGGCGTAGAGGCCGGGCGCGATGAAGCACCAGGCCTGGTAGAGCACGAAGGGCAGCGCGATCACGAAGGCCACCAGCAGGGTGACCTTCATCGGCACGAAGAAAGGTGTGACGACGCCCGTGGCGATCATCCGCGTGCCCTCGGGCAGCGCCTGCATCATCGGGTGGGCGAGGATGTCGTAGATGTCGCCAGCCCAGGGCATCAGGCAGACGAATACCACCACCACCGCCACTACCGCCCGCAGCAGGCGGTCGCGCAGTTCGACGAGGTGGGAAATGAAGGTGTCTTCCTGGGCGCTCATGACTTGGGATTCTTGGAGTCAGAAGGCTGGACGAACTCGAAGCCCAGCTGGGCCTCCGGAACGGAGGGATCGGCTGGGGTGGAGGCGAGCTCGGCGGGCGCATCTGGCCCTGGCGCTCTTTCGAACGATGGCATCGGCCCGGCGTGGGCGTCCGCTTCGGCGAGCTGGTGATCGAGCTGCGCGGAAGCGGTGTCATGCGCCTCCTGGGCCGGCTCGGCAGCCGACTTCAGGCTGCTCTCGAGATCGGCCACCGCCGACGTGGCCGACGCCACGGAGGCATTGACGCCACTTTCCACGCTCGCGATTTCACTTCGCACCGACGACTCGAAAGCCATCGCCGAGGTACGGGCCTCTTCCTGCAGACGCTTGAGCTCGTCGAGCTGCATCTCGCGGTTGATGTCCGACTTCACATCGGAAACATACCGCTGCAGGCGCCCCAGAAGGTGACCCGTGGTACGCGCCACCTTGGGCAGGCGCTCGGGACCGAGCACCAGAAGGGCCACGATCCCGATGACCACGAGTTCGGAAAAACCGATATCGAACATCCGCTTCGCCTAACTTATCAAAACAACCTGGACAGCCGGCACCAGAAACGAAAAAGGGGCGGCTGGATAGCGCCCCTTCCGCGCCTGCCGCGGGCCAGGAATCAGGACTTGCTCTTGTCCCGGGCTTCCGCGTCGATGGTCTGCTTGCCACCGTCGGCGATCTTCTGGCTGGCGTCGCCCTCGGCTTCGCGCATGCCGTCCTTGAAGCCCTTGACCGCACCGCCCAGATCCTGGCCGATGTTGCGCAGCTTCTTCGTGCCGAACACGAGCATGACGATGACCAGAACAATCAGCCAATGCCAAATGCTGAAGGAACCCATTTAAATCTCCTGGAAAACTACCGTTTAAGCATCGGCCCGACCGGCTCCTGCCCACCTACGATGTGCATGTGCACATGCATGACTTCCTGCCCGCCAACGCGACCTGTGTTAATGATGGACCGAAAGCCGTCGGTGCTTCCTTGATCGACGGCAATCTGGTTGGCCACTGCGAGCATCCGCCCCAGCACGGGAGCGTCGGCTTCGGTGACATGCGCCAGAGAGGTGATGTGCCTTTTCGGGATCACCAGCACGTGGACAGGCCGCTGCGGCTGAATATCCCGGAAGGCCAGGATTTCTTCGTCTTCATAGACTATCGCGGCGGGAATCTCGCCGCGCACGATACGGCAGAACAGGCAATCCTGCATGGGAATCGTTACCGTTGTTCGTCAGTTTGCAGTCCGGGACTTCTTCTCGTCGATACCGGAAACGCCTTCGCGGCGGCGGAACTCGGCGAGCACGTCATCGACGGAAAGACCGAAGTGGGCCAGCAGGATCATGGTGTGGAACCACACGTCGGTGACTTCCCAGACCACATGGAGCAGATCCTTGTCCTTGGCGGCCATGATGGTCTCGGCGGCCTCTTCGGCGACCTTCTTGCAGATGGCGTCGGTGCCCTTGTGGAACAGGCCGGAAACGTAGGACGACTCGGGACTGGCTTCCTTGCGCGCGGCCAGCGTCTCGGCCACCCGGTGCAGCACTTCGATATCGATCATTTGTAAATCTCCTTCGGGTCTTTCAGAACCGGATCGACAGCCTCCCAGCGGCCGTCGGCGAGGTATTTCTGGAAGAAGCAGCTGCGCCGCCCGGTGTGACAGGCAATCCCGCCCACCTGTTCGATCTTCAGAAGTACCACGTCGTTGTCGCAATCGATGCGGATCTCGCGGATCTTCTGGGTGTGGCCGGACTCTTCGCCCTTGTGCCACAGCTTGCCGCGGGATCTTGAAAAATAGACGGCCTCGCCGGTCTCGACCGTGCGCGCCAGGGCGTCGCGGTTCATCCAGGCAAACATCAGCACGTCGCCGGTTTCGGCATCCTGGGCGATGGCGGGGATCAGGCCGTCCTTGTCCCAGGTGAGTTCATCCAGCCAGGCGGTGGTGCTCACAGGCGCACCTCGATGCCGCGGGCACGCATCAGCTCCTTGGCTTCGCGTACCGTGTGGTCGCCGAAGTGGAAGATGCTGGCCGCCAGCACCGCATCGGCGCGGCCCTGGGTCACGCCGTCGGCGAGGTGATCGAGGCTGCCCACGCCGCCGCTGGCGATGACCGGGATCGAGATCGCGTCGGACACCGCGCGGGTGAGGCCCAGGTCGAAGCCGTTCTTGGTGCCGTCACGGTCCATGCTGGTGAGGAGGATTTCGCCAGCACCAAGCTCGGCCACCTTCTGGGCCCATTCGACGGCGTCGAGGCCGGTGCGATTGCGACCGCCGTGAGTGAAGACCTCCCACTTGCCGGGCGCAACCTGCTTGGCGTCGATGGCGACGACGATGCACTGGCTGCCCACCTTGTGGGCGGCGTCGGCCACCACCTGCGGGTTGTTCACCGCGGCGGTG
>JAKLLO010000271.1 GCA_023150095.1 Zoogloea sp. | reverse complement strand
TGCTGGAAGGGGCTCATCGTGCCGGGGTCGACGTTGATGTAGGGGTCGAGCTTGAGGTGGGTAACCTTGATGCCGCGGGATTCGAGAATCGCCCCGAGGGAGGCGGCGGCGATGCCCTTGCCCAGAGAGGACACGACACCACCGGTAACAAAGACGTATTTGGTCATGACACGGGGGACTTCTGGAAAGGGGAATGATAGCCGATCCACCCCCCTCTCTTCAACGGGCGAAGCCCCCGGTCGTGACATCAGATGCCTAGTTGTCCCGGATGAAATCCCGGTTTACTTCCCGAAACAGGTCGGTGGCGCTCTCGTGCAGCCATTCGAAGGCCACCATTTCACGGGTGACGACCTCGATGCCGTGGCTGCGCATGCGGGCCAGCGCGGCCTCCCGGTCGGCCGGCTTGCGGGAGCCGACCGCGTCGGCAACCACGAAGACCTCCTTGCCCTGCCAGCGCAGTTCCAGCACCGTCTGCAGCACGCACACGTGGGCTTCAGTGCCAACGACCACCACCTGCCGCCGCGAATCCACGGCGGTGCCGTCGAGACAGCCGTCGGCCACGCAGGAGAAGTGCGTCTTGGTGACGACCGCCGCATCGCCCACCGCCGCCAGCAGCGGATCGGCGGTGCGACCGAGGCCTTCCGGATACTGCTCTGAAACCACTACCGGCACGCCAACCCGACGGGCGACGCCGGCGAGCCACACGCAGTTGCCCAGCACCGCCTCGCCATCGGCGATTGCCGGCAGCAGGCGGGCCTGCACATCGACGATGAGCAGGCTGCTCTTGTGACGATCCATCAACATGGCCGCACCTCTCCTTTGGTCAGGATTGCAGTTCAGGCCGCGCGCGGAACTCGTCCAGCGCCGCCGGATTGGCCAGCGCCTCGACGTTCTTCACTGGCTCACCATGCACCACCGAACGCACGGCCAGTTCGACGATCTTGCCACTCTTGGTGCGCGGGATGTCCTTCACCTGCACCACCTTGGCCGGCACGTGGCGCGGCGTGGTGTTGTCGCGGATGGTCTGGCGGACGCGGGCGATCAGCGCGTCGTCGAGGGCAAGGCCCTCACGCAGCTTGACGAACAGCACCACACGCACATCCGCCGCATCGCCCGGCGGCCACTGCTGGCCGATCACCAGGGATTCGACCACCTCGTCCAGCTTTTCCACCTGACGGTAGATCTCGGCGGTGCCGATGCGCACGCCCCCCGGGTTGAGGGTGGCGTCAGAGCGGCCATAGATGATCAGCCCGTCGTGGGCGGTGATCTCGGAGTAATCGCCGTGACACCACACGTTGTCGAAGCGCGCGAAATACGCAGCGCGGTATCTGGCGCCATCGTCGTCCTTCCAGAAGCCGATGGGCATCACCGGGAAGGGGCGCTTGCACACCAGTTCGCCCTTCTCGCTGCGCACCGGCGTGCCCGTTTCGTCGAACACATCGACCGCCATGCCGAGGCCCTTGCACTGGATCTCGCCGGCGTAAACCGGCAGCGTGGGGTTGCCGAGGACGAAGCAGGACACGATGTCGGTGCCACCCGAGATCGACGACAGGCAGATGTCGGCCTTGATCTCGCGATAGACGTACTCGAAGCCTTCAGGCACCAGCGGGCTGCCGGTGGAGAACATCGCCCGCAGCCTGGTGAGGTTATGGGTGGAACCCGGACGCAGATCCGCCTTGGCGATGCCATCGATGAACTTGGCGGATGTGCCGAAATGGGTCATCCCCTCGGCCTGGGCGTAGTCGAAGAGGATCGCCCCGTTACCGATCATCGGCGAGCCGTCGTAGAGCAGCAAGGTTGCGCCTGCCGCCAGCCCCGAGACCAGCCAGTTCCACATCATCCAGCCGCAGGTGGTGAAGTAGAACAGCTTGTCGCCGGGCTTCACGTCGCCGTGGAGCTTGAGCTCCTTGAGATGCTGCAGCAGCACCCCGCCGGCGCAATGCACGATGCACTTGGGAACGCCCGTGGTACCCGACGAATACATGATGTAGAGCGGGTGATCGAAGGGCAGCCGCACGAAGGGGATTTCCGTCTCGGCCAGGAAGGGCTTGACGAACTCCGCCAACACGCGCGCGTGATGCACGTGCGAAAGATCGTGCTTCGCATGCACGTAGGGCACCACCACCACCCGCTTGACCGACGGCAGCCCGTCGGTGATCGCGGCGAGGCGATCGAGGCAATCGACGATCTTACCGTTGTAGTAGTAGCCATCCACCGCCACCAGCACCTTGGGCTCGATCTGACCGAAGCGATCGAGCACGCCCTGCACGCCAAAATCCGGCGATGCGGACGAGAAGATCGCCCCGATGCTGGTCGCCGCCAGCATCACCACGATGGTTTCGGGCAGGTTCGGCATCCACGCCGCCACCCGGTCGCCCGGCGCCACGCCCATGTCCTTCAGGGCGGCGGCAAAGTGCGCCACCTGACGATACAGATCGCCGTGGGAGAGGCGGTTGTGCACGCGATCTTCTCCCCAGAACACCAGCGCGTCGCTGTCGTCCCGCTGACGCAGGAGGTTCTCGGCAAAGTTGAGCTGCGCGCCCGGAAACCAGCGGGCGCCGGGCATGCGGTCGCCGCTTTCGAGGACGACGTCGCCCCGGCTACCCTTCACCTCGCCGTATTCCCAGATCGATGTCCAGAACTCGGCGGGCTGGTCGATGGACCACTCGTGCAGCGCGGCGTAATCGGCAAAGCTGCGGCCCCAGCGGGCTTCGGCCTGGCGGGTGAAGGCGGTGATGCTGGCATCCGCAATGCGGGCAGCGTCCGGCACCCACAACGGGCGCTCGGCGATGGGATAACTCATGAATTTCTCCTCTTACCTTGTCTTGTATGCGGATTCCGGCTCGACGTCCGGTTCCGTTGGCCCTGCAGTCGATCAGCTTACCTTGGCGCGAATGTCCTCGGGGAGCGGCACCGACTTGCCCGTCCGCGGGTCCATCCAAACCACCTTGGACGACCCTTCGGCGTAGATGCGCTCGTCGCCTTCCACGCCCAGCTCGTACCACGTCATCACGCTGCTGCGCCCCGGCTCGCCGGCGTACATCCGCAGCACGACCGTGGCGGGATAGTTGATGGGAATCAGGAAGGTGCAACTGGCGTTGATGATCACCGGCGCAACCGGATTGTCGGGCGTGACGGCAGAGCCGGACTGCTCCAGCCATTCCACCCGCGCCTGCTCGCAGTAGCGGAAATACACGGTGTTGTTCACGTGACCGTAGGCGTCCATGTCGCCCCACCGCACCGGAATGCGAGTGGTCAACTGCAGTTTTCGGGGTGGGGTTTGATCCCGGGCTGCTTC
>JAKLLO010000270.1 GCA_023150095.1 Zoogloea sp. | reverse complement strand
CGCAGATCTTCTACCATCGTGGCGGCTTCAAGAAAGGTGTGCGCTACTTCGGGCCGTTCCCCAACTCGTGGGCGGTGCGAGACACCCTGCACCTGATGCAGAAGATCTTCCGCCTGCGCACCTGCGAGGACACCACCTTCTCCAACCGCTCGCGGCCGTGCCTGCTGCACCAGATCAACCGCTGCACCGGGCCCTGCGTGGGGCTGATCGACAAGGAGGCCTACGCCGGCGACGTGCGTCTCGCCAGCCTGTTCCTCAACGGCCGCCACGGCGACGTGGTGGACGACCTGTCGCGCCGGATGCAGGCCGCGTCCGACGAACTCGCCTTCGAGAAGGCCGTCGTCTATCGCGACCAGATCCGCAACCTGCAGGCCGTGCTCCACAAGCAGTTCGTCGAGAGCGCCAAGGATGAGGACGTGGACGTGATCGCCGCGCTGGAGCGGGGCGGGATGGTGTGCGTCAATCTGGCGATGATCCGCGGCGGACGCCATCTGGGCGACCGGCCGCTGTTCCCCAGCAACGCCCAGGGCGTCGCGCCACTGGATGCGCTGGTGGCCTTCGTCGAGCAGCACTACCTCGATCATCCGCTGCCCGGGCGCATCCTCGTCAATGGCGATCCGGCGGTCGTGAAGGAGGCGCTGGAGGAGGTCATCGAGGGCAAGGTGACGGTCGTGGCCGCCCGCTACGAGAACGAGCGCGCCTGGATCGGCATGGCCGAGAACAACGCCAGCCTCGCGCTGCTGGCCCGCGAGCAGGAATCCAGCCGCGGCGAGCAGCGCCTCGAAGCCCTGCGCGACGCCATCGGCCTGGCCGATGTGCCCAGCCGCATCGAATGCTTCGACATCTCCCACACCATGGGCGAGGCCACCGTCGCTTCCTGCGTGGTGTGGGACGGCAAGGCCATGAAGAAGTCCGAATACCGCCGCTACAACATCACCGGCATCACCCCCGGCGACGACTACGCCGCGATGCGTCAGGCGCTCACCCGACGCTACGAAAAGGTGGCGGCAGGTGAGGGCGTGTGCCCGGACGTGATCCTCATCGACGGCGGCAAGGGGCAGATGGGCGTGGCGAAGGAAGTCCTCGCCGAGCTGGGGCTCGAATCCATCACCATGTTCGGCGTGGCGAAGGGCGAGAGCCGCAAGCCGGGCCTCGAAGAGCTGGTCTTCCCCGACGGCCGCGAGCCGGTGCATCTGCGCCCGGACGCGCCGGCCCTGCACCTGATCCAGGAAATCCGCGACGAAGCCCACCGTTTCGCCATCACCGGCCACCGTGCCCGCCGCGCCAAGACCCGCAACACCTCCCGCCTCGAAGACATCGCCGGCGTCGGCCCCACGCGGCGCCGCAAGCTGCTGGCGGCCTTCGGCGGCATCGACGGTGTGCGCAACGCCACGGTCGAAGATCTGTGTCGCGTGGAAGGCATCAACCGGCATCTTGCCGAACAGATATACAATTCGCTGCGATAGCCAGCGAACGCCGACATGCCCCTGAACATTCCAAACACCCTCACTTGGGCGCGCATAGCGCTGATCCCGTTTTTCGTCGGCATTTATTACTTCCCGGACAACGTGATCTCCCCCGAGGACAAGAACCTCGCGGCGACGCTCACCTTCATCGTGGCCGCGGTGACCGACTGGTTCGACGGCTACCTGGCGCGCTCGCTGGGGCAGACCTCGGCCTTCGGCGCCTTCCTCGATCCGGTGGCCGACAAGCTGATGGTCGCGGCGGCGCTCATCGTGCTGGTGCATCTGGGGCGCGTCGATTCGCTGATCGCGCTGGTCATCATCGGCCGCGAGATCACCATCTCGGCCCTGCGCGAATGGATGGCCAAGGTCGGCGCCGCCGGCAGCGTGGCGGTGGCCTTCGTGGGCAAGCTCAAGACGGCAGCCCAGATGTCGGCGATCCCGCTGCTGCTCTACGAAGCCCCGGTGCTGGGCTTCGACAGTATCGGGCTGGGCACCGTGCTGATTTACGTGGCGGCGGTGCTCACCCTGTGGTCGATGGGCTACTACATGCGCTGCGCGTGGCCGGAGCTCGCCAAGCGTAGCCGCTAAGGCGGCTTCAACAAAAACTTCCGAAAGTGCTTGACGCCGCAGTTACAGTGTCTATAATGGCGGCTCTTTCAGGGCGGCAGTAGCTCAGTTGGTAGAGCGCAACCTTGCCAAGGTTGAGGTCGAGAGTTCGAGACTCTTCTGCCGCTCCAAGAAATTTTGAAGGGAAGCAGTTTTTGGATGCTTCTCTGTGAGGTACACGGCGCGATAGCAAAGCGGTTATGCACCGGATTGCAAATCCGTGTAGGTCGGTTCGACTCCGGCTCGCGCCTCCAGGCTAGAACAAAGCGGCAGTAGCTCAGTTGGTAGAGCGCAACCTTGCCAAGGTTGAGGTCGAGAGTTCGAGACTCTTCTGCCGCTCCAGAACAAACGGGGAAAACGATAATTCGTTTTCCCCGTTTTTCATTTCTCCCGCCGTTGTAGCCTGCCTGCAAGACGCCTGTTTTCAGCCTGTCATCTCGCCTGCCCAGAATCGTCACGAACGGCGCGATACCTCATCCGCCGATTGGGGACAGGCATGCAATCAATTCTTGAAACGGGCATCCGGCAGATTCTGCGCCGCCTCTTCGGGTCGGACGTGGAAGCCTTCATTCTGGACGACGACTGGCAGGGGCTGTTGTTCGTGCCGGATTTCGGTGCCGATCAGCGGGTGAGCGTGCCGGCCGAGCCGGTGGCTGAAGCGCAGTTCACCCAGTGGCCCTATGCCGGCGATGCCGCTCCGGCGGCGGCCGGCTGAGCTTCCGGCGCTTTAAACAAAAACGGCTGGCCGCAGCCAGCCGTTGCTCCGCCGGGGCGCCTCAGAAAGCCGCGATGCCCGTCTGGGCGCGGCCGAGGATGAGGGCGTGGATGTCGTGGGTGCCTTCATAGGTGTTCACCACCTCAAGGTTCACCATGTGGCGGATGATCCCAAATTCGTCCGAGATGCCGTTGCCACCCAGCATGTCCCGGGCCACGCGGGCGATGTCCAGCGCCTTGCCGCACGAGTTGCGCTTCATGATCGAGGTGATCTCGGCAGAATCCGTGCCCTCGTCCTTCATCCGCCCCAGCCGCAGGCAGCCCTGCAGGCCCAGGGTGATCTCGGTCTGCATGTCGGCGAGCTTCTTCTGAATGAGCTGGTTGGCGGCCAGCGGCCGGCCGAACTGCTTGCGGTCGAGCACGTACTGGCGGGCGCGGTGCCAGCAATCCTCGGCCGCCCCTAGCGCGCCCCAGGCGATGCCGTAGCGGGCGGAGTTGAGGCAGGTGAATGGGCCCTTCAGGCCGC
>JAKLLO010000033.1 GCA_023150095.1 Zoogloea sp. | reverse complement strand
GATCTGGCCGATCTCGGGCTTGCCGGCGGCGCGGCGTACGTCGGGCGGCTCGATGCCATGGGCGACGGCGTTGCGGACCAGGTGGCCGAGGGGGCCGGTCATGGCCTCGAGGACGCTGCGGTCGATTTCGATCTGGCCGCCGATGATGTCGAGGTTGGCACGCCGGCCGAGCTCCTTGGCGGTCTGGCGGACGAGGCGGTAGAGACGCTCGGCCAGGCTGTCGAAGGGCACCATGCGCACGTACATCAGCGACTGCTGGAGTTCGCGGGCCATCCGCGACTGGGCGTGGAGGGCCGATTCGGCGCCGTCGAGGTTCTTGAGCAGGTTTTGCTGGACGGTGGTCACGTCGCCCACGCTCTCCGCCATCATCCGGGTGAGTTCCTGGAGGCGGGTGTAGCGGTCCATCTCCAGCGGGTCGAACTCGGTGTGATGGGTCTCGACCTGGGACAGGCGCGACTGCATCTGGGTGTCGGCCTGGATCTCGACTTCGCGCAGCTGGTTGCGCAGGCGGATGACGTTTTCGGTGAGGTCGAGCAGGGAGCGACGCAGGGTGCGCAGCTCGCCCTCGATCCGGGTGCGGGCGATGGAGATTTCGCCGGCTTCGTTAACGAACTGGTCGATGCGGCTGGCTTCGACCCGCAGCATGGTGCGGGCGGCCTGGGCGGCGAGTTCGCCGGGCTGGGCCGGGGCGGTGTCGTCCAGATCGATGTGGGTGGCGACGGGGCTTGCCGGCTGGACGGGCTCGGGCGCCGGGGCCGCGACAGCGTCGGGGTTGCCGAGGGTGTCGAGGGCCTGGCGGGTCTGGTCGAGGGCGGTTTCGAGTTCGTCGAGGATGCCGGATTCGATGGCGTTCTGGCCGCGAACGCGCTCGAGACGGGTTTCGAGGTCGTGCAGGCTCTGGCCGAGGCTCATCGCGCCGACCATCCGCGCGCTGCCCTTGAGGGTGTGGAGCAGACGGGCGATGCCGGCGGCGTGGACCGCATCCGACGGGTTGCCGCGCCAGTTGTGGACGGCGACGTCGAGCTGGTCGAGGAGTTCGTTGCCTTCGTCGAGGAAAATCGGCAGCAGGTCGGTGTCGAGCTCGTCGCGCAGCTGAGGCGCCGGGGTGGTGGGTTCGGCAGGGCGCGGCGCGGCCGGGGTGGTGATGGGGGCGGTGGCCAGTGCCGGCGGTGTCTCGGGGCGCAGGCTGATGACTTCGGCCAGGTGCGAGGCGAGGACGCCGTCGAGTTGCGTGACGAGCTCGGGCTCGGGCCGTGGCAGGTTGCGGGCGGAAAGCTGGACCAGCATGCCTTCGAGCGCGGTGGCCGCGCTGTTGAGAAGGATTGTCTGGTCTGCCGTCGGCGCGCGGTCGTGGTCGGACAGGCGCTGCTGGGCGAGTTCGAGGGCCTTGGCGAGTTGCTGCGGCGCGACGAAGCGGGCCGTGCCGGAAATGCCGGACAGGGTGTGCGCGGCGCGGATCGCCGACTGGGGCGGAACGAGGCTCGGGTTGACCGACAGGCGGGCGAGTTCGTGGCGCAGGGTTGCGACGTGCTGGCGGGCTTCGACGAGGTAGAGGTCGAACAACGGACGGGACAGCACGACATCGCCAAGGCGCACTTCGTCCTGGTTGGTGTCGTCGTCGACGTTCTCGGCGTCGATTTCCTCGATGCTGATCTCTTCTTCGGCTTCGAGTTCGGCTTCCGCGACCTCGATCTCGGCGACATCGGCCGGCTCGATGGCTTCGAGGGCCTCGACGGGCTCATCTGCGACGGGAAACTCGAAACTGGGCGCTGCGTCGAAGATCGGCAGTTCGATGGTCGGCGCGTCGATGGGCTCGACGGGCAGGGCTTCGACTGCTTCGATCGTCTCGGGCAGTTCGATGCTCTCTTCGAGATCGGCGAGGGCTTCCTCGACGGTCAGCACCGTTTCGGGCAGCTCCGGCAGGGCTTCCGGCTCGTCGTCGGGCGCCAGTTCTTTGAGAGGCGGCGGGACGTCGATCAGGGTGGGCGGGGCGGTGTCGAAGGCCGGGACTTCGGGCGGGAAGTCGGTGGGCAGGTCGAAGTCGAGGCTGAACGCGTCGACGGGGGCCGGGGCGGCGGGGGCAGGCTCGGCTTCGGGTTCGACGAAGCTGAGGTCGGGGAACTGCAGTTCGATCAGCGGCGGGGCTGCGGGGGGGGCGTCGTGGAGGGCGAGTGGTGTGCCGATGTCGGTTTCGGTGAAGCTGGCGTCCGGCACGATGATCGTGGATTCCAGATCCATCTCTTCGGTGTCGGCGGCGGCGCTGACGGGCGCAGCGGGGGCTTCAGGCGGAGGCACGACGCGGGTCGGGGCCTCGGCAGGCGTTTCAGAGCGCAGGCGCTCGGCATCGGCGAGCAGCGCGGAGACATCCTTGTGGGTGCCGGCGCCGGCATTGAGCTGGTCGATCCACGCGGAGAAGGCGGCGTGGGCGTCGTCGATGAGCTTGAGGAGCGCGGCGTTCACCGGCAGTTCGAGGCGCAGCCAGTGGTTGAGCGTCTGCTCCATGCTCCACGCGGCTTCGCCGAAATCCTTGAGGCCGACCATCCGGCCGCTGCCCTTGAGGGTGTGGAAACTGCGGCGGATGGTGGTGAGCACATCCACGTCGTGGGGGCGCTTGCGCAGTTCGACGATGTTGCGGGCGATGGCGCCGCGCACGTCGATGGCTTCCTCGATGAAGATCGACAGGAGCTCGGCGTCGATCTCTTCTTCGCTGGCGTCGAGGAGACGGGTGGCTTCGGCCGACAGGGCCGGCGCGGCCGGGGCTGCGGCGATCGGCGCGGGGGCGCTGAACAGCTCGCCCGCGTCGAGCATCGTGAGGGCCTGGCGGGCCTGCTTTTCGAGCTCGAGGTCGGCGGTGAGGGAGGCGTCCTGGCGCAGGCTCTCGAGGTTGAGCTGGAGCTCGGTGCGCAGGCCGATGTCGTCCGGGTTGTCCTTGAGGGCGGCGGTGAGGGCGGCGGCTTCGCGCTTCTGCTGGGCGAGCTCGGCCTCGACGCTGTCGGCCACGTCGGGCACGTCGTCGGGGCGGAGGATGCGGGCGAGGTCGGCCGGGCCGTGCTGGAGGGCTTCGATGTAGACGCCAAGGGCCGACAGGCGGTGGGCGATTTCTTCGAAGGCGCGGGTGTTGTCGCCGGCTTCGGTGGGCAGCGCGGCGATGCGCGCGGCGGCGTCCTGGACGAGGCGCACGGCGCCGTCGTCGTTCATCACCGAGAGGGCGCCCTCGACCTGCTTGAGGGGCGCGCGGACGGTGGCGAGGATGTCGGTGCTGCCCGGCGAGCGGAAGAAGCCGTCGAGGCTGGTCTCGACTTCGGCGAGACTGGTGAGGATTTCGTGGGCCAGTTGGCGATTGACCTGGCGGGCCTGGGCGTCGGGCTCGGAGATCGCCATCGGGGCGAGCTTTTCGCCGCGCTGGTGGGCGCGCAGGCGCTCGAGGATGGCGTCGATCTGCACGTCTTCCCGGTTGTCGGCGCGGGCGTGGGCGTCGAGGCGGGTGTCGAGGAGCAGCATCGCGGTGGCCACGTCCATCGACAGGGCGTCGGTGAGGCGCAGGGGATCCTGGCGCAGCCAGCGGGCGAGCTCGCCCAGGGCTGCGGCGAGATCGGCGACTTCGGGCTGGCCCAGGATGTGGGCCTGTTCGATGACCGGGGCGATGGTGTCCTGGAAGCGCGGCAGGCCGATGGCGCCGCCCTTGGAGAACTGGTCCCAGGCTTCGCGGGCGTCGGAGAGTTCTTCGCGCAGCTTGCGCAGGATCGGGGCGAGGGGCGTGTCGCGGATCGGCCGGTCGGCGTCGGGGATCAGGGCCTGAAGCTGGTAGGCGCTGCGGATGCTGTCGATGGCCGGCGAGTGGGCCGAGGTGGTGGCGACGTGGTAGAGCACGTCGCGCATCAGGCGCTCGGCGACGATGCTGGAGCCTTCCATGACGCGACGCATCTGGGCGTCGATCCGGCCGCACAGGCGCTTGGTGGCGGCGTCTGCGGGCAGGGCGCCCTGCCCGAGGGCATCGAAGAAGGCGGTGGCGGCGGCCCAGAAGGCGCGGGACACGGGGACGGCCTGGAGGCGTTCGATGCCGGCGACGGATTCGCGCATCTCCTGGGGGCCGGCGGCGTCGGCCGCGTTGCGGAACCACTTGAGCAGACCCCGTTCGAAGCGGCCGCGCAGCGCGCGCAGGCGCTTGGGATCGTCGCCGCCTTCGGTGGCGGCGGGGAAGACCGGGCGCAGGGACAGATCGGGGAAGAACAGCTCGCCAGCGGTGGGGGCGTCCTGGCCGCGGGCCTGGGCCAGCTCGCCGTACAGGCTGAACAGGCGCAGGGCCTGGTCGGGCTGACCGCGGGTGAGTTCGTCGAGATAGTTGCCGATGGCTGCGATGCAGCGGGTCGCCAGACGGATGATCTCGGGCGTGGCCGGCACCTGGGAGGAGGCCATTTCGCCGAGCAGCCGGTCGAGCTGTTCGGAGAACTGGGTCAGGCCGTCGAGGCCCACGATGGATAGGGCGCCGTGGGCCTGGTGCAGGTGGGTCTGGGCGAACTTGATGCGACCGGGACGGTCAGGCGCGTTGCCGGCCTCGGCGAGCGCTCCCAGGGCCCGTTCGAGGGCCAGGTCGATTTCGCCTTTGACCCAGGTCAGCGGACCCAGGTCGAGTTCATGTGCTGAGCTCATCGGTACGTGGTGGACGGATTCCGTTCCTGGTCGGGGTGCGGGGGTCAGACCTTGAAGCCGGAGACCGAGCCCTTGAGTTCAACTGCGAGATCCGCCAGTTCGCCGATGGAGACGGCGGTCTGCTGGGTGCCGGTGGTGGTGCGGTCGGTGATCGCCAGAATGCCGCGCATCTTCTCGGCCACCTGGGTTGCAGCCTTGGCCTGGACTTCGGTACTGACCGAGATGCGTTCGATGAGTTCGGCGGTTTCGGCGGACACACGTTCGATCTCGGCGAGTTCCTGGCCGGCGGTTTCGGACAGGCGGGCGCCGTCGACCACGTCGCGGGTGGCGTTTTCCATGGCCGCCACGGCGTCGCCGGTGTCGGTCTGAATGGTCTTCACGATCGCGCCGATCTGCTTGGTGGCCTCGGCGGAACGTTCGGCGAGGCGCTGCACTTCTTCCGCAACCACCGAGAAGCCGCGGCCGGCTTCACCGGCGGAGGCAGCCTGGATGGCGGCGTTCAGGGCGAGCACGTTGGTCTGTTCGGTAATGTCGGAGATGAGTTCCACGATTTCACCGATCTCCTGGGAGGATTCGCCGAGGCGCTTGATGCGCTTGGAGGTTTCCTGGATCTTCTCGCGGATGTCGTTCATGCCCTTGATGGTGTCTTCCACCGCGGCGGCGCCCTTCTGGGCGGCTTCGAGGGAGCGACGGGCCACCTGGGCGGACTGCAGGGCGTCTTCGGAGGCGGCGCTCATGGAGCTCGCCATGCTCTGGGCGGTCTCGCCGGCGAGGCGCAGTTCCTGGGCCTGACGTTCGGTGGCGGAGAGCAGTTCGTCGGAGGTGCGCTGGGCGGATTCGGTGGCGGTGGTCACGCGGATGGCGGCGTCGTTGATTCGGCGCACCAGCACGGAGAGTTCTTCAATGGTGTAGTTGACCGAG
Source organism: Zoogloea sp. (assembly GCA_023150095.1). GTDB lineage: Bacteria > Pseudomonadota > Gammaproteobacteria > Burkholderiales > Rhodocyclaceae > Zoogloea. The sequence goes on along the minus strand of JAKLLO010000033.1, from coordinate 28,884 downwards.
TCGGCGATGGCGCCGGTGATGTCTTCGGTGACGGTGGCGCGGACGGTCAGGTCGCCGTCGGCGAGGTCGCCCATCTCGTTCATCAGTCGCAGAATGGCCTGCTGGGTGCCGTTACGCTCGGTTTCCGCGGCTTCCCGGAGCTGTTCGGAGGCGGCGCGGCGGCGGGCGATGTCGTCGTTGTAGGTCTTGGCCATCAGGGCCAGGCAGGCCAGGGCGAGCAGGGCGCAGATGATGATCGACAGGGAGACCCAGGTGAAGAAGCCGGTGTAGGCGTTGGAATAGCCTTCGGCCAGTTCGGAGGTCTTTTCAAGCAGCGGGCCGGAATCCTTGAAGATGTGGCTGCCAGCTTCCTTGGCCTTCACGAGCAGCTGGATGCTGCCGAGGATGGTCTGGACGGCGGCGAGATTGTCCTTGCCGACGGTTTCGAGTTCGGCGAGCTTGGCCTTGGCGTCGGTGCCGTCGGCGGTCATCTTCTGGAGCTGGTCGATCTGCTCGCGGAAGGTGTTGGTGTCCTTGCCGAGGAGGAAGGCGACTTCCGGGTCGATGGCGTTGGCGATCAGGAGCGCGTTGGCGTTCTTGGCGATCCGCTGGGTGAGCATCACCACCTGGTTGGCGGTGGCGATCTCGCGCGCGGCCGCGCCGCCCTGCAGCTTGAGCGTGGCGACCTGTTCGGAGAGTTCGAGGAGCTGGGGGTTCTTGCTGTTGATGGTGGCAACCGCCTTGCCCAGATCGGTGAGTTTCTTTTCTTCCTTCAGGAGCTTCTCGGCGTCGGCGTCGGTCTTCTTCCAGAGGGTGGTGACGGCTTCGAGTTCGGCGGTGACGGCGCTGCTGCCGCCGGGTACGCCAGTGCCGTTTACATCGCCACCGTCGGTGACGGCGCCGAGCAGGGCGTTGAACTGTTCGCGGCTGCGCTTGAGTTCGCCAAAGGCGTTGGTGTCACCCTGCAGGGCGAGCTGACTGGCCTTGGCGATCTGCTGGGAGAGCGTGCGCATCTGGCCGGCGGCGGTGACGTAGGCCGTGCCGAAGCTGCTGACCCGGATCTGGTAGATGACCAGCGCGGCGGTGAGGACGGCAAAGATCAGGAACGGGATGCGCAGGGTGCGCAGCTGCTCGGATGCGCTCTTGCCTGCAAGGAAGGGAAGTGCGCCGGTTTGCGCGCCGTCGCCGGCTTCGATGATCGTGTCCACGTTGGTCGTGGCGGCCTTGTTGCCGCCCAGCGACAGTCCCGGTAGCTTGAATGCCATTTTTTTCTTCCTTCAGCGGGTGCGACCCGCCGCTCCTCCAGATTGTTTGGTCACGATTGGGCGGCGTCGAGAAAACGCGCGTGATTCAGTAGTTCGGAAACCTTCAGGCGGGTCCAGTGGGTGCCGTGGGCGTCCTGGACCTGATCGCCGATCCACGGCTGGTCGGGGTCGGGCGGGGTGGCGAGGGGTTCGAAATCCTCGACCGACCGGAGGCCCAGGGCCCGCGTCACGAGCAGCGCACAGTTGAGGTTGTGGCGGACGCCGATCAGCAGCAGCCGGGATTGCCCCACCGGCGCGATCGGTGCGTCACCGTGAAAGGCCGCAAAATCGACGACGCCGAACAGGTTGCCCCGCACGCTGGCGAGCCCGCGGAACCAGTGCTCGGCCAGCGGCACCGTTGCGAGAGGAGGGACGGCCAGGATTTCTCCCGCCTCGGTGAGGTCGACGAGCCAGTTGCGTTTGCCGGCCTGGACGCCAAGCAGGGCCGAGGCCCGGCTGTCCTTGGCGTCGGCCAGTCGCCGCGCGAGGCCGGCCTGGAATTCGTGGAGGCTGATCCGCTTCGCCATGGGGTTTCTCAGCTGAAGGCGCGGATCTTGTCGAGCAGGGCGGCGTGGTCGAGGGGCTTGACCATGTAGTCGAAGGCGCCCTGGCGCATGCCCCAGATCTTGTCGGTCTCGAGGCCCTTGCTGGTGCAGATGATCACCGGGATGTCGCGGGTGGCCTCGTCGCGCACGATGGTGCGGGTGGCCTGGTAGCCGTTGGTGCCGGGCATGACCACGTCCATCAGGATGAGGTCGGGGTGTTCGGTCTTGCTCTTGATGACGGCTTCGTCGCCGCTGTCGGCGGTCACGACCTGGTAGCCATTCTTGACGAGGACTTCCGACAGGGCGAGCCGCTCCGTCGGGGAGTCGTCGACGACGAGGATTTTCTTGATCGGCATGGGCGCAGCGTCTCGTGGGTTCAGTCGAGGGCGGAAAGCTGGCGTGACTGCGTGTGGCTGGCGACCGAACGCAGCAGGCTTTCCTTGGTGAAGGGCTTGGTGAGGTATTCGTCGGAACCGGCGAGGCGGCCACGGGCGCGGTCGAAGAGGCCGTCCTTGGAGGACAGCATGATGACTGGCGTGGCCTTGAGGCGGGGGTTCTTCTTGATGAGGGCGCAGGTCTGATAGCCGTCAAGGCGCGGCATCATGATGTCGACGAAGATCAGGTCGGGCGCGTGGTCGGTGATCTTGGCCAGCGCATCGAAGCCGTCCTCGGCGAGCACGACCTGACAGCCGGCCTGGGCGAGGAAGATCTCTGCGCTGCGGCGGATGGTGTTGCTGTCATCGATGACCATGACCTTGATTCCGCTGAGATTCACATGACCCTCCGGTCTACTTGCTGCTGTCAATGCCTTCCGCGAGCAGGGCTCAGGGGCCTCAGATCGCGATCATTTCAAAGTCGTCCTTGCGTGCGCCGCACTCGGGACAGGTCCAGTTGGGTGGAACGTCCTCCCAGCGTGTGCCGGGGGCGATGCCTTCGTCGGGGGCGCCGGCCTCCTCGTTGTAGATGTAGCCACAGATCAGGCACATCCAGGTCTTGTAGGGGGAGCTTGCCATGTGGGTGCGTCGCGGTGATTTCGGCTAGAATCGCTTGGATCGTCAATGGTAGCGCAGTCGCAGTCAAAATTGTGCGTCCTCGTTTCCCGGAATGACTACTAACCGAAGCGATCCCTCTCCTCCCCTGGTTCTCGTGTTCGCCGCCTCCGATCCCACTGGCGGCGCCGGAATTCAGGCAGACATAATGACGATTTCCAGCATGGGATGTCATCCCCTGACGGTCATCACCGGCCTCACCGTCCAGGATACTGTCGGCGTCGAGGAGGTGATGCCCGTGGACGCCGATTTCGTCGTCGAACAGGCCCGCGCGGTGCTCGAAGACATGCCGGTGCAGGCTTTCAAGCTGGGCGTGCTGGGCAGCGTCGAGAACATCGAGGTCATCGCCGAGATCATCTCCGATTACCCGCACATCCCTGTCGTCGTCGATCCCATCGTGGCGTCCGGCCGGGGCGACGAACTGGCCTCGGAGGCGATGGTCGCCACGCTGCGCGAGTTCATCCTGCCCCAGGCGACGCTCGTCACGCCCAACACCATGGAGGCCCGGCGGCTGGTGGCCGGCTATGGCGAGGATTACGAAGAGCGCAGCATGGCCGAGTGCGCCACGATGTTGCTCGAATTGGGAACCGAGTATGTACTGATCACCGGCTCCCACGCCAACACCCCGCAGGTGGTTAATACCCTTTATGGGGCGAAGGGGGTGTTGCGGGCCGATCCGTGGGAACGCCTGCCCGGCAGCTACCACGGCTCCGGGTGCACACTGGCGTCGGCGGTGGCGGCTGCGCTCGCCCACGGGCTCGACATGTCCAACGCGGTCTTCGAGGCCCAGGGCTTCACCTGGCAGACCCTCTCGGCCGCCTTCCGCCCCGGCATGGGGCAGTACATTCCCGACCGTTTTTTCTGGGCCGGCCCGCCCGACCGGGGCGGGGGCTGAAGATGCGGCGCGGTCTCTATCTCGTCACGCCCGATCTCCTCGACACCGACGCGCTGCTGGCCGCTGTGGCCACGGTGCTGCCGGCGCGCCCGGCGATCGTCCAGTACCGCAACAAGCTGGCTGATGCGGCCCTCAAGCGTGAGCAGTCCACTCGCCTGCTGGCCCTGTGCCGCGCCGCCGGTGTGCCGCTGGTGATCAACGACAGCCTCGCGCTGGCCCTCGAGATCGGCGCCGACGGTGCCCACCTGGGCCGCGACGACGGCGATCCGGCGCTGGCCCGCGCGGCCCTCGGCCCGGGGCGCATCCTCGGCGTGAGCTGCTACAACGAATGGCAGCGGGCGGTGGCCGGTGCCGCGGCGGGCGTCGACTACGTGGCCTTCGGGGCGATGTTCACCTCGTCCACCAAGCCCGATGCGCCGCGCGCCGGGCTCGACCTGCTCACCCGCGCCCACCGCGAGCTGCGCCTGCCGGTGGCGGCCATCGGCGGCATCACCCTCGACAACGCGCCGGCCCTGGTGGCGGCCGGTGCCGATCTCCTCGCCGTCATCAGCGATGTTTTCTCTGCGCCCGACCCGACCGCCCGCGCGGCGGCCTACGCCGGGCTGTTCGATTGACCTCTCAGGAAGCTCCCAGCATGACCAGTCGCAACGAAGAACTCTTTGCCCGCGCCCAGCGCACCATTCCCGGCGGCGTCAACTCGCCGGTCCGTGCCTTCCGTTCGGTGGGCGGCACCCCGCGCTTCCTCAAGAAGGCCCTGGGCGCCCGGGTGTGGGACGCGGACGGCAAGGAATACCTCGACTACGTGGGTTCCTGGGGCCCGGCGATCCTCGGTCACGCCGATCCGGTGGTGGTCGAGGCGGTGCGTTCGGCTGCGCTGGAGGGCCTGTCCTTCGGCGCCCCCACCGAGCGCGAGATCGACATGGCCGAGCGCCTGTGCGAGCTGCTGCCAAGCATGGAGATGGTGCGCCTGGTGTCCAGCGGCACCGAAGCCACGATGAGCGCCATCCGCCTCGCCCGGGGCTTTACCGGCCGCGACGCGATCATCAAGTTCGAGGGCTGCTACCACGGCCACGCCGACAGCCTGCTGGTGAAGGCCGGCTCGGGCCTGCTCACCTTCGGCAACCCGTCCTCCGCCGGCGTGCCCGAGGACTTCGCCAAGCACACCGTGGTGCTCGACTACAACAACCCGGCCCAGCTCGAAGAAACCTTCCAGGCCCGGGGCAGCGAGATCGCCTGCGTGATCATCGAGCCCATCGCCGGCAACATGAACCTCGTCAAGCCCTCGGCCCACTTCATGCACCTGCTGCGCCGGCTGTGTACCGAGCACGGCGCGGTGCTGATCTTCGACGAGGTGATGACCGGCTTCCGCGTCGGTCCGCGGGGCGTGCAGGGCCTGTACGGCATCACGCCGGATCTCACCACCCTGGGCAAGGTGATCGGCGGCGGCATGCCGGTGGGCGCCTTCGGCGGCCGTCGCGACATCATGCAGAAGATCGCGCCCCTGGGCGGCGTGTATCAGGCCGGTACGCTGTCGGGCAGCCCGGTGGCGGTGGCCGCCGGCCTCGCCAGCCTCGAGCAGATCGCCCGCCCGGGCTTCTACGAAACCCTCACCGCCCGCACCGAGCGGCTGGTGGCCGGCCTTAACGCCGCCGCCAAAAAGCACGACGTGAACTTCATCGCTGATTCGGTGGGCGGCATGTTCGGCCTGTACTTTGCCAAGGCCGTGCCCCAGAGCTACGCCGACGTGATGGCCTCCGACCGCGAGACCTTCAACCGCTTCTTCCACGCCATGCTGGACGCCGGCCACTACTTCGCCCCGTCTGCCTTCGAGGCCGGCTTCGTGTCGGCTGCGCACTCCGAGGCGGACATCGACTCGACCATCGCCGCCGCGGAGCAGTGGTTCGCCGCCAACGCCGGCTGATTTGCCGCTGATCGCACTTTCGGGGGCGCCGAAGTCAGTTCGGCGCCCCCGAAGTCTTTATTGCCCCCGCCGAAGTGTGTTTGGCGCAGCCAAACTGTCTTCGGCGGGGGTGAATCGACGTTCGTCGGGTCCGAACTGTGTTCGGCGGGGGTGAATGTCACTTCGCCGGCGCCGAACACAGTTCGGCGGGCAAGAGATCGACTTCGTCCCCCTCCAGCCCCGGATCTTGATGCAAGACCGGGGTTCCGGTTGTCCGAGAGGAGCGTGCGCCCACCGCGTGACGCTGGCCGGCGTCGGGATGGGCGGCTTGCGGCACAGTCTGCATCCTGAACGGGCTGTCGATCAGCCCGCCACCCGGGGCTTACATCAGGAAGATCGTGGCCAGCCCGAGGAAGATGAAGAAGCCGCCGGAGTCGGTGACGGCGGTGATGATGACGCTGGAGCCGACGGCCGGGTCCTGCCCCAGGCGGTGGCGGATCATCGGCGCCATCACGCCGACGAGGGCGGCGAGGAGCAGGTTGAGGGTCATCGCGGCGGTCATCACCGCGCCCAGCTTGCCGCTGCCGTAGAGAATCCACGCCAGCACGCCGAGCAGCCCGCCCCACACCAGCCCGTTGATGAGCGCGACGCCCATCTCTTTCTTGAGCAACCGGGTCAGGGCGTCTTCCTGCACCTGGCCCATGGCGATGCCGCGCACGATCATGGTGATCGTCTGGTTGCCCGAGTTGCCGCCGATGCCGGCCACGATGGGCATCAGCGCGGCCAGCGCGACGAGCTTCTCGATGGAGGTTTCAAAGGCGCCGATCACCCGGCTGGCGAAAAACGCGGTGACGAGGTTGATGGCCAGCCACGCCCAGCGGTTCTTCACCGAATCCCACACCGGGGCGAAGATGTCTTCGCCTTCTTTAAGGCCGGCCTGGGAGAGCAGCTCGTTTTCGGTTTCTTCACGGATGAAGTCCACCACCGCGGCCACGGTGAGCCGGCCCACTAGCTTGCGGTGGTAATCCACCACCGGCGCAGACACCAGGTCGTAACGCTCGAAGGCCTGGGCGGCGGTTTCGGCCTCGTCGGCGGGTTCCAGCGTCAGGGTGTCGGTGAGCATGATGTCGCTCACCTCGGTCTCCGGGTCGCTCAGGAGCAGCCGGTTGATGGGCAGCACGCCGCGCAGGTGCTCGTCCCGATCCACCACGAAGAGCTGGTCGGTGTGGTCGGGCAGCTCGTCGAAGCGGCGCAGGTAGCGCAGCACCACTTCGAGGGTCACGTCCTCGCGCACGGTGACCATCTCGAAATCCATCAGCGCGCCCACCGAATCCTCGGGGTAGGACATGGCGGCCCGCAGCTGCTCGCGCTCCTCGGGATCGAGGCCGCGATACACGTCCTCCATGATCTCCTGGGGCAGGTCGGGCGCGAGGTCGGCGAGCTCGTCGGCGTCGAGCTGCTCGGCGGCGGCCCGCAGCGAGGCCGGGTCCATCGACTCGATGAGGGATTCCCGCACCGCGTCGGAGACTTCGAGGAGGATCTCGCCGTCCCGCTCGGCCTTGACCAGATCCCAGACGAAGAGGCGGTCCTCGAGCGGCAGGGCTTCGAGGATGTGGGCGACGTCGGCCGAGTGGAGGCTGTCGAGCTTGTGGGTGAGTTCCTGGACGTGCTGCTTGTGGACGAGGCTCTCGACCAGATCATGCTTGGGCATGTCCTGCCGGTGCACGAGGCCTTCCACCAGCTTGTGGCGGGCGAGCAGGTGCTGGACCTCCTTCAGGTGGCTGTCCAGGTCGTCGTGGTGCTGGAGGTCGTCGGTATCGGCCATGGCGGAACTTCCCGTGGGCGGCGGGGCGCCGGGCGGCGCGCAGGGAGGCGAATTCTACGGGGTTTGCTGCGCCGCGGCGACCCGCAATTGCAGGTCGCGCGGCGCCCCGGCGATCAAGGCCAGGCGCGGGCCCCGAACATCATCCGCTTGGCCACGAAATGGCGCGCCGGCGGCAGCAGGTCGAGGGCGAACAGGCCGGCGCCGCGGGCGTGGTGGAGCGGCGCGACGGCGTTGCTGAACAGGCGCACCAGGGTGTCGGTGAAGCGGATCGTGCCGCCCCGGTCGAAGCGCCGTTCGCGGGCATAGGTGGCGAGGGTTTCGGCCGCGCCGGGGTCGCCGCCGGCCCGCAGGATCACCTGGGCGCAGGCCCACACGTCGCGCAGGGCGAGGTTGTAGCCCTGGCCGGCCACCGGGTGCAGGGTTTGCGCGGCGTTGCCGAGCCACACGGTGCGCTGGCCGACCGGCTCTGGCCGATAGCGCAGCTTGAGGGGGTAGCGCGCCCGTTCGCCCACCGACGCAAAGCGCAGGCGATTGCCGAAGTGGCTTTGCAGGCGGGCGAGGTAGGCGGCGTCGTCGAGGGCCATCAGGGCGTCGGCGTCGTCGGGGCTGGCGGTGTGGACGATGGCGCAGTTGTCGCCGCAGGGCAGTACGGCCAGGGGGCCTTGCGGCGTGAAGCGTTCCCACGCCCGGCGGCCGTGGCCGGTGGCGGGGGTGGCGATGCTGATCACCGCGTGCTGAGCGTAGTCGCGCTCGACAAGCTGGGCGTCGTCGGCGCCGTCGATCAGGCCTTCGGCGCAGGCAGCGAGGCGTGCAGTGACGCTGCTGCCGTCGGCGAGGCTGAGGGTCACGTCGTTGGCGCCGGCGGCGAGGCCGGTGACCGCCGCGTGGTCGCGGATCGGGATGCCGGCGGCGGCGAGGGCATCGTCCAGCGCCGCGGCGAGGGGGCCGGCGCCGACCACGTAGCCCAGGGCCGGCTGGCCGTATTCATGGGCGTCGAGCACGGTGCGGCCGAGCCCGCCCTGCTGGGAGACGTGGATGGTCTCGATGGGCGTGGCGGGCAGCTGCGACCAGATGCCCAGGCGCTCCAGGGTGAGCCGGGTGCCGTGGGACAGGGCCAGCACCCGCGGATCGTTCCGCGCGGCGCCACGCGCGCGGGCGTCCAGCAGCAGGATGTCGAGGCCGGCGTCCTTGAGGGCCAGCGCGAGGGTCATGCCCACCGGGCCTGCGCCGACGATGGCGATGTCGTGCTTTTTCAATTCAGCGCTCCGCCATGATGGCTTCGATGTCGGCCACGGATTTGGGCGTGGCGTGGGTGATGATGTCGCAGCCGGTGTCGGTGACGAGGGCGTCGTCCTCGATGCGGATGCCGATGTTCCAGAAGGCTTCGGGCACGCCTTCGGCCGGGCGGATGTAGGTGCCGGGCTCGACGGTGAGCACGTTGCCCACCTGCAGGTTGCGCCACTCGCCGGCCTGCTTGTATTCGCCGGCGTCGTGCACGTCCAGCCCCAGCCAGTGGCCGGTGCGGTGCATGTAGAACTGGCGGTAGCTGCCCGATTCGATGGCCCCGTCGAGGCTGCCGGTGAGGAGGCCGAGATCGAGATAGCCCTGGGCGAGCACGCGCACCGCGGCGTCGTGGCCGGCGTTCCAGCTGGCGCCGGGGCGGATCTCGGCGATGGCGGCGGCCTGGGCGGCGAGCACAAGTTCGTACACCGCCTTCTGCGGCCCGCTGAAGCGGCCATTCACCGGGAAGCTGCGGGTGATGTCCGAGGCGTAGCCGTCGAGCTCGCAGCCGGCGTCGATCAGTAGCAGGTCGCCGTCGGCCAGCTGGCGGTCGTTCTCGACGTAGTGCAGCACGCAGGCGTTGGGGCCGGTGGCGACGATGGAGCTGTAGGCCGGCGCCTGGCTGCCGTGGCGGCGGAATTCGTGGATCAGCTCGGCCTCGACTTCGTATTCGAAGACGCCGGGGCGGGCGGCGCGCATGGCGCGGATGTGGGCGCCGGCGGAGATGTCGGCGGCGCGGCGCATGGTGGCGATCTCGGAGGCGTCCTTGATGAGGCGCATGTCGTCGATCAGGCTGCGCACGTCACGGATCTGCGCCGGGGCGTGGGCGCCGGTGCGGGCCTGGGCGCGCACGCGGTTGAGGGCGTCGGCGATGCGGCGATCCCACTCGGGCTCGTAGCCGATGGAGTGGAACACCGCCGGCTGGTTGGCGAGGAGCTGGCCGAGCTGCTCGTCGAGCTCGTCGATGGGGCGGGCTTCGTCGAAGCCGAAGGCGTCCTTGGCGGCGTCGGGGCCGAAGCGGTAGCCGTCCCAGATCTCGCGTTCCATGTCCTTGGTGCGGCAGAACAGGATGCTCCGGGGCGTGTCGCCCGCCACCAGCACCAGCACCGCCTCGGGCTCGCGGAAGGCGGTGAGGTAGTAGAAGTAGCTGTCGAAGCGGTAGGCGTAGGTGGTGTCGCGGTTGCGATGGCGCTCGGGCGACGTGGGGATGACCGCCACGCCGCCACCGGCGGCCTGCATGGTGGCGAGAAGCCGCGCGCGGCGGGCCTGGAAGGGAGCGATGTCTACGGGCATGGGGCAGAACCGGTGATGCGTCGGGAACCGGCGAGGATATGCCGCTTCCGCCCCTGCTGACAATCGCCGGACGCGGCGCGGAGGGCCGCGCCCGACGGATTGGGGGCTTACTGGAGCATCGGGCTGTTGAACAGCCAGATGGCGGTGGCGGGCTGCGTGCGGTAGTTGCTGCCGAGACGGATCGCGACCTGGCCGGCGACGCCCGGGACGAGCTGGCTCGGATCATCCGGACGGTACGCCGTGTTGAAAGTGAGCACCGTGACCGTGGCGAAGCTCGTGGTGTCGATGGTCACCAGTTTTCCGGTGCCGTAATTGACAACGCACACCAGCCGGTTGGCTACCCGCAGGGGGCGACAGCTGCCGTACGGGCTGGTGCCGAGCAGGGCGAGGTCGCCGTCGCGGTAGATGCTGCGACCAATGAGGATGCCCCGACTGGTCCAGTCCACATCGCGCAGGCTGAAGTCTCCAGTGGTGCCGGTGGAGTTGGCCATCATCAGGCCGTCGCCACGGACCGACATGGCGTAGAGGTTGTACCCACTGGTCTCATCCTCGTAGCCATATACCGTCGTGCCCGTCCCGTTGAATGCGATGGGGCCGATCGCTGCTCCGGTCGAGATGAATCCCCCCGCGATCTGCGGCTGGAGCGTGCCCGTGCGCAGGAGGGCAACACCCGCGCTGCCAGGGGAAGACTGTGGATCAAGAAGGGAGACGGCGATCACGTCGGCTTCTGCTGGCGAGGCGGCGATGGACTTGGCCACCAGTTGTCGTGCGAAGTAGGAGGAGGTGGGCAGGCGCGTCCGGTACTGTTCGGTCATGCCGGGCAGGCTGAGCTTGACCACTTCGCCGCTGCCGTTCAGGCCCACGTAGAGGGCCGAACCATCCGGCGCCAGGGCCATCGCAAAGGGTTCCGAACCGACGGCGAGAGAATTGCTGACGGCGCCGGTGCTGGCATCGATGGTGGCGATGCTGTTGCCGGTGCCGGCCACGCTACCGGGAATCGACGCGTAGTAGCGGTTGCGGGGGGCATCGAAGACGAGGGCGTTGTGGGTCAGGGTGAGTTTGGTGACGGTGCCGTCAGGCGGCGGCTCGAACAACGTCGTGCCGCCGACAGTGCCGCTCGCGATGCGCAGACGGTACGGCGCGATGACGGTTGCGTTGCTGGAGTCCACTGCCGTGCGGTCGGCTTGCACGAGGCCGATGCCGGGTGCCCACCAGGTGTCTTCGGTGCCGGTGACGGTGTAGGGAGTGTTCGTGAGGGATGAGGGCGAGAGGGTCAGCGCCGTGACGGTGCGGAAGTGCGCGGTCTCGGTGGCGCCTTGCGGCAGCGCCATGTTCTCCAGGCCGACGAGCTGTTGGGTGATCTCCAGCCGGAAACTCTCGTTGATGCCGTCGCCGTCCGCATCGGCACCCCAGTCACCCTGCCGGACGATGCTGCGGGTGGCGCCCGTCGGGTAGAAGGGCTCGGGATACATCAGGAGCTCGCCGATGAGGGTGCGTGCGGCGGCGGGCGTGCTGCCGTCGGTGAAGTCGGGCGCTGCCAGGCCGGCTGCGGTACGGCGATAGGTCTCGGTGTCGGGCAGGCCGCTGCCGACGCGCTCCGAGATCGTGTAGCCGTCGGCGGTGGTGCTGCCGACCGTGCGGGTGACCAGGTTGCTTGTCGTGACGCCGCTCTGGATGTAGTCGTAGGTCCAGCTGTCGCCCGCCGCGGCCGGAAAGTAGTTGCGGCTGCGCAGGTCGATCCGGTCGCCGACCGGATTGGTGTCGGACACCACCTGGGGCAGGGGCGCGCGGGTGGTGGGCGACGAACCGCCACCGCCTCCGCCGCATGCGGTGAGGATGGCGGCGGCGGCCAGTGTGATCAGGTGGCGCAGGTGCCTGGCGCGCATTGTTGTTCTCCCGAGGATGAAAGGTGCTGTCTCGCCACATGGCGGCAGCGGATTTCACCTTATTCTCCCTGAATTACTGCGTGTTGATCCAGGGCAAATATCGGGGGCGACAGGTTTGGTGGTTTGTTCAGGCGGTGCGCAGGCTGGCGTCGAGCTCGGCGAGGCGCTGGGGCGTGCCCACGTCGACCCAGCGGCCGTCATGGCGGGCGCCGGTGACCTTGCCGGCGGCCATTGCGGCGCGCAGCAGCGGGGCGAGCTTGGCGGGCTGGTCCGGGGCGACGCCGGCGAAAAGGGCCGGGTGGTAGGCGCCGATGCCCGAGAAGGTGAGACGCTCGCCGCGGCCGTCGTCCACCACCTTGCCATCGGGCAGCAGGCCGAAGTCGCCGCCGGGATTGTGGGCGGGGCTCGGCACCAGCAGCAGGTGGGCGAGGGGGCCGTCGGCGGAAAGACCCTTTGCCACGCGGGCGAGGGCGGCGAAGTCGGCATCGCAGAACACGTCGCCATTCACCACGACGAAGGGCGCGTCACCCAAGAGCGGCAGGGCGCGGGCGATGCCGCCGGCGGTTTCGAGCGCCGTCCCTTCGGGCGAGTAGGCGATGGGCAGGCCGAAGCGGGCGCCGTCCCCGAGCGCCGCTTCGATCATCCCGCCCAGGTGGGCGTGGTTGATGACGAGGCCGGTGATCCCGGCGGCCACGAGGCGTTCGATGTGCCAGACGATCAGCGGCTTGCCGCCCGCCGCCAGGAGCGGCTTGGGGCAGGTGTCGGTGAGGGGGCGCATGCGTTCGCCGCGGCCGGCGGCCAGGATCATGGCTTTCATCGCGGGGCGCTCAGAAGGAGTAGCCGACTTCGGTGACGGTGGGCTCGAGCTGCTCCAGCAGGCGCAGCAGGGGCTTGAGTTCGCCGTAGCGCTCGCAGGCCTTGCGCAGGTACTGCATGACCAGCGGCATGTCCTTCAGGTAGCCATCCTTGCCGTCGCGGTGATACAGGCGCGCGAAGATGCCCAGCACCTTGATGTGGCGCTGCACGCCCATCCATTCGAAATCGCGATGGAACTCGGCGAAATCCGGGCGCACTGGCAGGCCCAGGCGGCGGGCGGTTTCCCAGTAGCGGGCCAGCATGTCGAGCACGAAATCCTCTTCCCAGTGGATGTAGGCGTCCTTGAACAGGGAGGCGAGGTCGTAGGTGAGGGGGCCGTAGACGGCGTCCTGGAAATCCAGCACGCCGGGGTTGGGCGTGCTCACCATCAGGTTGCGGCAGTGGTAGTCGCGGTGCACGAAGACGCGCGGCTCGCCGAGGTTCACGTCGACGATGCGGTCGAACACGTCGTAGAGATCGGCGGTCTGCTTCTCGGTGAGGGTGACGCCCTTGTGGCGGCCCACGAACCACACCGGGAAGAGCTCCAGCTCGCGCATCAGCAGCTCGCGGTTGTACTCGGGCAGCACGCCGGGGCGGCTGGCGAGCTGGATCGAGATCAGCGCGCCGAGGGCTTCGGCGTACAGGTTGTGGGCGTTGTCCTTGGTGAGAGCCTGCAGGTACGTGGTGCTGCCCAGGTCGGACAGGAGCAGGAAACCGTCTTCGAGGTTCTGCTTGTGGATGTGCGGCACATGCACGCCGGCGGCACCGAAAAGCTCGGCCACCTTGATGTAGGGCCGGCAATCTTCGTGGGAGGGCGGGGCGTCCATGACGATCAGCGGCACGGAATCGTCAGCGAATGTAACCCGGAAGTAGCGCCGGAAGCTGGCGTCGGCGCTGGCCGGAGCGATTTCAAAGGCGCGGCCGGGAAATTCGGCGGCGATCCAGGACTGGAGTTGTTGGCGTCGTTCCACGGGAGTCGGTGAGGCGTTCGTGTAAAATCGTGCAGTTTATCAAACCATGCGGTCGGCTCGCCGGCTGGTTCCTGTCCCGGGATGAAACCTCGTACCCAGTTGCGCTTTCTGTCGATCGCCCTGTTCGCCTTGTGGGGGCGTGCCGGTGCCGAAACGCTTCCGCCCTTCTTCGTGTCGCCTGCACTGCTCGGCCCCGCGCCGACGCCTGCGGCTGCACCGGCGGTCTCCGATCCGGCCCCCGCGGTGGTCACCGACAAACACGTCGTCAGGCCGGCCGCCACGACGCCCAGGCCTGCGGCCAAGGCCGTCGACAAGCCGGTGCCCGCGGCCCGGGTGAGCCGCGGCGTGCCCGCGCCCGTCGCCGCTGCGACGCCACCCGCCCAGCCCCTCAAGCCCGGTACCACGGTCATCACCGGCGACAAGGTGTCGGGCCTGCAGGATGTGGACGCGGTGGCTGAAGGTGCGGCCGAGCTGCGGCGCGACAGCACCCGCGTCGAGGGCGACAAGCTCCACTACTTCGAGCTGACCGACGAGGTCGAGGCCACCGGCAACGTCCGCGTGACCCGCGCCGGCGACACCATGACCGGCCCCCACATGCGCATGAAGGTGGAGGAGCAGGTCGGCACCTTCGATTCGCCCGAATACACCATCAGCCGCCCGGGCCGCCCTGCGCCGCCGGGGCAGATCCTGCTGCCGGGTCAGTCGGTGCCACGCACCCAGCAGCCCCTCACCGGCCACGGTGCGGCGGACAGCCTGCAACTCGAAGGCGAAAACCAGTTCCGCTTCCTCAACGGCACCTGGACCAGCTGCAAGCCGGAACGGCCCGACTGGTACATCCGCGCCAACGAGCTCGAGCTCGACTACGACCGGGAGGTGGGTGAGGCCAAGGGCGGCACCCTGGTGTTCAAGGGCCTGCCGCTGGGTTACATGCCGTGGGCGGATTTTCCGCTGTCGGACGCGCGCCGCTCCGGCGTGCTGTCGCCCACCTTCGGCACCTCGAACAAGGTCGGCGTCGATCTCTCGGTGCCCTACTACTTCAACCTGGCGCCCAACTACGACGACACCCTCACGCTGCGCTACATGGGCCTGCGCGGCCTGCAGATGCGCAACGAGACGCGCTACGTCACGCCGGCCTACCGGGGCATCACCTACCTCGAATACCTGCCCAACGACCAGGTCGAGCAGCGCAGCCGCTACGCCGGAACGATCCGCCACGACCACAACTTTGGCGACGGCTGGTCCGGCAACATCAACTTCGCCGGCATCTCCGATCCGAAGTATTTCACCGATCTCTCCACCCGCCTCGCGCTCACCTCGCAGGTGAACATCCCGCGCCAGGCCACCCTGAGCTACGGCGGTGGCGGCTGGTGGAACGCCAGCGCGATGCTGCAATCGTTCCAGACCCTGCCCGACACCCTGACCGGTGTGCGTTCCGAGCCCTACAAACGGCTGCCGCAACTCACCCTCAACGCCCTGCGGCCCGAGCTGCCCGGCGGCACCACCTTCCACCTGGCCAGCGAGTTCGTGTCCTTCTCGCATCCCACCCAGACCGAAGGCCGCCGCCTCACGCTCTACCCGCAGCTGTCGCTGCCGCTGCAGACCTCGGCCTTCTACATCACCCCCAAGGTGGGCGTGCACGCCACCCGCTACGACATCGACTACCGGGGCACCGCCACCGGCGACGAGACCCAGTCCCGTTCGCTGCCCATCGTGTCGGTGGATTCCGGCGTGACCTTCGAGCGCGACACCAACTTCGGCGGCCGGGATTACATCCAGACCCTCGAGCCGCGGGTCTATTACCTCTACGTGCCCTACACCGATCAGTCGAAGATCCCCAATTTCGACTCCGGCTTCTACGACTTCAACTTCGCGCAGATCTTCGCCGAGAACGTCTATACCGGCGGTGACCGCATCTCCAACGCCAACCAGGTCACCACCGCGCTGCAGAGCCGGCTGATCGACCCGAATACCGGCGCAGAGACGGTGCGGGCGGCCATCGGCCAGCGCTACTATCTCGTGGACCAGCGCGTCGCGCTGTACGACGGCGCGCCGATCCGCACCGGCAAGCAGGCCGATCTGCTCGCGGCCTTCAGCGCCACCTTCATGCCCAAGTTCCAGTTCGACACCGCGTGGCAGTACAACCCGCGGGACAACTGGACCGAGCGCTTCAATATCGGCGTGCGCTTCCAGCCGGCCTACGCCCGCGCGGTGTCGGTCAATTGGCGCTACAAGCACAATTACTCCACCGATCCCACTGCACCCGACGGTTTCCGCGACCTGGACATCTCCGGCCAGTGGCCGCTGTGGGGCAACTGGTACGGCGTCGGCCGCTACAACCGCAACCTGCGCGACCACAAGCTCACCCAGGGCATCGCCGGGGTCGAGTACAACGCCGGCTGCTGGGTGTTCCGCGGCGTGGTGCAGCAGCTGATCACCAGTTCCACCGACGTGAACCGTTCGTTCTTCTTCCAGCTCGAGTTCAACGGCGCCGGCAGCATCGGCTCCAGCCCGCTCACCATGCTCAAGCGCAACGTGCCCGGATATGGGAAGATCAACGACGGCGCGACGCCTTACGTCGGCAGTGACGACGACGAACTCTGAAAGACCACCCCAACCCCATGAAACTCATCTTTACCCTGATCGCGGCGTCCCTGTTCGCCCATGCCTCGGTGGCCGCCAGTCCGGTCGAGGTCGACCGCATCGTGGCGGTCGTCAATAGCGAGGTGATCACCAAGGCCGAGCTGCGTCAGCGGGTCGAACAGGTCACCCGCCAGCTCAACCGCCAGGGCACGCCGCTGCCGCCGTCCGACGTGCTCGAACGCCAGGTGCTCGAACGCCAGATCATCGAGCGCCTGCAGATCCAGCTCGCCAGCGAAACCTCGCTGCGGGTGGACGACATCACCCTCGAGCGCGCGCTGGGCCGTATCGCCGACAACAACAAGCTGTCGATGACCGATTTCCGCAAGGCCCTCGAGAAGGACGGCATCACCTGGGAGCGCTTCCGCGAGGAAGTGCGCAACGAGATACTCCTCGGCCGCGTGCGCGAGCGCGAGGTCGAGAGCCGCATCGTGGTCTCCGACGCCGAGGTGACGAACTTCCTGTCCCACCCCGAAAACGTGGTCGGTCAGGCCGAGTACAACCTCGCCCACATCCTGTTCCGCGCCCCCGAAGGCGCCAGCCCCGAACAGCTCGCCCGCCTGCGCGCCAAGGCCGAGGACGTCGCCGCCCGCATCGCCCGCGGCGAAGCCTTCGACAAGCTCGCCGCCAGCTATTCCGACGCGCCCGACGCCCTCTCCGGCGGCAACATCGGCTGGCGCAGCGCCGAGCGCCTGCCGGGCCTGTTCGCCGAGGCCGTCGCCAACCTGCGTCCGGGCGAGGTCACCCCGCTCCTGCGCAGCGCCGCGGGCTTCCACCTCGTCAAGCTGATCGAGCGCAAGGGCGGCAGCGAAGGCGTGCCGCCCGCCCAGGTGCAGCAGACCCACGCCCGCCACATCCTCATCAAGACCAGCGAAGTGGTGTCCGACGCCGACGCCAAACGCCGCCTCACCGACCTGCGCGAGCGCGTCGTCCAGGGGGGCGCGAGCTTCGCCGATCTGGCCCGCCAGCACTCCGCCGACATCTCCGCTGCCAAGGGGGGCGATCTCGGCTGGATCTACCCCGGCGACACCGTGCCCGATTTCGAGCAGGCCATGGACGCCCTCAAGCCCGGCGAACTCAGCCAGCCCGTCAAGTCGCCCTTTGGCTGGCACCTCATCCTCGTCGAGGAACGCCGCGTTCAGGATGTGTCCGACGACCGCAAGCGCGCCGCGGCCCGCAACGCCCTGCGCGAGCGCAAGTCCGACGAAGCTTATCAAGACTGGCTGCGCCAGCTGCGCGACCGGGCCTACGTCGAATACCGGCTGGAAGAAAAATAAGCCGCCTGATCCGACAGCCCCGGCTGTCGGGTTCGCGGTGATCCCGGAAAAGGGCTGGCCCAGGCGCCAGCCCTTCGCCCTTCCAGCCCCCGAACCCCTGAAGCCCCAAACCTGAACTGCACCGCCATGTCCCATCCCATCCTGGCCATCACCAGCGGCGAGCCTGCCGGCGTCGGCCCCGATCTCTGTGCGGCCCTGCCGCGGCGCGACTGGCCCGCCCGGCTGGTCGTGCTGGGCGATCGGGCTTTGATCGCCGCCCGCGTTCACGCCGTCGAGCCCTCGGTTGAAGTCATCGACTACCAGCCCGGCGGCAGCGCCAGGCCCGGCGCGATCGAAGTCCTCCACGTGCCGCTGGCCGTGCCCGCGGTGCCCGGCAAGCTCGACGCCGCCAACGGCCGCTACGTGCTCGACATCCTCGACCGGGCCATCGCCGGCTGCAAGTCGGGCGAGTTCGCCGGGATGGTCACCGCGCCGGTGCACAAGGGCATCATCTGCGACGCTGGCGTGCCTTTCTCCGGTCACACCGAATACCTGGCCGAATCCACCGGCACCCCGCTGGTGGTGATGATGCTGGTGGGCGGCGGGATGCGCGTGGCCCTCGCCACCACCCACCTGCCGCTCAAGGACGTGTCCGCCGCCATCACCCGGCCGCTCCTCACCGACACCCTGCGCATCCTCCACGCCGATCTGGTGCGCGACTTCGGCCTGCCGGCGCCGCGCATCCTCGTGGCCGGGCTCAACCCCCACGCGGGCGAGGGCGGCCACATGGGCACCGAAGAGATCGACACCATCATTCCGGTGCTCGAGCAACTGCGCGCCGAGGGCATGGATCTCGTCGGCCCGCTGCCCGCCGACACCCTGTTCGTGCCCCACACCCTGCAGCAGGGCGACGCGGTGCTGTCGATGTTCCACGACCAGGGCCTGCCGGTGCTCAAGCACGCCAGCTTCGGCGGTGGCGTCAATGTCACCCTCGGCCTGCCGATCATTCGCACGTCCGTCGACCACGGCACCGCGCTGGATCTCGCCGGCTCCGGCCGCGCCGATCCGGGCAGTCTGTTCGCCGCCGTCGAGCTGGCGATCACCATGGCCAAGGCGCGGGGGCGGGCATGATCGGTCGGCGTCGCATCCTGCTGGGTGGGTTTGCCGCGCTGGGCCTCGCCGCCTGCGGTGCCCAGCCCGTCAAGCCCGAGCCACGCATCGCCCGCAAGCCGAGGATCGCGCTGGCCCTGGGCGGCGGCGCGGCCCGCGGCTTTGCCCACATCGGCGTCATCAAGGCGCTGGAGACCAGCGGCATCGCGCCCGACATCGTGGTCGGCACCAGCGCCGGCTCGGTGGTCGGCGCCCTCTACGCCGCCGGCCACGGCCCCTTCGAACTGCAGAAGCTGGCGATCCAGCTCGACGAGGCGTCGGTCACCGACTGGAGCCTGTTCGACCGGGGCGTCATCAAGGGCGAGCGGCTCGAGCAGTTCATCAACGCCAACGTGGGCAACCGGCCCATCGACGGGCTCAAGCGGCGCTTTGCCGCGGTCGCCACCGATCTGGCGAGCGGCGAGCCGATCGTCTTCCAGCGCGGCAACACCGGCACCGCGGTGCGCGCCTCGTCGGCGATCCCCGGCGTGTTTCCGCCGGTCGTCATCGCCGGGCGCGAATACGTGGATGGCGGGCTGGTCGCGCCGATCCCGGCCCGGGAGGCGCGCAGCCTCGGCGCCGACATCGTGATCGCCGTGGATATCTCGTCGCGCCCCAGCGGCAAACGCAACCAGGGCACGCTGGATCTGCTCCTCGACACCATCTCGATCATGGGCGGTGCGCTCGGCAAGCACGAGCTTACCGCCGCCGACATCGTGATCCGACCCGAGCTGCGCGGCCTGCCGGCCACCAATTTCCAGCAACGCCACGAGGCCATCCTCGAAGGCGAGAAGGCCGGCTTTGCCGCCGTGCCGCGGGTGCGCGAGGCCATCGCCGCCTGGGAACGCAGAAACTGAACGCCGCCGCCCCACGGGCCGGCGCAGCCATTTTTACCGGAAGGAAACCCGGATGAGCGAGCAACATCAGGCGCGCAAGCGCTTCGGCCAGAACTTCCTGTCCGACCCCAACATCATCCGCAAGATCATCGAGGCGATCCGCCCGAAGGAGGGCGAGCGCATCGTCGAG
Source organism: Zoogloea sp. (assembly GCA_023150095.1). Classification (GTDB taxonomy): domain Bacteria; phylum Pseudomonadota; class Gammaproteobacteria; order Burkholderiales; family Rhodocyclaceae; genus Zoogloea. The sequence continues at coordinate 9,033 of JAKLLO010000033.1, read as the reverse complement.
ATCGGGCCGGGCCTCGGGGCGATGACCGAGCCGCTGATGGAGGCCATGGGCCACCTGCACGTGGTCGAGATCGACCGCGACCTGATCGCACGTCTCAAGGAGAAGCACCCGCCCGAGCGGCTGACCATCCACGAGGGCGACGCGCTGAAGTTCGACTTCGCCAGCATCGTGCCCGACGGCGCGCCGCTGCGCGTGGTGGGCAATCTGCCCTACAACATCTCCACGCCCATCCTGTTTCACTTGGCCGAGTTTGCCGAGAAGGTGAAGGACATGACCTTCATGCTCCAGAAGGAGGTGGTGATGCGCATGGTGGGCGAGCCGGGCACCGAGGAATACGGCCGCCTGTCGGTGATGCTCCAGTACCGCTTCAACATGGCCCGGCTGTTCGACGTGCCGCCGGGGGCCTTCCGGCCGGCGCCCAAGGTGATGTCGAGCATCGTGCGGATGGTGCCGCGGCCGGCGGCCGAATGCACCGCCGACGACTACGCGCTGCTGGGCAAGATCGTCACCGCGGCCTTCGGCCAGCGCCGCAAGACCCTGCGCAACACCCTGCGGGATTACCTCGATGAAGGGGATTTCACCGCGCTGGCGATCGACCCGGGCCTGCGCGGCGAGCGCCTCAGCGTCGAGGATTTCGTGCGTATCGCCAACCATGTGGCGAAAAAATTGGGCTGAGTCGATAAAGTCGAGAAATTGACAGCGTTTTAAGATGTGTGATGCCTGTTTTTCTTAAATACAGTTAAATTTGAAAAATAGGCTGTAGGTGGCGTGAATACATCACGGACCGACCGGCGGGTGACGAATAGATTGGAGGCGTCGCAACCAAGCTGCTTTCGGCGAGGGGCGACGCAGAAGAATTTTCATCTTCAATCAACCATAGTGAGGTCTAAAAAATGGCTATTCGCGAACTGTCCGCCAAGGAAGTCCAGAACGTTTCCGGTGGTACCTTCTGCCTGATCGGCGGCCTGCTGTCCGGTCTGTTCAGCTGCTTCTCCTACAAGAAGCCCAGCTACTCCTGCCAGCCGGCCCCCACCCCCTGCCAGCCGGCCCCGAGCCCCTGCCAGCCCAAGCCGAAGTGCGGTTGCTGATCTGCGCAGAGGCAGGTTGAGCCGGCATGCCCGTCCGCGGGCGTAGCCAGCACCGATGGGCCACCCCGGTTTTCGAGGTGGCCCGTTGCCATTTGCGGCTGGCAGGGCATTTCGCACGCTCCGTGCGGATTGCCGAAGTGCCCTATGGAATAGTTCTTCGCCCGTTTCGGGTAGGGCTGCCATCCTGTCCGTCATGATTCCGTCCAGCACCGACTGCTGCATCCCGTGAACGACGATTCCCTGTTTCGAACCGAAGCCCTCGAGGCCCAGCGGACCAACTGGCTTGGCCCCGTGGTGCTGGCCCAGCCGCTGTCCTTTGCGGTGTTCGCGCTGGTCGCGGCCCTGTGCGGCGCAGCGCTGATCGCCTTCTTCGCCCTTGGTAGCTACACCAAGCGCACCACCGTGCCGGGCCAGCTGCTGCCGGCCGGCGGATGGTCGAAGGTCTATCCCCGTGAGGCGGGGGTGGTGATCGAGAAGCGCGTGCAGGAAGGGCAGACCGTGCGCCAGGGCGACGTGCTCTACGTGCTGTCCCTTGACCGCCGGAGCGACACCGTGTCCAGCGGGTTGGCGGGCATCTCCGAGCAGGTCACCGCCCGGCGCAACAGCCTGCGCGCCGAGCTGGGCAAGACCGAATCCCTGCAGGTCGAGCAGCGCGCCAACCTGCAACGCAAGGAGGCCGCTTTCGATGCCGAGCTGCGCGTGATCGCCCAGTCCATCGACGGTCAGAAGAGCCGCGTGGCGCTGGCCGAGGACACCCTCCGCCGCTACAAGGGCCTGCTCGACAAGGACTACATCGCCGCCGAACAGGTGCAGCTGCGTGAGGCCGACCTGATCGACCAGCGCTCGCGCCTGCAGGCGCTTGAGCGCGACCGGCTCAACGTGCAGCGCGAACTCACCCTGCTGCGGGGCGAGCTGACGCGCCTGCCGCTGGAGCAGTCCAAGCAGATCTCCGAGCTGCGCCGGGGCCTGTCGAGCACCGACCAGGAGCTGGTCGAGAGCGAGCTGCGTCGCCAGGTGCTGGTGGTCGCCCCGCGGGACGGCGTGGCCACGGCGGTCACCGCCGAAGTGGGCCACAGCGTCGATGGCAGCCGGCCGGTGGTGTCCATCGTGCCGCCCGGCGGGCGCCTGCAGGCTTACCTGTTTGCCCCGAGCAAGGCCGTGGGCTTCGTGCGCGAGGGCGACCGGGTGATGATCCGCCTCGATCCCTATCCCTACCAGAAGTTTGGCCACCTGCCGGGCCGCGTGGCCCAGGTGGCGCGGGTGTCGCTGTCCAGCCAGGAGTTGTCGGCCCTCGGCCTGATGAGCGAGACGGCCAGCGCCGAGCCCGTGTATCGCATCACCGCCGACCTGGACGCCCAGACCATCCAGGCCTACGGCGAGGCGCGCCCGCTGCAGGTGGGCATGCAGCTGCAGGCCGACATCATGCAGGAGCGCCGCAAGCTCTACGAATGGGTGCTCGAGCCCCTGATCAGCATCACCGGCAAGCTGTGATGCCGTCATCAACCTGTTCCCGCCCATGTCCCTGATCCCGAGCCTGCCCCCTTTCCTTGGCCGCAGCCTGCCGGTCATCCTGCAAACCGAAGCCACCGAGTGCGGCCTCGCCTGCCTCGGGATGGTGGCCGGCTACCATGGCCGGCGCACCGATCTGGCCCAGCTGCGGCGGCAGTTTTCTATCTCGCAGCACGGCGCCACCCTCGGCCAGCTGATCGGCATCGCGGGCGCCCTGGGCCTTGCCAGCCGGCCGCTGCGGCTGGATCTGGAAGACCTGGACCAGCTGCGCACGCCGTGCATCCTGCACTGGAACCTCAACCACTTTGTGGTGCTGAAGAAGGCGACGCGCCGCGGGCTGATCATCCACGACCCGGCCAGCGGGCTGCGTCGGGTGAGCCTGGACGAGACCTCGCGCTGCTTCACCGGCGTGGCGCTGGAGCTGTGGCCGTCGGCCGAGTTCCGCCCGTCGGCGCCGCCGCCGGCGATCCGCTTCCGCGATCTGATCGGGCGCGTCGATGGCCTGCTGGGCGCTGGCGCCCAGGTGCTGGCGCTGGCGGTGGCGCTGGAGATCTTCGCGCTGGTCAGCCCCTTCTACCTGCAGTGGGTGATCGACCACGTGCTGGTGTCGGCGGATCGGGATCTGCTCACCACGCTGGCGCTGGGCTTCGGGCTGCTCCTCATCATCCAGCAGATCTTCGGCGCACTGCGTTCGTGGATCCTGCTGCACATCGGCACCAACCTCAGCCTGCAATGGCGCACCAACGTGTTCGCCCACCTGGTGCGGCTGCCGGTGTCGTACTTCGAGCGCCGCCATCTGGGCGACATCGTGTCGCGCTTCGGGGCGGTGGACGAGATCCAGTCCAAGCTCACCGCGTCCTTCTTTTCGGCGCTGATCGACGGGCTGATGTCGGCCGTCACGCTGGTCATGATGTTCATCTACAGCCCGCCGCTGGCCTGGCTGGCGGTGGGGGCGATGGTCGCCTACGGGCTGATCCGCGCGCTGTGGTTCCGCCCGCTGCGCCTCGCCACCGAGCAGGAGATCGTTCATCACGCCAGCCAGCAGTCGCACTTCCTCGAGACGGTGCGGGGCATCAAGGCGGTCAAGCTGTTCCAGCGGCAGAACGAGCGGCGCTCGAGCTGGCTCGGGTTGGTGGCCGAGCAGGTCAATGCCGGCGTGCGTACCCAGCGTCTGTCCATCGCCTTCCAGACCACCAGCGGGCTGCTGTTCGGCGTGGTGGGCATTGCCATCCTGTGGATGGGCGCCCGGCTGGCGCTGGATGGGACGATGACCGTCGGTGTGCTGATGGCCTTCAAGGCCTACAAGGATCAGTTCGACAACCGCATCGCCGACCTCATCGAAAAATACTTCGAGCTGCGCATGCTGCGCCTGCAGGGCGAGCGGCTGGCCGACATCGTGCTCACCAAACCCGAATCCGCCCCCGCCCTGGCGCAGACCACCGACACCGCGCCGGTGCCGGAGATCCGCCTGCAGGGCGTGCGCTTCCGCTACGCCGAGACCGACCCGTGGGTGGTGGACGGCATCGACCTGACCATTCCGCCGGGCCAGTCGGTGGCCTTCGTGGGCCCGTCGGGCTGCGGCAAGACCACCCTCATCAACCTGATCCTCGGCGTGTTTCCGCCTGCCGAGGGCGACGTGCTGATTGGCGACACCAGCCTGCGTCGCAACGGCGGCGAGGCGATGCGCAGCGTGGTGGGCACGGTGATGCAGGACGACACCCTGTTCGCCGGTTCCATCGCCGACAACATCTGCTTCTTCGATCCGGCGCCGGACCGCGCCCGCATCGAGGAATGCGCCCGCATGGCCCAGGTGCATGACGAGATCGCCGCCCTGCCGATGGGCTACAACACGCTGGTGGGTGACATGGGCACGGTGCTCTCGGGCGGGCAGAAGCAGCGCCTGTTCCTGGCCCGGGCGCTGTACAAGCGGCCGCGCATCCTGATCCTCGACGAAGCCACCAGTCACCTGGACGTGGAGAAGGAGCAGGCGGTGAACCAGGCCATCCAGTCCCTCAACCTCACCCGCATCCTCATCGCCCACCGGCCCGAGACCATCCTCAGCGCCGAGCGCGTGGTGGCCCTGCACGGTGGCAAGGTGGTGGAGGACATGACGATCACCGAGCTGCTGGCCCGCCAGAGCGGCGCTCCGGCCGTGGCGGAGACGTCGTGATGCGCCGACTCGCCCTGGCCCTGATGCTGGCTGCCGCGTGGGGTAGTGCTGCCGCCTTCGATCCGCTGCTGAGCGGACGCGATCTGGCCGGCCTGCCACCGCCGGGCCAGCTGCCACTGGATGCCGGCGCGGTGGGCGGCCCGGCCTGTCCGGGTCCGCTGCCGGCGCCGGTGGCGGGCGGCACGATCAGCCTCGCCGAGGTGGTCAAGCGCGCCCTGTGCCGCGATCCGCGCACCCGCGCGGCGTGGGCCGAGAGCCAGCTGCAGGCGGCCCGGCTGGGCGCGGCGCGGGCCGCTTATCTGCCAACCATCAACGCAACGCTCTCCCAGGCGAAGATCGGCCAGACCATCGGCCAGGGTGGCACGACCGCCCGCAACGATGGGTCGAGCCGGGTCAGCCAGTTCGAGCTGGCCTGGAACCTGTTCGATTTCGGTCAGCGCGAGGCCAACGTGGAGAACGCCCGCCAGACCCTGCTGGCCGCCGTCGCCAGCCAGAACCTGGGTGTGCAGACGGTCTTCCTTGACGCCGCCAACGCCTACTTCGCGCTCCTCAGCGCCCAGGGCGAGTTGGCCGTGGCCCAGGAGGTGGAGCGCATCAACCTGCAGAGCTTCATGTCGGCCGAGGCCAAGCACGCCGCCGGGGTGGGCGACCTCACCTCCAAGCTGCAGACCCAGACCGCCTTCGCCCAGGCCGTGCTGGCCCGGGTGCGGGCCGAAGGCGCGCTGGCCAACGCCCGCGGGCGGCTGGCGGTGGCGATCGGCGAATCGCCGGATCGCCCGCTGGCGGTGGATGCGGACGACGCGCGCCTGCCGGACACCGACTTCGTGAAGGGTGTCGGCGAGATGCTCGAGCTGGCCCAGGCCACCCACCCCGAGCTCGCCGCGGCGCGGGCCCGGCTGGCGGCCGCCCGGTCGCGCATCGCGGTGGCCGAGCGGGCCTACCTGCCGACCTTCAGCGTGGCGGCGAGCCGCAGCCGCACCGGGCGCGACTACAGCGCCGACCTGCCCGACCTCGCCCAGCGCGACAGCAGCGTGGCCTTGCAGCTCACGGTGCCGGTGTTCGACGGCTTCTCGCGGCATTACCAGACCCGCGCCGCAAAGGCGGAATTCGATCTGGCGTCGGCCGATCTGCAGAGCGTCGAACAGAAGGTGGCGCTGGAGGTGTGGCAGGCCTGGCAGGGCCTGCAGAGCGAGACCCAGGCGCTGGGAAGCACCGAGAAGCTGCTCGGCTACGCCACCAAGTCGCTGGAGGTGGCCCAGGGGCGCTTCAAGGCGGGCGTGGGGTCCACGCTGGAGTTGCTGGAAGCCCAGCGGGCGATGGCCGATGCAGCCCAGCAGCGCATCAACACCCTGGCCACCTGGCGGGCGACGCGGCTGCGGCTGGCGGCGAGCCTGGGGCGGATCGGATTCTGGAGCGTACGCTGACGGCGCGAAGGTGCGTGCCGCCCGGACGGGCAGCACGCGGGGCAGAGCTTACTGGGCGCCGAACTTCACGTTCACGCCGGCGATGAACAGGGTGTCGTTCTGCTTGGCCGGCGACGTGGCGAGGCTGTCGTAGCGGTCCTGGAAGCTGAGCGTCAGGTTCATCGTCTTGTTCATGGCAACGGCCAGGCCGGCGTCGAAGATCGCGCGGTATTCGCCGGTGTCACGCAGGTTGGGGAACAGCACCAGACGCTGGCGGAAGCTGGTGGTCTCGGTGAGGCGGTGGGTGGATTCCTCGCCGAGGATCAGCTCGGGGCTGCTGTAGGTGCGGCGGCTGTCGTTGTCGATGATCACGCCGGGGGACATGTAGCGGTCCATCTTGTAGGCCACACCGCCGAAGACGTCCCAGGTGGTGTCGGCGTTCTTGATGACGTGGTAGCCCAGGCCGCCGCTCAGCACGCCGCGCAGGGTGAGGTGCTTGAGCTGGTCGTGTTCCAGGTCGAGACCGCCGAAGCCGAACACGCGCTCGTTCAGGTTGTGGTCGTAACGGGTGCCGGCACGCCACATGTTGGCGGTGGTGTTGGTGTCGTCATCCTTCTTGGACTGGGCAAACAGGGCCTGGCCATACACCGACAGCTTGTCCACGGCGGTGACGCGGGCGGCGTCCATCACCAGGTTCAGGCTGCTGTTGCGGGCGTTGCCGGTGGACATCGACATGCCGGCGCCACCCGCGCCGCGCCACTGGCCATCGGCCGGAGGGGCGTCGGCAAAGGCGCTGCCACAGGCCAGCAGGGAGGCGATGCCCAGCATGGAAATCTTCTTCATCGTTCTTATCCTTTCTTGCGTGTTGTGCCCGGAACGGGACAGCCGCAGGATAGGAGGGCGCGCCGGGTCGCCCTGTGGCAAGGTCTGCACGATGGACAAAAGTTTGCAAAACACGCCGCCATCTGCCGTTAAATGTCGTAAAAAACCCGGCTGCGCCACGGGGCGGAGCCGGGTTTCGACATCGGGCGGCGCGGGCCGCCGGCGGATGTTCAGTCCTTCTTCATCGGGCAGGTGTTCATGCCCAGCAGCGGATACACCGGGCAGAAGCCGGTGAGGCCGGTGGCCAGCGGCACGACGCCGATCCACGCCCACACCGGGCCGCCGAGGGCCGCCCAGGCCACCAGCGCCACACCGGCGCCAATCCGCAAAACCTTGTCGATACCGCCCACGTTCGTTTTCATGATGGCCTCCTGGCGCAATGGTTTGTCGAGTAGGCGTATTTCAGCATTTGCTGATGGGGGCGTCTGTAACCAAGGTTACATAGCCGCTGGGCAGCGCGATCAGCCGCCGGCAATCCGGCGCAGGCCGGCCGGATCGAGGATCTCGATCTGCTCCCGCGAGAGGGCGACGAGGCCCTGGGCGGCGAAGTTCTTGAGCAGCCGCGAGACGATCTCGCGCACGCTGCCCAGCTCGTCGGCGAGCTGCTGGTGGGTGGTGTGCAGGCGCTGGCCCTTGCCCAGCAGCAGCGCGGCGAGGCGCTGGTCGAGCTTGCGGAAGGCGACTTCCTCGATCAGCTGCATGAGATCGGCGATGCGCTCGGAGAACAGCTGGAACACGAAATCCCGGAAAGCCGGCTCGGCCAGCAGGGCCTGAAAGTCGGCGGTGGGCAGCACCAGCAGGGTGGTGTCGGTCTCGGTGATGCCGCGGGCGTTGTAGGGCGTGTGGCCGAGCAGGCAGGCCGACGAGATCACGCAGGTTTCGCCCGGGGCGACCCGGTAAAGCGGCAGCTCGCGCCCGTTGGGGGCGGCCTTGACGACGCGGATGCTGCCGTCGATCACGAAGGGGAAGCCCTGGCACGACTGGCGCTCGTCGAACACCGGCGTGCCCGGCGGCAGCTGCATCTTGCGGGCACGATCGGCCAGGCGCTGGCGGGCGGCCTCGGGCAGCGCGGCGAGGATCGGGTAGAGCGCGGGGAGCGTGGCCGGCAGGGCGTCGGTGCTCATGGCTCAGGCGAACTCGACGATCACGGGGGCGTGATCCGAGGGGCGTTCGAGCTTGCGTGGGGTCTTGTCCACCACGCAGGCGGTGCATTTCTCGGCCAGCGGCGGCGACACCAGCAGGTGGTCGATGCGCAGCCCGACATTGCGGCGGAAGGCCATCATCCGGTAATCCCACCACGAGAAGCTCTTTTCGGGCTGCTCGAAGAGCCGGAAGGCATCGACGAGGCCAAGCCCCAGCAGCGCCTTGAAGGCGTCGCGCTCGGGCACCGAGACGTGGATCTCGTCCTTCCAGTCCGGGTGGGCGTCGCGGTCTTCGGGGGCGATGTTGTAGTCGCCGGCCAGCACCAGCTTGGGCGTGGCGAGAAGTTCGGCGCGCAGCCAGGCGGTGAGGGCTTCGAGCCAGGCCATCTTGTAGGCGAACTTGTCGGAGCCGACAGCCTGCCCGTTGGGGAAGTAGCCGCACACGATACGCACGCCATCCAGCGTGCCGGCGATGATGCGCTTCTGCTCGTCGGCAAAGCCGGGGATGTCGAAGCTCACGTCGGTCAGCGGCTGGCGGGTGAGGATGGCCACGCCGTTGTAGGTCTTCTGGCCGTTGAACTGGGCCTGATAGCCGGCGGCCTCGATCTCGGCCAGGGGAAAGGCCTTGTTCTCGCACTTGAGCTCTTGAAGGCACAGGGCGTCCGGCTGGTTGACGGCCAGCCAGTCGAGCACGTGGGGCAGGCGGACCTTGAGGGAGTTGACGTTCCAGGTGGCGATCTTCATGAAGGCTTGAAATCCAATAGTGGAGAGGGTTTCGCGTTTTTGTTGTGCGGTTAGCTACGCTCTTAGCTACACAGTCGCTGAAGGGGTTTCAGCGA
>JAKLLO010000032.1 GCA_023150095.1 Zoogloea sp. | reverse complement strand
GCCGGGGTGCGCACCCAGCGCCTGTTCATCGCCTTCGAGTCGATCAACGGCCTGCTGTTCGGGCTGGTCGGCATCGCCATCCTGTGGCTGGGGGCCAGGCAGACCCTCGACGGGCTGATGACGGTGGGCGTGCTGATGGCCTTCAAGGCCTACAAGGACCAGTTCGACGGCCGCGTCGCCGGGCTGGTCGAGAAGTTCTTCGAGCTGCGCATGCTGCGCCTGCAGGGCGAGCGCCTCGCCGACATCGTGCTCACCCGCCCCGAGGCCGAGGCCCCGCCGCGCCTCGAGGCCGCCGCCGCGGTGCCGGCGATCCGCCTGCAGGGCCTGCGCTTCCGCTACGCCGAGACCGACCCGTGGGTGGTGGACGGCATCGACCTGGAGATCCCGCCGGGCCAGTCGGTGGCCTTCGTCGGCCCCTCGGGCTGCGGCAAGACGACCCTCATCAACCTCATCCTCGGCGTCTTCCCGCCGGTGGAGGGCGACGTGCTGATCGGCGAGGCCAGCCTGCGCCGCAGCGGCGGCGAGGCGCCCCGGGCGCTGATCGGCACGGTGATGCAGGACGACACCCTGTTCGCCGGCTCCATCGCCGACAACATCTGCTTCTTCGACCCGGCGCCTGACCGGGCCCGCATCGAAGAGTGCGCCCGCCTGGCCCAGATCCACGAGGAGATCGCCGCCATGGCCATGGGCTATCACACCCTGGTGGGGGACATGGGCACGGTGCTCTCCGGCGGGCAGAAGCAGCGCCTGTTCCTGGCCCGGGCCCTTTACAAGCAGCCGCGCATCCTGGTGCTCGACGAAGCCACCAGCCACCTGGATGTGGCCTGCGAGCAGGCCGTGAACCAGGCCATCCAGTCCCTCGACCTGACTCGCATCATCATCGCCCATCGCCCCGAGACCATCCTGAGCGCCGAACGGGTGGTGATGCTGCACGGGGGCAAGGTGGTGGAGGACATGCCGGTGAGCGAGCTGGTCGCGCGCCAGGCTGCGGCGGCCACGGCCCAGACCGCGGAGGCGGGCTGATGCGGCGCCTGCTCGCAGCGGCCGCCCTGCTGGCGGTGTGCGGCCCGGCCGCAGCCTTCGATCCCCTGGGCAGTCGGGCCGACCTGCTTGATCTCACGCCCCCTGGCCAGCTACCCCTGGATGCGGAGCTGGGCGGCGGGGTGCGCTGCCCCGAGCCCTTCGCCGGCGGCGACATCAGCCTGTCGGAGGTGGTGCGCCGGGCCCTGTGCCGGGACCCGCGCACGCGCCAGGCCTGGGCCACCGCCTCCCTGGCCGCAGCGCGTCTGGGGGCGGCCCGCGCCGCCTATCTGCCCACCCTGAACGGCAGCCTGACGCGCAGCCGGATTGGCCAGACCCTGGACCAGGGCGGCAGCACTGCCCGCTCCGACAGCCGCAGCCGGGGCAGCCAGCTGGATCTGGCGTGGAACCTGTTCGACTTCGGCCAGCGTGAGGCCAACGTGGATAGCGCCCGCCAGACCCTGCTGGCCGCAGCCGCCAGCCAGAACCTGAGCATCCAGACCATCTTCCTCGATGCGGCCAATGCCTACTTCGGCCTGCTCAACGCCCAGGGCGAGCTGGCGGTGGCGCAGGAGGTGGAGCGCATCAACCTGCAGAGTTTCCTGGCTGCCGAGGCCAGGCACGCGGCCGGCGTGGGGGATCTGACCTCCAAGCTGCAGACCCAGACCGCCTTTGCCCAGGCCATCCTGGCCCGCGTGCGGGCCGAGGGCAATCTCCGCAACGCCCAGGGGCAACTGGCGGTCAGCATCGGCGAGCCGCCCCTGCGGCCGGTGAAGGTGGATGCCGATGACGCCCATCTGCCCGATACGAGCTTTGTGAAGGGTGTGGACGAACTGCTGGAACTGGCCCAGAAGGCCCATCCGGAGCTGGCCTCGGCTCGCGCCCGGCTGGCGTCGGCGAAGGCCCGCATCGCCGTGGCCGACCGGGCCTACCTGCCCTCGGTGAGCTTCAATGCCGCCCGCTCCACCAACGACCGGCGCTATGACAACGCCACGCCGGCCCTCGACCAGAGCGACCGCAGCGTCAGCGTGCAGCTCAATGTGCCGATCTTCGACGGCTTCTCCCGCCACTACCAGGGGGTGGCGGCCCGTGCCGAGTTCGAGCAGGCCGATGCCGAGCTGCGCGGGGTGGAGCAGAAGGTGGCGCTGGAGGTGTGGCAGGCCTACCAGACCCTGCAGACCCAGACCCAGACTTTGGACAGCACCCAGAAGCTGCTCGGCTATGCCACCAAATCCCTGGAGGTGGCCCAGGGGCGCTACAAGGCCGGGGTCGGCAGCACCCTGGAGCTGCTGGAGGCCCAGCGCGCCATGGCCGATGCCGCCCAGCAGCGCATCAACGCCCTGGCCACCTGGCGCGCCACCCGCCTGCGCCTGGCGGCAAGCCTGGGCAAGCTGGGTTTCTGGAGCGTGGAGGGGAGCTAACCCATAAAACCAAGCCGCCGCGGGGCAGGGCCCGGCGGCGGCTTTGGGGTACTGCGACGGCGAAGCTTACTGGGCGCCGAACTTCACGTTCACACCGGCCAGGAACAGGGTGTCGTTCTGCTTGGCGGGCGACTGGGCCAGGCTGTCGTAGCGGTTCTGGAAGCCCACGGTCAGGTTCATGGTCTTGTTCATGGCCACCGACAGGCCAGCGTCGAAGATGGCGCGGAATTCGCCGGTATCACGCAGGTTGGGATAGACCACCAGGCGCTGCTTGAAGCTGGTGGTGTCGGTCAGCTTGTGGGTGGACTCCTCGCCGAGGATCATTTCCGGCGTGGTGTAGGTGCGACGCAGGTCGTTGTCGATGAGCACGCCGGGGGAGGCATAGCGATCGACCTTGTAGCCCAGACCGCCGAACACATCCCAGGTGGTTTCGGGCGTCTTGATCAGGTGGTAACCGAGGCCGCCGTTGACTCCGGCGCGCAGGTTGAGGTGCTTGAGCTGATCGCGCTCCAGGTCCAACCCACCGAAGGCGAACACGTTGGCGTTCAGATTGTGGTCGTAACGGGTCCCCGCGCGCCACAGGTTGGCGGTGGTGTTGGTGTTGTCGTCCTTGTCCTTGGATTGGGCGAAGAGGGCTTGGCCGTACGCTGACCATTTGTCGGTGGCGGTGATACGCGCGGCATCCAGATTGATGTTCACGGTGCTGTTGCGAGCATTGCCGGAGGAGAACGAAGCGGCTGCGCCACCCACGCCACGCCACTGGCCGTCCGCCTTGATGTCATCGGCAGCAGCCTGGCCGCAGGCCAGCAGGGCGGAGACCGCCAGCAGGGAGAGCTTCTTCATGGAACTTCCTTTCTTGCGCATTGGGCCCTCGCGGGCACGGAAAGCGCAGAGGATAAGAAGTCGGCTGTCACAAAGGTATCTAATATTTCCCATGGCACAACTGTTTGCGCGTGTGGAATTGTGTATCTCGATCGCATGCTCAGGCGCCCCCGCGCCCGTCGTTGCGCTGCTCGCGGCGGCCCGGCAATGAAAAAGGCCCGGCACCTTGCAGGGGCCGGGCCGGGAGGTGTCCGGGAAGGATCGCGGAGATCAGTCCTTCTTCATCGGACAGGTGCTCATGCCGAGCAGGGGATAGACCGGGCAGAAGCCGGTCAGGCCGGTGGCCAGGGGCACCACGCCGATCCACGCCCAGGTGGGGCCGCCCAGCAGGGCTGCCCAGGCCACCAGGGCCACGCCGCCGCCAATCCGCAACACCTTGTCGATACCGCCCACGTTCGCTTTCATGATCGCCTCCTTGGCACATTGGTTCAGGTGGGCGTATTGGAGCATCCGCTGCCAGGGGGCGTCTGTAACCTTGGTTACAGAGCTGGCGGCGGTGTCAGGCGCCGGCCAGGCGGCGCAGGCCGGCGGGGTCGAGGATCTCCACCTGCTCCCGGGACAGGGCTACCAGGCCTTGTTCGGCCAGGCCCTTGAGCAGGCGGCTGACGATCTCGCGCACGCTGCCGAGCTCGTCGGCGAGCTGCTGGTGGGTGATGTGCAGGCGCTGGCCCTTGCCCAGCAGCAGGGCGGCGAGGCGCTGGTCGAGCTTGCGGAAGGCCACCTCCTCGATCAGCTGCATCAGGTCGGCAATGCGCTCGGAGAACAGCTGGAAGACGAAATCGCGAAAGGCCTGCTCACCCAGCAGGGCCTGAAAATCGTCAGTGGGCACCACCAGCAGGGTGGTGTCGGCCTCGGTGACGCCCCGGGCGTTGTAGGGCGCCTGGCCGAGCAGGCAGGCCGAGGAGATGATGCAGGTCTCTCCCGGTGTCACCCGGTACAGGGGCAGTTCGCGGCCGTTGGGGGCGGCCTTGACCACCCGGATGCTGCCGGCGATCACGAAGGGAAAGCCCTGGCAGGCCTGACGTTCGTCGAAGACGGTGGTGCCGGCCGGCACCTGCACGAGCTGGGCCCGGGCCTGCAGGCGCTGGCGCGCCCGGGCGGTCAGCTCGGTCAGGATGGGGTACAGGGCGAGCAGCGCGTCGCCGGCCGGGGCGCTGCTCATGTCAGCTCGACGACGACCGGAGTGTGATCGGAGGGGCGCTCCAGCTTGCGCGGTGCCTTGTCGGTGTAACAGGCCGAACACTTCTCCACCAGCGGGGCCGACAGCAGCAGGTGATCGATGCGCAGGCCGAAGTTGCGGCGGAAGGCGCCCATCCGGTAGTCCCACCAGGAGAAGCTGCGCTCCTCCTGCTCGAAGAGGCGGAAGGCGTCACTCAGGCCAAGGCCGATCAGGGCCTGGAAGGCGGCCCGCTCGGGGGCCGACACGTGGATCTCGTCCTTCCAGTCCGGGTGGGCGTCGCGGTCTTCCGGGGCAACGTTGTAGTCGCCGGCCAGCACCAGCCGGGGCGTGGCCTGCAGCTCGGCCTTGAGCCAGGCAGTGAGGGCCTCGAGCCAGGCCATCTTGTAGGCGAACTTGTCGGACCCGACAGCCTGTCCGTTGGGGAAGTAGCCGCACACGATGCGCACGCCGTCCAGGGTGCCGGCGATGATGCGTTTCTGCTCGTCGGCAAAGCCGGGGATGTCGAGGGTGACGTCTTCCAGCGGCTTGCGGGTGAGGATGGCGACGCCGTTGTAGGTTTTCTGGCCGTTGAACACGGCCTGGTAGCCGGCGGCCTCGATCTCGGCCAGGGGAAAGGCCTTGTTCTCGCACTTGAGCTCCTGCAGGCACAGGGCATCAGGTTGATTGGCCGCCAGCCAGTCGATGACATGGGGCAGGCGGACCTTGAGGGAATTGACGTTCCAGGTGGCAAGTTTCATTGTTTTTATAACCTATTGATATAGTTTGTGTTTTTTAGATGATCCTGCTTATTCTTGGCTCTAGCTACAGATCTAGCTACAAAGTTGAGGCGAGATGGAATGACATGCAGGGACACGACCGTAGCGTCCATCACTTTTGTAGCTAGCCACTGGCTTTGGGTGATTGTCGTGGATTGAGGTCCGCCGTGAGACTTCGCGCAGCGCAAGCGTTCTTGGCTTCGTGCGTTGGCAGATGACCTGGGCTGCCCGTCGGTCAAGGCGCGGGAACGCGATGCGCCAAGGATGGCGTACCCGAACGGGCTGCGTGGATGGGACGAGGGGAGGATATTCATCTGAGCGCTGGCACTGAATGCCGAGCATTTATCCATGATTTTTCATATTGCGCAACAAAGTGCCCTGAAGTGCAAAAGTGCAATGGCTGTTGGTGTCGACGGTTCGTTGATGATCGAGCAGAGTTGACTGAGCGTGGCGCTTCAGTGGTCGCATCAGAGTCGGGCACTTTGCGCTTGGAGACTTGTTCCCCTCGACGCCGCTGCGGTTGCAGATTGATCAGCTGCGGATAAGCTGACATCAGGAGGTAGTCGATATGAGAAAGTGCTTCTTTTTGTTGATCCTGTCGATGGGGCCGGCGGTCGGTCTGCTTGTCTCCATTGCGTCCAACGATAAGTGGGGAGTCGCTGTATTGATGATGGGACTCGGCCTCATGATTTCCGCCCCGCTCGCAGCGGCGCTGACCGGTGTTGGTCGAAGTGGATGTAGGTCGAGACAAGGCTGGGGTAGCGGAGGCTCAGGTGCCTCCGGTTCCTTGTTTAAGGGAGATTCGCCGCTGCGTCGCTGGGATCGTTAGGGTTCCCGTTTCGACTTGATCAGCTTCTCCACGAGTTCTTTGGTGTTGTCGAGTGTCGCTTCCACGTCGCTGTAGACCTGCTTTGTGGACCGTCTTAACAATGACTTCTTGGACTCCAACGTCCCGTCGTCCGTCTTGACGATCTCGGCCTTCCTGTCGAACTCGTTACTTCTTCCGGTGGTGTCTCCGCGAAGCTGGTCCGCTCGTTGTCGAACTTCCTCTCTGACGGGTGAAGGCGGTTGCGTTCTCTGCGGCAGCGGACGGCTTGGGTCAGCTCCATGGCCAGCCGTCGCGCGAAGGTGGGCACGGTGCGCTGCGGAGATGTTGGGAGTGAGCGCGGTGTCCCTCAGTTGCTCTTGATGAAGTTCACGCACTTCGCCGAATGAGGTGGGTAGGCTGCTCCCATCGTGAAGTGTGCGGTTCGGGCGCAGAGATTGCCGAGCCAGTTCCGCCGACATCAAGGCATGGGCCGCAGCGCTGTTGCCACCGTAGGTTTGGGCATAGCGCAGGAACATCTCCATGTTGTGCGGATCCTGGGCGATGTCGATGGAAATGGTCTCGCCTTTCTCATGGGCAACCGAGAGGCGTTCGGCGAAGCTCGTGCGATCAGCAAGAGTAGCGTCTGCGCGCTCGGAGCGCGCTGTCGTCGAGCTGAGCCTTGCCGACATTTCACGGGCTTCTCTGGCATCGCTCGACACTGCCTGGATGACGCTGGAGTCTCTGGACACACGGTCGCCAAACTGCTTGAAGGCAACCAACTGTTCGCCTGTCAAGCTACTGAGTGCCTTCTGCTCTTGGGCAGAAAGACTGGATTGGTAGGTCTTGTCGCCGCTTGCGCGGATCTGACCACCAATGATCTTTCCATCCAGACCCGCATGGGCCGCAGCGCCGAATGCCAGGCGTGCAACCTGGGCTTGGCTGAGCCCGGTACTTTGCGCCACGGTCTGAACGACCTGATCCATTTTGTTCAACGTGTCGCCGAGTTGTTCGAAGCTGCTCGATGTTGAGCCTTGGCTGTTGCGCGTCGAGCGTAACTTGCTCAGCCCTCGCGAGAACACTTCCGACAACGCCGCCGACCTCTCGGTAGTTGCCGTCACGGCTTCGCCGCGTGCGGCATCGACCTGCCGGCCAGCTTGCTGCACATCCTGCTCGGACACCCGCATCGACACGACCCGCGACGCGAACCCCTGGTTGCGCAACAGGCTGACGGCGGTTCGGCCGGTCAGGGCGTTCGACGAGAAGGTGTCGCCGGAGAGGTCATTCTGCCAACTGCCCATGAAAGCCGAGGTGCGGTTCGGGGCCAGGCGCATCTGGTCCATCGACACGTTGCCCAGGCTGGTGTTGCCGAGAGCCGCCGACCCTGTCGACGATCCCAGTACCGCTTGCAGTCCGGAAAGCCCGCCGACCATGGCCGTGCCGAAGTTCTCCATGCGCTTCAATGCTGCCCAGGCGATGACGGGAATGCTGATCGACAAGTAGCCGACCACCGCCTCACCGGAGATCGTGCGCGAGTAGATGCTGGACGCGGTCTGCAGCGTGAGCCCCTTCATGCCCGTCCCGAGATCGGCCGCTGCCGCAATGTCGTAGGCCGCGTAGATCGAGGCCATGTAGTTCAGCACCGCATAAAGGGGAGGCCAGAGCTGAATCCAGATCAGGATCGCCGCGTAGCCTTTGAAGGCCATCAGGGTCTCCCGCCCGCTGGTCAGCAGGAGCAGGAGAACAAAGAGCGGGAAGAGCGCATAGGTCACTGCTTCGATCACGTTGCGGAACACCGGCAGCGCCTGCTCGGCCATCTTGCCGGCATTGATCCAGGCAGCGTTCTGCTGAGCGGTTCCCTGGGCACGTCCCACGGCCAGCACCATGGCCGCCGGGTCGTTCACCTTCTGTCCGACGATCTGGCCGGTATCGGCGATGGCGTTGAGCATCGCATTCTGGCGAATGATGTCCGCCGCAGTGGCGGATGCCGAGGCGATGCTGTTCTTGATGTAAGCCTGCTGGACCTGACCGGCGATCACGCTGGCGGCGGCAGTACTGGGCAAGGTGGGATTCAGCCGGAAGGCGAGTTGCCCCTGGATGCGGCTGATCTGGGCCGGGACGCGGCCACTCAGATTCACGTAGGCGTTGGTGCAGGTGTCGACCGTCGTTCCGGTTGCATTGGTGAGCGGCGTGAAGCGCGCTGGATTGGGGGGCGCCATCAGGGACCAGACATCGTCCGAGGTGGAGAACGTGGCTGGCGAAATCGTTCCGTCGAGAAGATCGTAGGTGGTGCAGTTGTGGATGAAGTTGATCAGGTCGGTGCGGAAGTTCGGATCCTGGAACACGACCCCACCGGTTTCTCGGATCAGCCGGTTACCGAACATCAGCCCATTGCGTTCGTAGCTGAGTTCGCTGGGCAGCGCGCCGGCGCCGGGGATGACCTGGAAGGCGGTCTCGAACAGGCCCGTCAGCGTATGGCCAATGGTGCTGGTGAGGCTGCCGAGCACGGCCGCCCCGAAGGGCACGTTGTCGACGACCTGAACCGGGGCGCTGCCCGTCTTGTCCACGATGCCGACCGTCACCTTGGGAACGATCAGCAGCGAGAAGACCAGCACGACGGTGGCGAGCCACTTCCAGCCCTGGAGCTTCTCGGGTGCAAATGCATAGGCGATGAGGGCGGCAATGAAGCCGCAGAAGGCCACTGCGGAAACGGCGGACGCATAGTCGCCCGAAGCATGGATAGCGGCTGCTGCATTGAAGACCCCGAACAGGCTGGCCGAGTTCTGGTAGGCGTAAATCTCCCACATGGCTGTTCTCCCCGATCAACCGAGACTCAGCGCGCCATGAAGGCAGCTTGCTGCCCGAGCATGTCCATGACGTGCTGGGGCATGCTGGAGCGCAGTTGGCGTTCCAGCTCTTCCAGATGGCCGGAGACGGCCCGCACGGAGCCGACCTTCTGGTAGAGGGTGTTCTTTTCCTGGGCGATCTGGGAAAGCATGGTCAGCGCCCGTTGGCGAATGTCGCGTGCTTGCTCGCGCTGGGTCTGCTGCAGCGTGTAGTCCTTGTCGAGGGCGGCCAGGCCCAAGCGCAGATTGCGCTCCAGGAACACGTAGGCGTAGTCCGCGGCGATCAGGTCGCGGTACTGCCCGATCAAGCTGTCGGCCAGGCCCGAGCCGGGGATGCTCGTGCCGATCGAGAGCATCTTGTAGACCGGCTCCGTGGTCTGGTTGACGAAGCCGACCTCGGCCGAGTTGTTCGGGATCGCGGTGCGGGTAGCGATCTTCTCGGCGATCGAGCGCATCAGCGCTTCGACCTTCGCGGTGAAAGGTGTGTGGTTGTAGCCCGTGTTCACGGTCACCACGTCGCACGAGGAGTAGTCGTTGCAACGCAGCAGGTGCTGGACGACATCGCTGCCGCTGCCCGCTGCCTGGCCGTAGAGCAACTGGCTGATCGAGGTCAGCGTGGGCGCGATGGTCTCGGGATCGCGCCCCGACTCTTCGGGGTAGTAGATCACTGTGCCGACGATGCTCATGATCAGCTCGCGCTCGTTGTCGTCGAGGTAGGTTCCCGTCTTCTGCAAAGCCTTCCAGGTGAGGTTGCCAACGAACGGTGCCTTGTTGCGGATGTTGGCGTCGCCGGAGCTGCGCGCGGAAGCCAGGATGCTGGGCCGGTCGCTGGCGCAGCGGCGCCGCGCTGCGTCGCGGTCGCTTTCCATGCCCAGATCGACCGCCAGATCGGCGCAGGCCTCCTGCGAGCTGTAGCCCACGGATTCGGCCGCGGTGCTGACGATGGCCTTGGCGGTTTCGCAGGAGTTGATGCGGGCGTTGTTGATCCAGGTCTCCAAGCCCTTGGCCCACTTGGTGAGGCCCCCCAGCAAGGGCGACACGGCTTCGAGCGCCAGCTGGAACGCGATCCCGGGCAACGCAGCCGTGATGTTCCTGAGCATGTTCTTGAACTCTTCAGCCGAGATGTGGCTGAAGCTGCCCCCGAAGACGTCGATCCCGCCGCAGCCAGCCTTCGCACTGGGGAACTGGATCGCCGCGAGCTGGTAGACCTTGTTGGGCGAGCGCATCATGAAATTGCCGCCCGTGTAGGTGTTGTAGGCCTGTCCCCTGAAGGCGCCGGGCGCGGTGTAGTTGCCGATGGCCCCCAGGTTGTTGAACATGTTGTTGACCTCGGCGTTGAGATCGCCGGCGCGCAGCGTCGGTGAGGTCGCTACCAGGCTGGCGGCGACGGAAGCCGCCAGCACACGGCGCAGTGGGGTGGTTGTGCTCATGCTCATGGAGTTCTCCTATGGCAGCGCCAGGCGGCGCGTCGCGCTGGGCAACATCGCCACGCCTTCCGGGCTGCTGACGATGGCAATGCGCTCAAGCAACTGGGCCTCGGAAAGAATCCCGAAGCCGATGGGCGTGATCTGGCCGCTGAAGGGCTGAGCGAGAAAGACGGCGGGCACCTGCGACACCTGCAGGGCGGTCGCGATTCCGTTGTCGCGGCGGGCCGATGGGAAGCCCGGCATGGGGCCGCCGTCGATGCTGATGGCGACGACCTGGATGCCGTGTCGGCCCTGGAAGGCTTCCAGCACGGGGGCGAAGGCGTGGCAGTACGGGCAGTCGGAGCGGTAGAAGAAGAACAGGACGTGGTCCTTGCCCAACTGGGCCACCGTGCGCGAGCGGTCGGTGCGCTGCGTCTCCTCGAAGACCTCCAATGCTTTCGCGTTGACCGGGCGGCCTTGCAGCGTCGGGTCGAGTTCCGGGGTGGCCCAGGCCACGCGACGCGCCACGTCGGCGAAGGTGGACGCCTGGTTCACCACCTTCGCTTCGAGTTCCATGTAGCGCCGAACGTTGGCTTCGGTCGGCCGCATGATCGCGACGTTGCGGTATTCCTCCAACGTCTTCTGCAGGCGTTCGAAGTCTTCAAGTTCCGGGGCGCGGGCCGCCTTTGCCTTTTCCGCGGGTTGCGGTGGCGCAGCGGAGGCAGCCGGTGCCGGGGGCGTGGCCGGCTTCTCGTCGGGTGAGGGATCCTCATAGAAATGCCAGCCTCGCCAGGCGTCGCGCCAATAGGTCGCGCTACCGTCATGAGCCGAGGAGACGGCCAGAACTGTCGACATGCCGAATGCGAGGAGCAGGCGAAGCAGGGTGCGGCGTTGCATGGCGGCTCCTATTGCAGCGAGCGGGGCGGCAAGCCGTCCAGGCAGTAGTTGATGCCGACGTCCACCGTCTGGCGGCGCGGCGCGGCGGCGCCGGGAAGCAGCACGCCGTCCTGCCAGAAGCTCACCTTCAAGCGTGCGCAGCCAGGCTGGGCGTACCGCCGTTCGGTCGACACGTCGATGTAGATCGGTGAGGTCGCCTTGAAGCGCTGCGTGATCGCGTCGGCGATCTCGCCGGTGAGCACGCCGTAGGCCTTGCCGTCTGTTGCGCGCAGCGCGGCGAACATCACCGGGCGGGCGTCGGGGGCCGGTGTGCGGACCGGCGCGTCGGCATGAACGAGAAGCGGCAGGCACAGCGCGCCGAGCGCCAGGAAGGTGGAGGTTTTCATTGGCAGCGCCCCTGTCCGTAGTAGCAGTTGGTGGATCGGGTGGCGTTGCCCGACTGGAGCGCGCCCACGTTGGGAAGGGTGGGCACGATGGAGGCGTAGAACTCGGTGAGGTCCATCGCCGAAAAGTCGAGGGCCTGCAGCTGGTCAATCGTGAAGCCCGAGCAGTCCGGGTTCTCCCCACTGCCCCAGCCCTTGCCGATCTGCATGCGTCCCTGCTCGTTGACGATTCGCGCGAGCACGCTGTTGAAGCAGCACTTGCCCGTCGTGTGCTCGATGCACGAGACGCAGCTCCCGAAAATGCGGATGCACGAGGAGCAATAGGTGCCCACGGTGTGGCA
Organism: Zoogloea sp.; assembly: GCA_023150095.1. Lineage (GTDB taxonomy): Bacteria > Pseudomonadota > Gammaproteobacteria > Burkholderiales > Rhodocyclaceae > Zoogloea. The sequence continues at coordinate 22,707 of JAKLLO010000032.1, read as the reverse complement.
CAGCCGTGCGCCTTCCTGCATGGCGATGCGGCCCTCGCTTTCGTTGCAGGACATCATCGACATCACGATGTAGATGACCACGGCGATGGCGAGCGACCACGGATCGAAGGCGACCACCAGGCTGTCTCCGGCGTAAAGCACCGAAGAGCCCGCAGGCAGCGCCGCGCCATTCACGGCGAAGGTGACGCCGTAGGTCGTGAACGTGCCGGAGAAGCCACCGCTCATCAGCAGTGCCTGCATACCCTGGTAAAGGAACTGGCGGTTCTCCGAGTTCATGAGCACGTCGAAGACCAGGCGCGAGCCGACGCCGAACATGCTTTGGTTGCTCATGCCGGAGCCGGCGGAATCGGACTGGCAGCAGTTCTTCAGCAGGCGGTCGCGGCACGAGCCGGCCTCGCCGGAGAAGACGCGCAGGTTGTCGGGGTCGAGATAGACGCCCGCCTCGCGCGCCGCTTCCATGAACGACATGGAACGCGCGAAATCCGCGTCGTTGGTGTAGGTCGTGTTGAAGCAGGAGCTGCCCAGGCAGAACACGTTCGCAGGGCAGTTCGACACCGAGGTCGTGGTCTGCGCCGGGGCCGGGCAGGTGTAGGTGTCCTGGTAGACCTCGCAGGCGCCGGTCTCGGCGTTGGTCTGCTTGCAGGTGCTCGCGGCCGGCGTGCACCCGCTGCTGGCGAGCGCCGCGCATTCGTTCGTTTCCGCGCCCGAGCTGCAGCTCAGCGTGCGCTCGTAGGACCAGCAGGCGCGCGTCACGGTGCGGCCGTCGATGATCTTGCTGCCCGGGCCATCGACACAGCGATCGGCCGTGGCGACGCTGCAGCGGCCGCCGGCCGGCAGGGTGGCGCTGCGATCCACCCAGGTGTCCGTCTCATGCTGATCCATGGTCGGCTGACGGAAGGACAGAGGCAGCGTCCATCCCGCGGCGCCGGTCAGCGTGGCCGATCCTCCCGGCATCGCGCAGCGCATGCCGACGTCGAGGTAGACCGCCGAGCCGCCGGCCGTGCAGCCGTTGTCCGGATCCGGCTGGCTGATGACGAAGCACTCGTCGGCGCCGCCCAGTGTGCCGCCCCCATCGCCGAGCGACAAGGTGTTCCCCGGCACGCTGCCGGCGGGGCACGCATAGACGGGCGTGCCGTACTGGAAGGTGTAGGCGCAGTTGCCGTCGATGCACCCGGAGCCAGGCATCATCACGACCTGGAAGGGGCTCCAGCAGTAGCCCTGCCAGTGCGGCGACAGGTTCGTGACGAACGCGGCCTGCGATGAGGGCGTGGTTGGCAGGTCGAGCACCTGCCAGCCAATGCATGCGCCCTGGCCGCCCGCGGCGTAGAAGCGGAAGTGCTGCAGGCCATCGGCGCGGATGCGGCACTGCGCTTCGGCCACCATGTAGTCGGCGCCGTTGCGATTGGCCTGTGCATGCGCGAACCAGGCGCCATCGCTGCAGCTCGGTGTCAGTTCGACCTCGACCGTCAGATCGCGGCGGGTCGAGTAGTTGCCGATGCCGGTGTAGCGCTGGCAGATCTTGGAGGTGGTGCCCGCCAGCGTCGTGAGATCCGAGGTCGTGCACCCGGAGTAGTAGCTGGCGAGGCTGCCCAGCACGCTGTTGGGATTGGCGGCGATGCTCCGTGCGGCGGCCACCGAAGGGTCGTAGGCCGAGACCGGCGTCCTCGGCGTGTTCGCAGAGGTCATGGCGCCGGTTTGCGCCTGGCAACTGGGGTCGTTGGGCGTGGCGGCGCACGCTGCCAGGCGGCTGTTCGCTGCACCGGAGAGGCTGGGCTGGCCGTAGTAGGCGGACTCAGGCGGCGTGGTCGTGTAGCCGGGCACGACGCTGGTGGCGCTGGTCGAATTGACTGAGGGGCGCGCGGCGGCGTTGGCGGCCTGGCCGGCTGCAGTGCCTTCTGCACTGGACTGGGCGAGCGCGGAGGTCTGCGTCGAGACGAAGCAGAACAGGGTGAACCAGATGATGAGGCGGCGCATGGCAATCCTCCCTATCGCTTCAGGCGGGCGAGAAACACGCCGGCCTCGCGTTGGAAGGCCGGCGCCGCGCGACGCATGTGTTCGAGCGCGTAGTCCAGGGTCACGTCGCCCGCCGTGCTGACGAAGTCGGTCGGCGGCGGGCAGGTGCCGCTGGCGCAGGCCTGTGGCTGTTCGCCGTTGCGGGCGAGGACGAAGGCAGGCACGCGCTTGATCGCGTAGCGGTCGAAGGCCTGCGGATCGATCTGGACCGAGACCTGCCGGGGGCCGATGAGCTTTTGCACCCTGGCCACCGTGTCGCGTAGCGAGCCGCCAGCCAGACCGCGCAGGACGATGGCGGCGCGGGCCTGCGCTGCTTGATCGACGAGGCGTGTCAGCGTCGCTTCGGGCATGCCCAGGCTGGCGAAGACGAGCAGACCGGGGCCTGAGCCGATCCCTTCGGCCGGTGGCGGGTCCGCGGCGTAGCCGCCCGCGATCGCCGACAGATCGGGCAGCGCTTGCGTCAGCGGCTTGGACAAGGCGTCGATGCGTGGCGCGGCGTTCGGCGTCGGAAGCGGCGGCAGAGTCGCGTGTTGCCGCTGTGCGCGGCGGACGTCTTCCTCGGTGACGGTGGGCGTGTCGCGGCGTGCGCGTTCGATGTCCGCTTCGGTGACCGTCGGTGTGGGCTGGGCCTTTGCGGCCGCGACCCACACGAACGCCGCCAGAAGTGCGGCCATGGGGGTGCCCAATCCGGAAAGCCGGCGGACCATGAGAAGTTCAGTAGCCCACACAGCAGTTCCTTTTGCGAAACAGCATGAAAGCGAAGTCTTCGCCGCGAACCGGGTATTCCTTGCCCGCTCCCCAAGTGATCGTGGTGCGCCCGAAGGGCTGGCAGCAGCGGCCGCCTTCCTTGTCCGTGTTCGGGATCGGGTAGGTGAGCTGGGTCTTGTAGGCGGTCTTGTCCATGACCGGCAGGAAGTAGGGACCGCACAGCCCAGGCGTGCCATGCCAGCCCCAGGCGATCAGCTCGCGGTGCATCTTGGCGGTCAGGCGCTGGGCCAGCAGCGCGGCGGTGCGCACGCCACCCAGGTGGTAGGGCACATGGCCATCCAGCGGATAGATGCCCCCTTGGCATCCGGCGCACCAGAACATCTCGCGGATGCCGAAACCCACGGTGGCCGCCACGCAGTCTGCAGCGCAGGCCGCCACGGCAACCGGATTGGCGAACAACACGGCGTCCGGGTTGAGGATCAGCGTGAGTTCATCGTCCGCCCAGAGCGGATCGACCTCGGTCATGTAGGCGAGATCGAAGGAGCCTTTCTCCAGGCAGGGGAAGTCGGTGACGACCTCCAGCCAGTACATCACCGGGTTGATGTAGAAGTGCGCCTGGTAGAAGCTGCCGCCGTCGCCATCGCCTTCGGGGCGTGTGAAGCGAGCGGCTTCGGGTGCAGGCAATCCCGGGTCGAGGTCGACGCCGCCGAGAGAGACCAGGCAGAAAGGCTTCCTGACCGCTTCGACGTGCCGCGCCGGCTCCCAGAATCCGATCGACAAACCGATGGTCGGATTGACGCCGCAACTGCACAGCGGGCTCGAAGGATTGGGAATGTCCTCCTGGCTGCCGATGTTGCCGAGCGTCACGCTGCCGATGGACAGGGGCAGGATGCACGACCAGCAGATGTCCGTGATGGGGTTCGGAAAGCGGCCGACGCAGGTGGCCGCGCCGGCGGCCTGGGTCGGCAGCGCGGCGAGTGCCCCAAGGAGCGCGAGAAGAAGGCGAAGCCACGTCATCGTGTCACCTCCAACTCGTCGATGCGCAGTCGCTTGCCTTCCTGCGAGACCAGCGCGGGCACCTGCCGGATGCCCAGGCGCCTGGTCAGCATGCCGAGCTGGTCGTAATAGACCGGCAACTGCCAGGCCTGCATCAGGTCGAGGTAGGAGCCGCCCGTCAGGATCGGTTTCACGTGGCCGTCGTACTGGACGATCAGTCGGCGGGCCTGGGCGTCCTGGCGCGGATCGCGGGCATCGAAGAACAGCAGGCGCCGAGGCAGCGAGACGATGTCCAGCGGATTGGCGCGGGTGCCTGCCGCGAACATCAAGCGGCCCTGGCTGTCCTGCACGTTGCGCTCGAGCGTGTAGGTCGGGTCGTAATAGAAGCTGCGCTTGGCCTGCGTCGTGGACAGGCCCGCGACTGGCTCGGGATGGCGCACGGCGTCGATGCCGCGATGGCGGGCTTCCTCCTGCAGCCGGCGCAACTCGCCGCTGGCCTCTTTTTGGCGCAGCCGTTGCTCGATGAACTTGAGCAGGTGCGGCTCGGCAATGTCGTACGTGGGGCCGATCACGCCGGCGTCGAACGCGCGTGCGGACGACATGGCCAGGAGCAGCGCAGCCCCCGCTGCGCGGGCCGAGAAGCGCACAGTGATGCGTCTCATCGCACACCTCCGGCCGGGCAGCGGATCTGGCGCACGAGCTGGGTGCGCGCGGCCAGGTCTTGCTGTTGGGTCGCGCGGATCAAGCCCATCAGCACCGGATCGCCGCCTTCGCGGGCCAGGGCGTGGCGCAGCTCGGCGGTGCTCAAGGTGCGGCCGCATTGCAGGCGGTAGGCGCCGAGATAGACCTTGGCGCCCTCGGCGGCGGCCGGCGCGATCTGCTGCAGCAGCGCCAGGAAGTCGGCCATGGGCATGTCGCCCTCGGCGGTGATGGCGCCGCGGGCCGGGCTGGTCTGGGCGTGAGCGCTCGAGAAAGCCAGCAGCGCGATGAGCGCCGAGAGCACGGCGATCGCCACGAGCAGCGCGAAGCGGATCAGTCGAGTGGTGCGGGAGCGGTGGACCATGGCTGCTCCCGTCAATAGAGCGGATCGACCACGCCGATCACCTGTTCGGTCTTCACGAGGCCGGACTGGCGGTAGCGGGAATCGAACGAATCGAGGCTCAGGCCCTGCACGTAGAACCACCCCGGGGGAATGACGCCGGCGGCGATGGGTTCCAGCGGCCGCCGGTCGAAGGCATGGGTCTTGGCGATGCCGACCGGCTCGCCGTTGATCCGCACTTCGCGTCCGACCACGGTGATCGTGTCGCCCGGCAGGCCGCGCACGATCTTGAAGAAGGGCTGGCCGGCGAGGCCCGGGTAGTCGCGTGCGCCGTCACCGGCGAACGCGAAGACGACGAAGTCGCCACGGCGCAGGGCGTGCTGACCGGGATGCAGGAGCGCGACCTTGTAGGGCAGGCTCGGCGTCCAGTTGAACAGCAACGGCACCCGGGGCGTCGCGTCGAAGAACAGGCGCAGATAGGCCAGCGCCCAGATGGCGAAGACCGGCAGGTAGAGGTACCAGCGCCGGCGCATGTGGCGCAGGAAATCCGCTGCGGCATCGCGCAGCCGAGCCATGCCACGCGGGCGTGGCGCGGGCTGATGCAGGTCGAGCTGATGCAGGTCGGGCTGATGCAGGTCGGGCTGATGCAGTTCGGGAAGGGGCAGGATGGTCATGGCGTCTCCACCTTCTGGCGCAGGCGCGCCGTGAGATCGACCGTGTAAGGGGAGGGGCCGGCGACGGAGGTCTTGAGGACCACCAGGCAGCCGCACTCGGCGGGCAGGCTTTCCAGTGCCACGGGCAGCCGCTGGGCGAAGGTGCGGGCCATCTGCAGCGTGGCCTGGCGTTCTTCTTCCGAGCGGGCGGTCGTGAGGCGGCGTGTGAACTCGTCTTCCCGGGCGCGGTACACCTCGGCGAGATCGACGACGCCGATGGTTCGTGCGGGTCGGATCACCTGGCGGTCGTAGGCGAGCAGTGCGCCAGCCACGACGATCAGGCTGATCAGCGCATTGGCGATGAAGAGGGTGCGCGCGGGCACTGGACGCCCCGCGTGTCGCTGCGCGACATCCTCTCCAGGAGCAGCAGAGCCCCTTTCTTCGGGCGGTTGGGCGGACGTGCTCATAGGGCGTGCCCCCGCTGGCGCAGCAACGTGGCGATCGCCTCGTCGATGGAATAGCCCTGGGCGCGCAGTTCGTCGATCGGCGCGTTGTCCTCGAGCTTGTTCGAGAAGAGCAGGTGGGTTGCCGGGTCGAGGATGTTGCGCGCCACGCCCTCGCCCACGGGCGACGAGATGTAGAGCTCCGAGAAAGCACCGGCTTCCGTGCGCAGCGAGTTCAGAAGCCGCTTCTTCGGCTCGTCCATCGTGAGCCGGCCCTTGCGGTCCAGCATCTCGATGGACTCGGGCTTTTGCCGCAACAGGAAGACCCAATCGGAGCAGTTGAACGCCGCTTCCATCTGCGCCGAGCCGTAGTAGTCGTCGGCCGATTGCGTCGCAGTGCCCAGCGCTCCGCCGTACTTGCGAGCGCGGCGCGCGGCTTCCTCGACCACGGCGGCCTTCACCGGATCGTCGGCGCCGATGTCGCCCAATTGCTGCTTCAACTCGTCAATAAAAAGTACCTTCCTGCGATTGCGCGTCAGGTACATCTCGCCGGTGATTTGATGCAGCAGCAGGATGTTCACGACCGCGTGCAGGTCGGGGCGGCGCTTCAACTCCTCGTTCTCAATGACAATGAAATCGTTGCTGAAATCGACGTTGGCGCGGCCCTCGAAGAAGCGTTCGTACTGCCCCCCTTTTGCATAGGGGTTGAGCATGATCGCGAGATCCTTGATGCGCTGGTCGTTGATCGCGCCGAGTTCTTCGAGCGTGCCGGTGCGAAAGGCATCGCGCAGGCCGGTGATGGTCAGATCCTGGCCGTACTGGCGCCACAGCTTGAGCACCATCGCAGAGATCGCCTTGTACTGGACCTCCTCCAGCGAGTGCTGCATCGAGGCCATCTTCGAGATGCCCGGCACGAGCATGTCGATGTCCTCGTTGATGTCCTGGACGATGGAGAAGGGGTTGAGGCAGATGTCCACATCGGGCTTGAACTCGATGTAGGTGCCGCGCGCCTTGCGGCAGAGCTTCTCGAAGGAGCGACCGAGGTCGAGCATCCAGACCTTGGCCCCGATGGCGCGGTAGGACCACGCCATTTCGTTCATCAGGACCGACTTGCCCGAACCGGGGGCGCCGATGATGGCGAAGTTGTAGTTGCCCAGGTCGTTGTCGAACAGGTCCAGCGTCATCAACTGCCCGCGCCGGCCGCCGAAGACCAGCGCGGGTGTGCGCGTGCCGCGCCACTCGGCGATCAGCGGCGCAAGGTGGATGGCGTTGGCCATCGTCTTGCGCGTGACCCGGCGCATCTTGGCCAGATCCTTGTGGAAGCGCTCGGTCAGGGTCATCGGCAGGCTGGCGAGCAGCGCCTGCCGGTGCATGTACGCATCGGCGTTCAAGGTGAAACCGCGGCCGCGCCAGATCGCGTTGGCCGCTTCATGGGCCGCGGCAGCCTTCTCCGGCCTGGAGAAGATGGCGAGCTGGTGGTACATGCTGACCAGGTTCCCGCCGGTGTCGATCGCATCGGCAGCGGCCGTCCAGTCGTCGAGCTTCTTCTTGACGTCCGGCATGACGTCGGCCATCTTCGATTTGGCGTTCTGGGTTGCGCGGACATGGTTCGCCGTCACGACCTGCTTGGTCGCGTTTGGGTCGAGGACGTGAACGCCCAGCGTGAGCAGGAACGGTGCGCTGTACTGCAGCGCCGGCTGCATCAGGTCGCCGATCAGCGAGCCCATCTGCCACAACGCAAAGCGCTCGGGGAAGGACTTGATCGAATAGAAGCGCGCTTCGAGGACTTCGGGACTGGATTCCTTCCAGAAGTTGATGCCGCTCGGGTGTGGATCCTGGATGGTGTCGAAATCAACGATCTGGTCGCGCAACTCGCGCCCGTCGTCGTAGTTGAGGTCGGGTGCGTCGGTGCTGGACAGCCGATCCGGGTTGGTGAAGATCGCGCACCAGTTGATCAGGTCGGCCGCGTCGCACACGCGATTGGGCAGCGAGGCCGAGCGCAGCGTGGAGGCCATCGAGTCGCGCAGCGCCAACAACTCGTCACGCTTGCTCAGGTTCTCCGGGTCGCTCGGCAGCGTCACCGAGAGCATCAGGCGGAAGTCGCGGATCGTGTAGTGAAAGCCGGCGGTGAGCGACTTCTGGGCGCCGGCCAGCAGGTGGCCGACCCGCTGGCGGGCAAGCGCCCGGAACAGGTTCTCGTTGCGCGCCGGGCGGCCCCAGTGCTGGGCCTTGTCGAGCTGATCCTCGTCTTCGACGCGCAGGTTGGCGTAGCGGCGAAGCTGCGGCCGGATGTGCGGCGACGCAAACAGATGGACCTGCACGCCCGTGCCCGCGGGGCAGTTGGCATAAAGCGAGACGAGCACTTCGGCCATGCGGTCATCGGCGCCCGACTGCGGCATCAGCTCCAACATGAAGCCCATGCCATCGCGATTGGCGAAGATGCACTCGGCGTCGAGGTAGCCCATGTAGGGCAGCCAGGCAGCGAACTGCTCAGCCGGGCTGTCGGGCGAGACGCCCAGCCCGAAAGGCAGTTGCAGAGGGCGCCATCCGGCGTGATGGCTTTTCATCGCGGCACCTCCGGGGTGTTGTCTGTTCCCAGTCCGGGCAGCAAGGCCGAGGGCCGCGCGATGGCGGGCACTGCGTCGCTGCGGGCTGCGTTGTCGTTTGTGGTCGGGGCGCTGCTCGCCGCCGGCGGCGGGCGCAAGGGGGTGTAGGCCTCGCGGATGCGCTGTTGCACGTGGTCGATCAGCCAGCGGCCCTGGTCGATCTGGACGTAGACGTGGGCCTGGTCGTACAGGTCGCCGTCGATGTCTTCCCAGGGCTTCACCCACAGGCGCAGGTAGCGGGCCTGCGCGCGCAGCGCCGAACCTTGTTCCTGAGACGAAGATCCACCGGCAGCCGGCAGGCCGTCGCGTGGCACCGCGGGCGCCGGCACCTGACGTTCAACCGGAGTGGCGCTGCGGGCGGTCTGGCGCTTGCGCAGGCTCGGCAGGTTGTTTGCCACCGCGTTGGCGTAGGTGCCTGAAACCGAATCGCAGGTCACGCCGTCCGGTGCCTTGCAGGCGTACTTGGAGTCGCCACCCAGCCCCGACATGGACATGCAGCCGCTCAGGGCGAGCACGGCGACGAGCGGGAGCAGGCGAGCGCCGATCTGTAGACGCGAGTTCATGGCCGGCCCCCCGTCGTTGCCGTTGTCGTGGCGAGGCGTGCCTCGATCGCGGCGCGGTCGATGAAGCCTTCGGTGCGCTCGCCGTTGGCCCAGATCAGCGTCGGCGTGCCCTGCATGCCGAAGCCGCGGGCGAGCGCGAGGTTGCGCGCGATCGGGTGCGCGCAGGGCGCGCCGGTGTGCTGCAGGCTGGCATCGCCCTTGGCCATCCAGTCGCGCCAGGCGGTCTCGCGGTTTGCGGCGCACCAGATGGCGATCGGACGGGCTTCGCCCAGGTAGGGGACGAGGAAGGTGTAGATCGTGACGTTGTCGATGCCGGCGAGCTCCGCTTCGAGCTGCTTGCAGTACGGGCAGGCCGGATCGCTGACGACGGCGAGCTTGCGGGCGCCGGTGCCGCGCACGGTACGGATGGCGTCCTGCAGCGGCAGGCGGTCGAAGGCGATCGGTTGCGGTGCCGCAGCGGCGGCATTGGCCGGATCCGACTGAGCACGCTGCGCGAGCTTCGGCCCGGTCAGGTCGCGCATCGTTTGCGTGTCGAACAGCCGGCCGAAGACTAAGTAGCGCGGCTCGCTCGCGAACACGTAGGCGACGTTGCCGTCCATCCATACCTCGTACAGGCCCTTGACCGGCGCCGGTGCGATGTCGGTGAATCGTGTGCCCGGGTGGGCCTTCTCAAGCGCGCTGCGCAGGCGGGCGCTCTCGTCCGGTGCGGCCTGGGCCTGCGTCGCAAGGCCTGGGGCGACCAGCAGTGCGAGCAGCGCGCCGGTGACAACGAGGCGCCTGGGCGTGGTTGGGGATACGGGTTGGGATTGGCGCGTGGACGGCGCTGCGTGCCCGCCCTCAGTAGTCGGGATCATGAGCGACCTCCAGGTAGCGATTGGCGGGGGATGTGTTGGCGCGGCTGGTGGTCGCCGTCGTCATCGGCGTGTCGATACGCACGCCCTTGGTGATCACCACGTCGACTTCACGCGCGGCGTCCACCTCGATGACCGGGAAGGTGTTCTCGGCCAACTTGATGTAGTACTGGGCGAGGCGGTCCAGCGCTTTGCCGACGCCGGTACCAAGCCCGGCGCGGTAGGCTTCGGCGCCGGAGGCGCTGGCCACGGTGCCGAGGGCCGAGGTGCTGTACTCGGTGGATGAGGTGGCCAGGCCCTGGCCGATGCCGCTGACCACGCCGGCGAGCAGTGCGTTGGCGAGCATCTGGCCTTGCTTGGTCACCAACCTGCCGCGCAGGCCGACCTTGCCGTCCTCGCCGTAGACCGTGCCCTGGATGCGCACCTCGAGCGCGGCGCCGTCGGCACGCACGCAGGACAGGGATTCGGTGCGCAGGTAGGCGCGTTCGCTGCTGATGTCGCCGTAGCCGGCGGCGATCACGAAGCACTCGCGGTACTCGCCGCGCATGCGGTTGGGCAGGATCGAGTTGTCGGAAAGGCGAATGAGGACCGGGTGCGGATTGCTCTGCGATTGTCCGCCGGTGGGTGCATCCAGTCCGCCGAGCAGCGTGCCTCGGGTCAAGCTGACCGGCAGGAAGGTCGAGACTGTGCGGGCCTCGTTCGCCTTGGCGGTATCGGCAGTGCCAGCGGTCGCCTGGGGGCCGGTGGGCGCAGGTTGACCGTTGTCCGTGGCACGTTCGCGCGGCGCGATGGAGACGCGGGAAATGCGAGGCGCTTCCGGTACGGTGGGTCGCGCGGGCGAGGTGCCCGGGTCCGGTGTTCCCGGCGGCATCGTCGTCGGCGACGGTTGCGGGCTCGGCTGCGGCGCGGGTTGGGGTGCGCTTTGTGGGGCAGGGGTTGGCGCTTGGGGCGTGGGCGTCGCCGCGGCCTGGTTCGCCGAGGTGAGCTTCTGCTCCAGCTCCGAGAAGCGCTGCATGGTGCGCTGTTCGAAGGCCGAGCGTTCCTTGTTGAGGCGGCTCTGCTCATCGCGCTCCGACTCGTACTGCGCCAGCCGGCGGCCCGCGGTGCCGACCCACTGATCGACCGGGTTGACCTGGGTTCCCGGCGGCATGACGCCGATGTTGGTGACGCTGCCAGGCTGATCCTGCCGCTTGGCGTCGGTCGCATGGGGCGGGGACGAGGTGAGCGAGAGGATCAGCCACAGCAGGCCGACGCCACCGACGAGGATCAGGCCGAGCAACCCGTACTGGCGCTGGCGCGGCGAGAGCCTGTCAACCACGCCGCGCAGCGCGTTGCCGGCGCGTTCGCGCACCGGAGGGATGTGCCCGCTCATGGCTGCACCTCCCGGCGGATCACGAAGACCAGCGTGCGTTCGCCCGGCCGCAGGTTGTGGTGCTCGATGGCAACGCCGACGACGCTGCCGGCCTCATCGTCCTCGCGGTCGAACTCCTGCTCAGTCAGCACCATGGGCGCCTCGCTCACGTTCTGGAGCACATAGCGCTCGCCGACCAGGCCGCGGCCGCGGTAGGTGCGCTCCAGCGTGAAGCGCGCTTCGCGCCACAGCGTGATGGGCTGGCCGATGTCCTCGACCTGGATGTCGGTGGGTGCGCGCTCGGAGGCCATCGCCACGAGCAGCGCTTTGAGGCTGCGCACGTGGCTCGCGGCGCTGCCCGGCGCGGGGCGCGGCGCGCTGGCGTCGGCGCGCCGCTGCAGCGCCGCCTTGTCCCGGATGACGATGGTGTCGGCCGGCGTGTCGGCGCGGCGTAGCAGCAGCGTGTAGGTGCCGCGGGCCGACGAGACGAAAAGGTTGATCGGCTTCTTGCCGTCGCCGACCGGGCGGACGTAGATCTCGCCCTTGTCGCGGTCGCACTCGATGACGATCTCGCCGGCCGGGTTGATCGCCGGTGTGATCGGCGAGGCGGCTTGGGGGCCTGTGCCTGCCGAGGGCGCCATGCCGGCGGGCAGGGCCGTCGTCGCCTGCGCCGCTGTGCAGCCGCTGCTGTAGATGTTGCCGAAGACGTCCGTGATGGGCGCGCCTTCGATGCGGATGCGGGTCGGCTCCTGGATCGACAGGATGGCCTCGATGGACGCGCCGTCGCGGGTGTCGATCACCTGCAGCGCGTTCGCGCTGCCCAGTCCGAAGGCAAGGGCGAGGGCCACCGCGACGCGGAGCGCCCCGGTGCGGGGGTCAGTGGGTCGCATACGGGATCTCCTTGAAGGTCTTTAGGTGCATGCGCGCGCCACCGAAGCTGAACTCGACCAGGTAGGCCTTCGGTTCGTTGGCGGTCTCGACGCCGTTGACGAGGGTGCGCAGGCGTCCGCGGATGACGACGCTCTGGCCGTTGCTGTCGGGCACGAGCTGCTCGAGCGCGAGCGCGGTGGTGGCGTTGATGCGCTTCAGGCGCTCGGCCTCGACTTCCTGGCGCGACTTGAGCTCGTTGTGCTGCGACGGCTCGATGTAGGTCAGCAGGACGTCCTTCTTCCAGTCGATCGTTGCCGGCGTGACGTCGAGGACCAGCCAGGCGATGAAGGTGCCCATCTGTTCCAGATAGGTGCCGCTGGCTTTCTCGTCGGTGACCCAGAAGGACTTATTGAGGGTGGGCGGCACGATCACCGTGCGCTCACTCCCCAGCACGTTGAGGAGGGCGATCAGCGTCAGAATCTGGCCGATAGCGAGGGCGCCGACCGCCAGGCCCAGGCCGCGGTTGCGGCGCTGGAGTTCCTTGCGGTCGGCATTGAGCCGTTCGAAGTCCATGGCGTCCTCCCGGCTCAGCCGACCATGCGGCGGATGTGGGAGGGTGGGGTGGCCGCGAGCGCCGTCATCGGCGTGCTCGGCAGGTTCCACCACAGCCAGTGCACGGCGAAGGCCGGGTGCTTGTCCGCCTTCAGCTTCGAGACCCAGCGCGACACCGCGATGCCCACCGCCATGCTGATGGCGAAGGACAGCTTGGTGCCGGAGACGTAGCCGATGAAGAAGGCGAACAAGACGGGCGCCGCGACATCGACGTCCCAGAAGCCGATCTTCCAGGCGTCGTCGAGACGACGCGGGATGTAGGTGTCGGTGCGCATGCCGGACTCCCTGGACCCGAGCCCGGCTTAGATGACCGCGCCCATGATCGCGCCGGCGATCACGAGGCCCACGGCACCGAAGATGGCCAGCCCGACGTAGAACAAGACGGGACCGAAGTTGCGCAGCGCAGCCAGCGAGATCAGCGCGACGACGAAACCGACGAAGCCGACCAGAGCCTTGATGCCGGGCCCGAGGGCCGAGATCTGCGTCAGCGCTGACGTGAGGGGGCCGGTGATGCCGGTGAAACCCACCAGGTCGAGGGCATAACTCGGGAAAGCCGCGAACAGCCCGAGCAGGCTGAGCGCAAGCAGCGTGAGGAAGGCGAGGGGACGGCGCACGTCCAGGCGGGACGGCGCAAGCGTTGCAGTGCTCATGGAAGACCTCCGTTGAAATGAGCGTCGAGAGACGGGGCGCGGACGGGTCGGAGCGGGTCGATGAGCGGGTTGCGAACGCGGGTCGAAGCGGGGGAAAAACGGGTGAGATGCGGGTGGGGATGCAGGTCGTGACGAGGGCCGTGCCAGCCGCTCAAGGCGGGGACGCAGCAGGCTCCGCGACGACCTCGACGCGCCGGTTGCGGGCGCGCCCGGCTGCCGTGTCGTTGGCAGCGGCGAAGCAGCACTTGCCCTGCGCCTGCACCGTGATGTCCGGCGCCAGCGCCGGGCGTGCGCGCAGAAGGTGATCGCGCACCGCTTCGGCACGCGCCTGAGCCAGCGCGTCGTTGACGGCGCCAGGGCCGATGTCGTCGGTGCGGCCGGCGATCGTGACGCGCGAATCGCCTGGCAGCGCGTCGATCACCCTCTGCATGACGGCCTGGGCGGTCGCGCCGAGCTGCGCGCTGCCGAAGGCGAACGGCACGCTCCAGCTCATTCGTTCCGCGGTGACAGGAGAGCCGATGCTGGTGCGGGGTGCTTCAGGGGCGGGTTCCACGGGCCTGACCGCCAGCGATGAAGGCGAAACCTCTGGGGCTGCTGCCGACGGCACTTCGGGGGCCGGGGCGGCGCCGATGGTCTTGGGTGTGCGCAGGGGGCATTGCGGTGGAACGCACTGAACGAAGTCGGCCTGCGCGCCGTAGCCGATCTGCGCAAGCTGGGGGGCGGACGCAAGCGCGGTGGGGGCATGTGTCGCCCGTGCAACCGGATTCGCGCATGAGGACAGCATGAGCGAGGTGGCCATGATCGGAAGCGACCAGAGCATGGAGACGGTGGCTTGACGGATCGTCATGGCGCCACCCGCACGGCTAGCAAGGGAATCGTCGGGCGTGCTGCTGGGCTTGCTTCATCCCGGCGAGGTGTGAGCGACCGGCGTGTTGCCGGCCTGTTGCCAGGCAACTGGCGGTACACCTTCCACGCGTAGCGCGCTCTGGCCTGCGTGCAGGCTTCTCCCTTCAGTTCGGTGCAGGCGGCGTTGTAGGCGCCGACGCTGTCCCAACTGAGACCTTTGCGAGCGAAGAGATCGGCCAGCAACCGTGCGCCGACATCGAGGTTCGTGCAGGGCTCGAACAGACGAGTTTCCGTGATGCCCTCGCGGGCCAACTGGGGCAGATGCCGGCTGTTGATCTGCATGAGGCCGATGTCGACCGACCGCGTGCGTTGGAAGTGCGAACGGTTGACCGCCTTGGGATCCAGGCTCGACTCGACTTTCGCGACTGCATAGAGAAGATCTGCCGGAATGCCATGGCGTTGGGCGATGTCATTCCAGCAAGCGTGCGCGCTGGCGGACACGCCGCACAGCAGGCAAACGGCAACGAGCAGTTGGCGGGGCATGAATCACCTCTCGACAGCCAGACCACCTTCCGCGATGGCGGAAGGACCAGGGAGTGGTAGGACCGGAAGGCCGGTCGGGGTAGGCAGCGGGTCGGCCTGCGTCGGGCAGGCGGGGTGATTCAGGCGGGTGGGGTATGCGGGTAAGTGCGCAGGTGAGCGAGCGGGTTGGGTCGCGACGTGGCGTCAGCCGCTCGCTTGCTGCAAACGGGGCTTGGCGCGTTCAGCCATGTTCATGCGGGCGTACTTGAGCACCAACGCGCCAGTGGGGTCGGCCTCGCTGCACAGCGCCACCGCGGCGGTGGTCAACTGGTCGAGCTGGAACTTGGGGTTGGGATGTTGATTGGCGGGCGAGCGTTGCACGTCTTGCAGCTGCTCGTATTGGGGGCGCCACATGGCTTCGCGGCGCCGTGCCGTGGCGGGGTCGCGCAGCACGAGCTGGGTGCCGAGATAGGTGAACAGCGCGCGATAGCCTTCCGGGGGCGTCAGCACGGCCGTGACGCACGCACTGATCAGGTCGGGAAAGCGAAAGGTCGGCGCCTGGTTCAAGGGACTCTTGAGCACGCCGTACAGCCACGTGTGTTCCTCGATCCACAGGCGTGTCTCGACAGTCTCCGGTGTGCCCGAAGACGATTGACCGGCTTGCGCCTCGCTGGATTGGGTGTTCGTGACCGGTTGCATGCTGGTGACCTCTCGATGTGGCATGGGGAGAAGCGTACCGATGCAGTTCCCTCGGGTCTCGGTCGAATTCGGGGGCTTTGACTGCGAATTCGTCACTGGACCTAATCTTGCGGCCCGGTGTGCTTGCGGCTGACGAGCGTCCAAGCATGATTGTCATTGCCTGCCAGACTTGGCAAGCTTGTCTCTCATGATTCTGAAATAGCTCAAACAGGGGAATTGCTGTTGAACATGGAGCATTGCTTGCTCAGTCAAGCTCGAATTGAGGACGAGAACCTCCCCGTGGCCGTGCTTCAGGCGGACGCGTGGCCCCTATGGCGCCGATGGCTGCGCTGGCCTACGCCACTGTCCAGGTTTCGGGGGGAGCGATGGCGGAAGTTGGTTGAGGGCGTTCGTCGGCTGGAAGGGGAAATGGACCTGGTGTTCCCGCTGCGCCGCAGGGCAGGAATCTTCAAGGGATCCACCGTGATGTGGGACCACCTTGCGCAGACTTCACCCTCCATCGACAAATCAACGTACGGAGGGTGGTGCTTCAAGGGAGTGCAGGGCAACCAGTCGCGTGTGACCAATCCGTGTGGCGCACTTGCCGAGACGATCCGGGTTCCCGATTTCGATTTCGACATCACCGAAGTTGAAGGGATATGCAACAGCCAATCGGAAGATCGGTCTTTCGATAGCGTTCAGGACTTCGGGCGCGACTATGCGGCGTATCTGAAAGTGTCGGCCGATGAAGCTGGCTTCGCGGTCATGACCCGGCATAGGGAGGTGCGTCTGATCCATTCGCCTGGCTCGGACACCCTCATGCTCCAGGCCTGGGATGGTCGGCTGTTCGTCTGTAACGGCGGGGGCAGCCATCACTTGGCGGGTGCAGCCTACATCGCTCGCGAGATCGGCCGGGCCATGCCGTTGCGAGCGCAGCTCTCGCTGGATTGTCTGAATGCACCGGCATGGCGCTGGCTGTTGGAGCAGTTCTTCGTCTTGCAGGTGCCACGCAACCATCGTGTCCTGGCTGACGTGGCGATGCTGGCCGGTGCCGCCTACCTGATCGAACTACCTGTTTGGGTCAGCCAATCGTCGCTGCTGCTGATTCCTAGCCAGGCTCGGGTGAGCAGAGACATCGTCGATATTCACCTGACGGCCGGGGTGAGGGAGGTCGCTGAAGACATCGCGGAGTTGCTCCGCTTGCAGGCGGAGACGGTGGTGGCCTTGGGACAGCGGTTTCCAGCTTTGCGCCCACAGCTCGACCGGATATTGCGCTGATGTCGGGTTTCGATTTGAGTTCGTAGTCCGAGGGACGCATTCCGGGTGTCGGGGCAAGAGCAGCCGATGTTGCGCGCGGGATTGCTCGACTGCACCGCACTCAACCTTGCCGGTGGAAGTTCGCGATGACGCGGCTCAGAAAGAGCGTGCCGACGACCGGCACGAGCGCCAACAGGGGCGGCGCGATGGTGAGCGGTACGAGGAAGGCCACGACGCTGCCACAGGCGAGCAGCACGAACGCGCTGGCATGCAGCGCAAACCATTCCGGGTCATGCGGTTTGAATTCCTTGGAGCGCAGGATGCGGACGATCAGGCCGTCGATCACCAGTGCCAGGATCACGAACGCCTGTACGGGCAGCCATTCGACCAGCGCGGCCAGGCGAAAGGTGGCGAGCAACAGGAGGGCGTCGATCGAGCGGAAATAGGCGTTGCCGAAGAAGCGTTGGTTTACGCGCTCCATTTCCTGGGTGACGGCTTCGGCCATGCGGTCGGTGTGTGGCGCCTGCGTGGCGTTCGGCACTGGACTGGCGCCGCTCAGAGCCTGGTTCATCGCCAGGGTGCGTTCCAGGATGCCTTCGGCCCGGGCCTCGCCCCAGAACGCCGTATTGAGCCCGTGTTCGTTGCGGATCTGGGCCATGAACCGCTCGGGCGGATTCGCGGCCGGCAGGTACAGCACGAAGATGAGCAGCAGGGTCAGCGCCGCGATCGAGATGACGCGGATCATGCCGCCAGCCGCTGGAGCGGCTCCGGGAAGGGCGTTTCCGTGTCGAGGATCGGAAAGCGGCCCTTGATGATGCGCCCGCCCGAGACCGAGGCGAAGTACTGCAGGTTGGGCAGCTTGCCGAGCACGTCGGCCGGGATCATTTCCTCGAAGGTTTCGCTGATCTGCGCTGAGTAGTTGGCCGAGAAGTCACCGAGGTGCGCGTCGGCGCCGTGACCCATACCGACGCGCAGGGAATGGATGGCCGTCTTGCCGAAGGTCTCGACGACGAAGTCCTGCGTCGGCCGGTCCTTCGAGCGCAGGGCGATGAGGTTGTTGAGGTTGCCGAGCGCCATGCGGGCAGCGTCTTCGCTGCCCAGACGCTTGGCCAGGTCGGCCAGCGTCTGCATGGCGCAGGTGGTGAAGATGCCACCCTCGGCCCCCTTGTTCAGGATCTCGATCAAGGGCTGGTTGATGACATTCGATACCTCGTCGACGAACAGCGAGATACGGCGGTAGCCGCCCAGGTTGTAGCGCATGCCGGCGCGTGCGGCGAGGTCGGCCAGCGCGAGGGCGCCGATGGCGGAGGCGACCGACGGATCAGGAAGAGAGTCCAGGCACATGTAGAGCACATGGCCGCCGCGCTCCAGCTTCTCGAAGTTCATGATCGGCCGCTTGTCGGCGGGGTCGAACGGATCCGGGCTCAGGCTGCGGCCCAGATCGCCCGAGGTCAGCATCGACAGGATCGGCAGGAGGTTCGCCGTGATCTTTTGGTAGTGCTCCCTGTTGTGCCTGAACACGCGCACCTGCGAGTCGATCACCTTGTTGCGCTGGCTCTGCGGCACGTGGTGCTCATAGAAGGCCACGAAGGCCATCAGGTCGGCGCTGGCCGCTTCGGACGGTCGCTTGATGTTGCCCTTGTGGGCCTCGTTGAGCAGACGCTTCATCTCCGGGTGCTCGCGCCAGCCGTCCCGGAACTCGGTCTCGTAGAAGCGGCGCAGCGACTGCTCCAGCACGGGCTCGATGCCCCCTTCGATGTAGCGGGTCAGCTTGGCCAGGCTCGGGCGCTCTTCGAGATCCACGAGGCCTTGGACGACGACGTTGACCGCATCCCAGGAGAAGGCGCCAAAAGCACCCGCGGTGTCCGGTGGCAGGATGGACTGCACACGTGACGCCAGCTCGGTGGGTTTTTGCCAATTGAAGGCAAAGTCCAATCGCACACCCGCTTCCGGAAAAGCCGGATGGAACTCCATGAAGGTGTCCGCATCGCGGTAGCGCTCGCAGGCCCGGATGGCCGCGCGTTTCAGGCGTCGGCTGTTCTTCGGATCGATGACGATGACGACATCGCCGCGACGGATGGCCTGGGTGACCAGGTTCGACAGCGCGACGCCCTTGCCGGCCTGGGTGGTCCCGACCAACAGGGTGCCCCCCTCGAAGTTCTGCAAAGGCCGGTACAGCGCGCGCTCGCGCGGCTCGACGCCATGGATGTACGGCAGGCCGATCTCGGCGTCCGGCTGGGGCGTGACCTTGTACCCGAGGAGATTGAGCAGGGCTGGCGATGCTGTGTAGCGGCGGTAATCGATCTTGGCGAGTTCGTACAGGCGCTGCGAATGCTGGGGCAGCCAATCGAAACCGAAGCCGAGGAAGACCTGCCCGGGATCCCCGGTCAGCTTCTCCTGCTCGACCGGGCCGATGACCTGCATCGCCCGTCCGGTGAGCGCCGCGCGCAACACCATGATGTGCGCCGCTTGTGCCGCTCGCCACACCGCCATGGCGAGGCAGGTGAGCGCCAGGGGCATGGCCACTTGCGTTGGCACGTGCGAAAGCGCCGATGCAATGACCGTTGCCACCAGTGCCACGAGCCAGGCTGAGCTTGCGTAGGCCTCATAGGCGCGGCGCCAGGGCATTTCATAGGCACGCGCCAGCATGTCACTGCGCTCCGCTTGCCGCAGCTTGCGGCATGCCCTGCACGTGCCGAGCCGCGAGCAGGATGCCGACGACTTCCTGGCCCTGGAACGAGCGGGTCAGGGGTGAGGCCGTGACGAGCATTCCCGCCTCGTTCATCGCACGTATGGCTGCGGGGGGCGTCAGCTTGCGCGTGGCCAGCGACGCGAGCGGAATGAACAGACCGTCTTGCGCCGGCAATGCGGCCCACCATCCTTCCTCTGCGCCGCCGAGCGTGGCGACGATGTCCTGCAGCGCATCGCGGACGGTCAAGGGCAGGCGCAATGGGGCGAGCAGCTTGGGGGATTCGGGGGGCGCGGCCGGTGCGGGGGGATCCGAGGGCGTCGGGTCGCTGGTTGCTGGGGAGGTGCCCTGGTCGGACGGAGCCGAGAGCGGCACGGCGCTGAGCGGCAGTTGTTCTGGCGGCGGTTCGGCGGCTTGTGTCTCTGCCGTGTCGGAGGGGGCCGTGCGGATGCGGCGTCGGGCCGCCGTTGGGGAAACCTGCGGGGAGCTTGCGGTCGAGGCGGGCGATGCCGATGGCCCGGCGGGAGGCGGCGGCGTCAGCAGTGACAGCGACAAGGCCTCGGGCAGCTTGTCCAACTCGGCGTACAGGATGCCGGGTGCGCTGAGTTTGACGGCTTCGAGTGCCGTCTTGCCGGTCGGCGGATGAATGAGCCAGGTTGCCTTGCCGCCCTCTTGCGCCGAGAGCACCCCGGCGGTCAGCAGCACTTCGAGGATGGTTTCCGGGGCCTTCGGGATGCCAGGCAACTGGTCGGCCTCCAGGAGCTTGCGGACGTCGTCCGCGGCACTGGGCCAGATGATGAACATCCCGTCGTTGCCGTACCAGACCCGCGACTTGTCCGCGTTCGGTGTCCAGCTCGCATTGGCCACGACGAGGCGGCGCAGTGCATCGACGAGGTAGCGTTCGAGATGGGAACCGAGCTGAGGCTTGCCGTAGCGCTGTGCGCTGGCGAGCAGGAAACGGTCGATGACGAGGGCCAGTGCGCGCCGGACAAGCGTCTCCAGGACGTTGTGATCGCGGTAGATCGGGAGGCCGGCGATTGTGGCGAGCAGGTGCGGCACGATCTGCGTGTTGCCGTTGGCGAGGTCTTGCAGCACGTCGGCGGCGACGACGTGGGGGAGTGCGAACAGACCCAGAGGGCGGCTTTCGAGTGCGTTGGGCCGCCATTTGAGGAAATAGCGTGTGACCTGATGGGCCTTGAGCCAGTCGGTCAGAGGGCCGAGGTAGGGCGACCATTCGTTGCCCGCCTCATCCGTGACAATGAGGTGGCTGAGCGGGCGATGCAGCTCGCAGCACAAGCCGGCGATGAAGGTGGCCTGACGCCAGCGCGGTTCCAGGTTGCGCCGCTCGGTGATGGTGGCGCGTCCTGAGAAGATGTGGGCATCGGTGCCTTGGAGCGCATAGAACGCGGTTTCCAGACCGATGCGTAGCAAGCCGCCGGGCTCGTGGAAGTAGTTGTCAGCGGTGCAGGGCAACAGATGAACGAAGGCTGCATAGCGCTGCAACAGCGGCCGTACCGACTGCTCGAAGCTGGCACGATCCATCCCGAAGCACAGCTTGATTCGGTCGATCAATTCCCGATGCGCGTCGAGCAGCGCATCGACCTCGAACACGGGAATGCCGGGATCGACGGAGGGGTAGCGGAATTCTGCGAGGCTCGCTCCGTATCCGGAGAGCGGGCTGGTCGAATCGGCGGACATCGGGTTGGGCTCGAACGCGACATGGGATGGCCCATCGTGCGGCGCGCGGCCTCAACTGCCCACTGGGAAATGACGCCAGATCAGGCCGAATTCGCGTTTGGCTGCTCGCCGCGGGGCTCGAACCAGAGCGAGCGGATCCACAGCATCTGAGCGACGCGTGGCGTGGGCCGCACGGGATAGCTCGCCTGGATGCGCGGATCCTTTGTGTAGCGCTTGAGCAGCTTGCAGAAGGGGCATTCGTGGTTGCTCATCGGAGCGAGGCTGAGGCTGGTCAGGTATTCGCTTTGGCATTCGGGGCAGGTGAACACCGAGAAGCTGCGGCCCGTGACGAACCAGCGGCCCGTGGTGTGGGCGACGAGATCGAAGGCGCGATCGAAGGTGATGCGCGGCGCCGTCTTGCAAGCGGCGGCATAGTGGCGGTAGGCGCCGATGAGGGCGTTGGGGGGATCGATGCCGCGTGCGGCCAGGCGCCTGAAGAGCACCACGACGATGGAGGCTTCGGTGCGGCACAGAAGATTGGCGGTGTGGTACCACTCGCGAGAGTCCGGGTGGCGCCCGCGGCGGGGGCCGCTCAAGGGGTGGCGGAAGAGGTGCTGCAACTGGCTGGGCGAGAGGCCCGTCAGCAACTGCATGGTGCGGATCCGGGCGCCGAGTTCTGCGCATTCGGTTGCCAGAGCGAGCGCGCGAATGTGCCGCTGTGCGTGGAGCAGATTGCGCTCGTGGTTCATTCGGACAACGGCTCGCCACAGGGATGGAGCGAAGCAGGCGACATGGGCGACATGGCCTCACTCGGGCGCACCGGGCGGCTCGGTTGGGGCGGGTGTGCCAATAGCATCGCGTTGGCCAGCTGCGGCGGCCAGGAGAGCACCTGAATCAGGTCGGTGCGTGGCGGGAACAGGCACTCGTCACCCAAATGGGCCACGAGCACCAGGATCTCCTGGTAAGCCAGCGTGGCGAGGAACTCAGCCTGGTCTGCGTCGAGTCCGAATCGGCTGCAAGCGATCGCGTGATCGCGCTTCACGCATTCGGCGATCAAGAGGAGCATGTTCAAATTCGCGATCTGAACATGCGAGAGTTCGAGTCGACCCATCGCATTCTCCACGCAGTCTTTGAAAAGACACGCAGTCGAATGCCAATTTCATCGTCAGGTGGATGACCCGCCAAGCGAATGCGTCGTTGGAGTCCAGACTATTCGGCGGGTATACAGACGGTCAACGGCCGCCCGTTGGCAGCGATCCGCAAAACACGTTGCAGCCGGGGCTTGCGTATAGACACCGGCTTCTCATCGCGAAATTGAAACCGAAACGAAAATGCTTGGTTTGAATTTCCGGAACTGGCAGTAAAGAAGCATGATCGAATTGCCGGCATTTTCAAATGAGGGGAATCAATTGAATGTCTGGTATGAGAGACACTCCGCCCAAGTTGAAAGGTCTCGGTGGCGGCGTGTGGAGTAGCTGCACGGGTTTTTGGTCAATACAAAGACCAGGTAGCAGCCTGTAGGATCCAGGGCGATCATGGCTGATCGGATCGAGATCGAGGAAAGATTGCGCCATCGCCATGTCTACGCGTAGATGCGGGCCTCGTCGGGGTAGTGTCGTATTCCCATGTTTTTTGCTCCTGGAATGCTTAGGCAGGGCGTGAGAGAGGTCATTCCTCCCACGC
>JAKLLO010000269.1 GCA_023150095.1 Zoogloea sp. | reverse complement strand
GGCGGGCAGGGCGGCGTAGTCGATCGCGATCTTCTCCGCCGCGTCGCGCGCCTGGGCCTTGGTCTCGGCGATCACCACGGCGACCGGGTCGCCGACGTGCCGCACCTTGCCGTGCGCCAGGATCGGGTGCTTCGGCTCGATCATCGGCTTGCCGTCGCGGCTGTGGACGAGCCAGCCGCAGGGCAGGCCGTTGATCGCCTTGAAGTCCTCGCCCGTGTAGACGGCGATCACGCCGGGCGCGGCTTTCGCCGCCTTGGTGTCGACCGACTTGATCGTCGCATGCGCGTGCGGCGAGCGGACGATCCAGGCGTAGGTCTGGTTCGGGCGGTTGATGTCGTCGGTGTAGGTGCCCTGGCCGGTCAGGAAGCGATAGTCCTCGCGCCGCCGGACGGAGGCGCCGATGCCGGTGTCGTTCGGTGCCATGGCATCACCTCCGCATCGCCTGCGCGCCGGCCAGCACGGCCTGCACGATGTTATGGTAGCCGGTGCAGCGGCACAGGTTGCCCTCGAGGCCCTCGCGCACGTCCTTTTCCGTCAGGTTCGGATGGTTCTGCGCCAGGCAGACGGCGCTCATCACCATGCCGGGCGTGCAGAAGCCGCATTGCAGGCCGTGATGCTCGCGGAAGGCCTCCTGCATCGGGTGCAGCTTGTCGCCGCTGGCGAGGCCCTCGATGGTCGTGACCTTGCTGCCGTTCGCCTGGACGGCCAGCAGCGTGCAGGCCTTGACCGACTTGCCGTCGACATGCACGACGCAGGCGCCGCACTGGCTGGTGTCGCAGCCGACATGCGTGCCGGTGAGGCCGAGCTGCTCGCGCAGCAGGTTGACCAGCAAGGTGCGGGCTTCGACGTTGGCCGAAACCGCCTTGCCGTTCACCGTCAGGTTCACGGTGGGCATGATTTCCTCCCAAAAATGAAAAAGCGGTGCGCCGGAAAGCGTCCGCGGTTCTTCGTTCACGTCCCCGCCGCCGAGCGCCCCCCGATCGGTCTCGACCCTAAGATTGAGCGGCGGCGCGGGGGAGGTCAAGGCTCGCGGGGGCGCTGTAGAGAGCACATCGATTGACCGGTCTTTGTAGCACGTGATCTGTCCGGTTTTTGAATCGCTCCAGGTTGGTGGCGGGGATGAACCGGACAGAAGTGCTGCAAGGGCTAAGGACGATGAAATTTGAGGATGTTCTGGGACGCTGGGAGCGAGGCGATCTGAGCCAAGCGGAAGCTGCGGATATTCTTGGGATGAGCGAGCGCACGTTCCGACGCTGGCACGGTCGGTGGCTCGAGGAAGGGGCCGGTGGGCTGCTCGATCGGCGGGTTGGGCGGCCGTCGGCTCGGCGCGTGAAGGAAGTGGAGCGGCAAGAGATGGTTGCGCTGTATCGCGAGATGTACGGCGACTTCGCGGTCAAGCACTTCCACGAGCGGCTGGTGAAGCGGCACGGTTACCGGCTGAGCTACACGTTCACGCGGTTGGCGCTGCAGGCGGCTGGGGCCGTGAAGAAGGCCAGCAAGCGCTCGGCGCACCGCAAGAAGCGCCCGCGCCGGCCGCTGGCGGGAATGATGCTGCACCAGGACGGCTCGCGGCACGACTGGCTCGAAACGGGCGAGCTGCTCGATTTGATTGCGACGATGGACGATGCCAGCAGCGAGCTGTACTCGCTGTTCCTTACCCCCGAGGAAGGCACGGCATCGACGTTCCAGGGCTTAAGCGAGACGATCGCGCGCAAAGGCCTGTTCTGCCAGCTCTACACCGATCGCGGCAGCCACTACTTCGTGACACCGGAGGCCGGTGAACGGGTCGACAAGACGCGGCCAACGCAAGTCGGGCGGGCCCTGGCGCAGCTCGGCATCGAGCACATCGCGGCCTATTCGCCCGAAGCTCGCGGGCGCAGCGAGCGCATGTTCCGCACGTTGCAGGATCGCCTGCCGAAAGAGCTGCGCCTGGCCGGCATCACGACCATGGCGGAAGCCAACCGCTACATTGCCGAGGTCTACCTGGCCGAGCACAATCAACGCTTCGCCGTCGCCGCTGAGATGGCCGGCACGGCCTTCGTGCGAGCCCCTGCCAAGGCTTGGCGCGACGTCCTGTGCGTGCAGGAAGATCGCCGGGTCGCCAACGACAACACCGTGCGCTGGAACGGGCTCGTCTTGCAGATCCCCGAATCCCCTCTGCGGCATCACTTCGTGCGCGCCACCGTGCGCGTGCACCAGTACTACGACGGCACCTTGGCGGTCTTCCACGGGCCACGATGCCTGGCCCGCTATGACGCCAACGCCAGGCTGATCGGGCGCGACGCCAGCCGCTCGCCGCGCCCGGCCTGTGGATATGTGGACGGCGAAAGACGCCGCCCACATCCCCACAGGCCCAGCAACCACAAAAGCGGTCAATTCATCTGCTACGAAGACCGGTCAAGTTAGAGTGTCTGCTACAGGTCGCTCTCCTACGATGCCGGTGCTCGACCATACGGGGAGAAACAAGGTGGGTGATCGGCTGAAGGACAAGGTCGCGCTCGTAGTGGGCGCAGGCTCGATCGGGCCGGGCTGGGGCAACGGCAAGGCGACGGCGGTGCTGTTCGCACGCGAGGGGGCGAGGATCGTCGCCGTCGACATCAACCGCGCGGCGGCCGAGGAGACCTGCGCCATCATCCGCGGCGAAGGCGGCGAGGCCGAGCCGCTCGAGGCCGACGTCAGCAAGTCCGACCAGGTGCGCAAGATGGTCAACGCCGCGCGCGGCTGCTTCGGGCGCATCGACGTGCTGCACAACAACGTCGGCATCGTGTCGCTGGGCGGGCCGGTCGAGACCGAGGAGAAGGACTGGGACCGCGTGCACGACGTCAACCTGAAGAGCTTCTACCTGACCTGCAAGCACGT
Source organism: Zoogloea sp. (assembly GCA_023150095.1). Taxonomy (GTDB): domain Bacteria; phylum Pseudomonadota; class Gammaproteobacteria; order Burkholderiales; family Rhodocyclaceae; genus Zoogloea. The sequence continues at coordinate 483 of JAKLLO010000269.1, read as the reverse complement.
GCTGCCGCACATGGAGCGCCAGGGCGGCGGCGCGATCGTCAACATCTCGTCGGTCGCGTCGATCCGCTGGACCGGCGTGCCGTATCTGACCTATTACACGACCAAGGCCGCGATCAACCAGCTGACCGTCGCCGTCGCCATGCAGTACGCGCGCAAGAACATCCGCTGCAACGCGGTGCTGCCGGGCCTCATGAACACGCCGATGGTGCACGCCGCCCTGCCGGGGCACTACGCCCAGGGCGACGTCGACAGGATGATCGCCATCCGCGACGCGCAATGCCCGACCGGCAAGATGGGCGACGCCTGGGACGTGGCGCATGCCTCGCTGTTCCTGGCGAGCGACGAGGCGAGATACGTCACCGGCCATTGCCTGGTCGTCGACGGCGGGCTGACCTGCAAGTTCGCGTGATCGGCCGCCGTCCGCTTGGTCCGGTCGCGGCCGAGGCATTTGGCCCTGTTCAGATGTGCGCGCGGTCATAGGAT
>JAKLLO010000268.1 GCA_023150095.1 Zoogloea sp. | reverse complement strand
AGTTTGCCGGGGGCTTACATAGGGCGGGCCGATGTGCCCGGTATCCGGCGCGCCCAAATGAAAACCCCCGGCGGGGCCGGGGCCGGGGGCGGGTGGCGGGCTGCGTCGGGGCTCAGCTGCCGGCGCGCTTCCAGACGCATTCGACGTAGGCCTTGCCGTCGAGGGGCGCCTTGTCGCGCTGGGCGCGCCAGATGGTTTCGCCAAGGCATTCGAGCACGTCGTGGAGCGCCGCGTGGCGGTCGCCGTGGCGGGCCTGGGCGTGCTCGAAGGCTTCACGGATGCCCGGCGGCTGGTTGATCGACAGTTGCTCCTCGATCGCCAGATGCAGCGACAGGTGCAGGAAGGGATTGATCTGGCCGTCGTCGGGGCTGAAATCCTTCTGCACGCCGTCCGGGTTGTTGATGAGCGCGTGGTACTCGGGGTGATGGGCGACGAGGTCGGCGGCGATGATCTCGAGCTGGGTCAGGACTTCGCGGTTCTGGTGCTTGCGCCAGGAATCGACGAAGAACTGGCGGGCCTGGTCACGGGAAGGATCGAACATGTTTTTTGGGGAATGGGTATTGGGTATTGGATATTGGGGAGTGGGTAATGAGGAGTGGGGAGTGGGGCGTTGGAGCCGGGGAAGTGGCTGCGTCCCACTTCCTATTTCCCATTACCCATTTTCCACCTCCCAGTTCCTACTTCCCTTTATAGAGGCAGAGGTCGCGGATGATGCACTCGTCGCACTTGGGCTTGCGGGCGACGCACACGTAGCGGCCGTGGAGGATGAGCCAGTGGTGGGCGTCGCGCAGGTATTCCTTGGGGATGCGGCGCAGCAGGCGCTTTTCCACCTCCAGCACGTCTTTGCCCGGGGCGAGGCCGGTGCGGTTGGCGAGGCGGAAGATGTGGGTGTCCACGGCCATCGTCGGCTCGCCGAAGATGGTGTTGAGCACCACGTTGGCGGTCTTGCGGCCGACGCCGGGCAGGGCTTCGAGGGCTTCGCGATCGTTGGGCACCTCGCCGCCGTGACGCTCGATGAGCAGGCGCGAGAGCTGCGCGGTGTTCTTGGCCTTGTTGCGGAACAGGCCGATGGTCTTGATGTATTCGGCGATGCCGTTCTCGCCCAGATCCGCCATCGCCTCGGGCGTGGGGGCCGCCGCGAAGAGCTTGCGGGTGGCGATGTTCACGCCCTTGTCGGTGGCCTGGGCCGACAGCACCACGGCCACCAGCAGCTGGAAGGGCGAGGCGTATTCGAGTTCGGTGGTCGGGTTGGGGTTGGCGTCCCGTAGCCGGCGGAAGGCTTCGGCGACCGCCGTGAGGCGCATGTCGGCCATGGCGTGGTCAGGCCTCGGCGGCCTTGGCCGCAAGGGCTGCGGCGTGGGCGCGGGCCAGCTTGCGGGCTTCGATCCAATTGCGGCCGGCGATCAGGCAGCCCAGTGCGATGAAGGCGCCCGGCGGCAGGATGGCGACCAGGAAGCCCGGGTAGTCATCACCGAACAGCACGATGGGCTGCAGCCCGGGGAAGATCATGTCGATGCCGGAGAGCAGGGTGCCGCTGCCGATCACCTCGCGCATAGCGCCCAGCACGGCCAGCACGAGGGTGAGGCCGATGCCCATCGCGATGCCGTCGACCGTCGAGCCGCCGGGTTCGTTCTTGGCGGCGAAGGCCTCGACCCGGGCGAGCACGATGCAGTTGGTGACGATCAGCGGAATGAAGATGCCGAGCACCAGGTAGAGCTCGTGGAGGTAGGCGTTGAAGGCCAGATCGACCACCGTGACGAGCGCCGCGATGATCAGGATGAACACCGGGATGCGGATTTCGTAGGGGATGAAATTGCGCAGCGCGGCGATGACCAGGTTGGACATGGCCATCACCACGATGGTCGCGAGGCCCAGGCTGACCGCATTGACGATGTTGGTGCTGATGGCGAGGATCGGGCACAGGCCGAGGATCTGGACGACGCCGGTGTTCTGCTTCCAGACGCCGTTCCAGGCGATGTCTTTATAGGCTTGGAGGTCCATGGCGGGGCTCCGTCAGGGGTTGCCGGCAAACTTCTCGCCGTTCTGCGCGGCGAAAAGGCGGTCGTGGTTGTCGGCGGCAAAGCGGGCGGCGCGGGCCACCGCGTTGGTGACCGCGCGGGCGCTGATGGTGGCGCCGGTGTGGTAGGCAATCTGGCCGCCGTCCTTCTTCACCTTGCAGCCGGGCAGGTCGGCGGCCTTGATGTCGGCGAACTGGGCGATCCAGGGGGAGGCCTTGTTCTTGTCCTTCTTGGGGTCGATGTAGTCGCCGAGGCCCGGGGTTTCCCGGTGGGTGACGGCACGCACGCCGGAGACGCTGCCATCCGCGCGCACGGCAACGATCAGGTTGATGCGGCCGCTGTAGCCGTCGGGGGCGACGGTTTCGAGGAGCAGCCCGGCGGGTGCGCCGGCCTTGCGGGCGCGGTAGATGCGGCCGCCTTCGTCGAGGCCCAGCGCGGGCGTGGGGCCGAGGGCGACGAAGTCGTCGAGCAGCACGTTGTCGAAGCTGCTGGCAGGCAGGACTTCGGAGATGAGCTTCATCTTCTCGTCGGCCGCGGCAGCGTCGATCTGGACCTTGGTGGCGCCGTAGGTGAAGGCCATCAGGGCGGTGAACACCACGGTGAAGGCCACCATGATGGTGCCGGTGCGGGCCGAGAGCCGGAGGGCGGTGGTCTCGCTCATGTCAGTCTTTCTTGTGGCCGAACACCGGGGCTTGGGTCTTCATGTCGATGATCGGCACGAGGATGTTCATCAGCAGGGTGGCGAAGGCGACGCCATCCGGATAGGCGCCGAAGGCACGGATCACGAAGGTGAGCACGGCGGCGCCGGCCGCGAAGAGCAGCTTGCCGCGGGCGGTGGTGGCGCCGGAGACCGGGTCGGTCAGGATGAAAAAGGCGCCGATCATCGCGCCGCCAGAGGCCAGGTGGAACAGCGGAGAGGCGAAGCCTTCGGGGCGCAGGCCCCACATCAGGCCGGACACCACGAACAGCGCACCGCAGAAGGCCGCCGGGATGTGCCAGGTGATGATGCGCTGCTGGATCAGCCACAGGCCGCCCACCAGATAGCCGAGGGCGACCCACTCGCCACCCTTGCCGCCCAGCAGCCCGAAGGCCGGGCCGTCCTGGAGCTGGCTGGCGCGCAGGTTGTGAAAGGGGGAGTCCGGGTTGGCGGCGCCGCGCAGGGCGGTGCGCAGGGCGTCGAGCGGGGTGGCGCCGGTGATGGCGTCCACTTCACGCAGGCCGCCGAAGATCAGCTTGAGCTGGGTGCCGAAATCCAGCTGGCCGGCGGCGGGCCACTGGGACATCAGCGCCGGGTAGGCGACGATCATCAGGCAGAAGGCGGCCATGGCCGGGTTGAAGGGGTT
>JAKLLO010000267.1 GCA_023150095.1 Zoogloea sp. | reverse complement strand
AGTCGTCGTAACCGGCCTTGGCGCAATTTCGCCGGTCGGCAATACCGTGGCTGAGGCCTGGGACGCCATTACCAATGGCCGTTCCGGGATCGGCGAGATAACCCGATTCGATACATCTTCCTTCCCGGTGAAGATCGCCGGCGAAGTGAGGAACTTCGACGTCGCGGCCTATCTTTCCCCGAAGGAGGCGCGCCGTATGGATAAGTTCATCCATTACGGGCTTGCTGCGGGCATTCAGGCGTTCCGTGATTCCGGCCTTGAAGTCAATGAAGCCAATGCCCATCGGATCGGTGTCAACATCGGTTCGGGCATCGGTGGTCTTCCGATGATCGAGGACACCCACGACGATTTCCTCGCCGGTGGTGCCCGCAAGATCTCCCCATTCTTCATTCCCGGCACGATCATCAACATGATCTCCGGCAACCTGTCGATCATGCTTGGCCTCAAGGGGCCGAACATCGCCGTGGTGACGGCCTGTACCACGGGCCTGCATGCGATCGGTGTCAGCGCCCGCATGATCGAGTACGGTGACGCGGACGTGATGGTTTGCGGCGGGAGTGAGTCTTCGGTCACGCCGCTGGCGGTGGGCGGCTTTGCTTCGGCAAAGGCGCTGTCGACCCGCAATGACGATCCGGCTACCGCCAGCCGCCCGTGGGACAAGGACCGTGACGGTTTCGTCCTCGGTGAAGGCGCCGGCGTGCTGGTCCTCGAGGAGTACGAACACGCCGTCAAGCGGGGCGCCCGGATCTACGCCGAGCTGTCCGGTTTCGGCATGAGCGGCGACGCCTACCACATGACCGCCCCGGATACCGACGGGCCGCGTCGCAGCATGGTCTCGGCGATGCAGAACGCAGGCATCAATCCCGATCAGGTTCATTACCTCAACGCCCACGGCACCTCGACGCCGCTGGGTGACAAGAATGAAACCGAGGCGATCAAGCTCGCGTTCGGCGCCGATGTTGCGAAGTCGCTGGTGGTGAACTCCACCAAGTCGATGACCGGTCACCTGCTTGGTGGTGCCGGTGGCCTGGAGTCGGTGTTCACGGTGCTGGCGGTCCATCACCAGGTGTCGCCGCCGACGATCAACATCTTCGAGCAGGATCCGGAGTGCGATCTGGATTACTGTGCAAACGTCGCCCGTCCGATGAAGATCGACTTTGCCCTCAAGAACAACTTCGGCTTTGGTGGTACCAACGGTACGCTGGTGTTCAAGAAGTTCTGACGTGATCGGGGCGCGGGGTCCCGTGCGATGATCGTCGTCGAAATCAAGCCGTCGCGGCTGCAGCCCATCTTTCTGGTGGTCCTGCATCTAGCGGCGGCTTCTTCTTTTCTGTTCGGCCTTGATCCCGGGCTGGCGGCCGGGGGCGTGCTTGCCGCGGTGCTGTGCTGGTCCTTGTACCGAAGCATCGTCGTGAGCCGTCGGCGGGAGCCTCGGGTGCTGGTCCTGGGGGATGATGGCCATATGCGTCTCGACCTGCCCGGAGAGGGGGAGGTGGAGGCTGTGCCGGCTGGGTCTTCGGTGGTGCTCGAGCGGGTGCTGTGGCTGGCCTGGAGCGATTTCCCCGGCGCCCGGCGCCGGGGTGTGCTGATGCTGGTGGAAGATCAGCTGGCGCCCGCGGACTGGCGGCGCCTGCAGGTCTGGGCCCGGCTGCGTGTCAGGCCTGCGGCGGCCGGGCAGGGTGGGGTTGGCGGCGGCTGAGCCGCCGCGGGTTCATGCGCGGGGGCGCAGAACCGTGTCGCGGGCCTTGGGCAGGGTCTGGGGGTAGTCCCGGCTGAAGTGGAGGCCGCGGCTTTCCTTGCGCTGAAGGGCGCTGCGCACGATGAGGTCGGCGGTCACGACGAGGTTTCTCAGCTCGATGAGGTCGTTGCTGACCCGGAAGTTGCTGTAGAACTCGTCGATCTCGCGGGCCAGCAGGCGAATCCGGTGCTGGGCTCGCTGGAGGCGCTTGTTGGTGCGCACGATGCCGACGTAGTCCCACATGAAGCGGCGTAGTTCGTCCCAGTTGTGGGAGATCACGATCGATTCGTCGGCGTCGGTCACGCGGCTCTCGTCCCATTGGGGCAGGTTGGTCGCGAGTTCCCGTGGGTTGGCGAGGATGTCGGCTGCCGCGGCCTCGCTGAACACCAGGCATTCGAGGAGCGAGTTGCTGGCCAGGCGGTTGGCGCCGTGGAGGCCCGTGCAGGCGGTTTCGCCGATTGCATGGAGGCCTGCGACGTCGGTGCGGGCCCGCAGGTCGGTGACGATGCCACCGCAGGAGAAGTGCACCGCCGGCACGACTGGAATCGGCTGGCGCGTGATGTCGATGCCGAGCTCGAGGCAGCGTGCCAGGATGTTCGGGAAGTGGGACTGCAGCAGCTCGGCGGGCTTGTGGCTGATGTCGAGGAAGACGCAGTCGAGACCGTGTTTCTTCATCTCGAAGTCGATCGCGCGGGCCACGATGTCACGGGGAGCGAGCTCCTCGCGTGGGTCGTGCTCGGGCATGAAACGGCTGCCGTCGGGGCGACGGAGCAGGCCGCCTTCGCCGCGGACCGCCTCGGAGATCAGGAAGGACTTGGCCTGGGGGTGATACAGGCAGGTGGGGTGGAACTGGATGAACTCCATGTTCGCCACCCGACAGCCGGCGCGCCAGGCCATCGCGACCCCGTCGCCGGTGGCCGTGTCGGGGTTGGTGGTGTACAGATAGACCTTGCCTGCGCCACCGGTGGCGAGCACCGTGTGGCGGGCGGCGAAGGTGCGTACCTCGTCGTTGGCGATGTCGAGGACGTAGGCTCCGAGGCAGCCCTCGTCCGGGTGGCCGATCTTGCGCCCGATGATGAGGTCGACGGCAATGTGCTGCTCGTATACAGCGATGTTCGGGTGGGCCCTGACCTGCTCGGTTAGGGTGGCCTGGACGGCGGCGCCGGTTGCGTCGGCGACATGGATGATCCGGCGCGCGCTGTGCCCGCCTTCGCGGGTCAGGTGGTAGCCGACGGCGGACGAGGCGTCGGGCGTGAAGGGGACGCCGTGGTCGATGAGCCAGCGGATGGCCCGGGGGCCGTTCTCGACGACGAAGCGGGTTGTCTCGTCGGAGCACAGGCCGGCTCCGGCCGTGTGGGTGTCGGCGACGTGCGCTTCTGCGCTGTCGCTCGGGTCGAGCACCGAAGCGATGCCGCCCTGGGCCCAGGCGCTGGCGCTGTCTTCCAGGTTGCGCTTGGTGACGAGGGCGACTTTGAGTTTGTCGGCGAGGCGCAGGGCGAGCGATTGGCCAGCAAGACCACTGCCCAGGATCAGTACATCGAAAGCGGTCACTTCGGGAATTCCGCAGGGGAGGGGCGATGGGAAGAGCGCCGACTATAGCATGGGCGCCGGATCGTGCCGAAATCC
>JAKLLO010000266.1 GCA_023150095.1 Zoogloea sp. | reverse complement strand
CACTGCGGCCTCTCCGGGGCGAGCGGTGTTCTCTCCGCCTTGTAATATGATCTTCGGGACAGCTCTCAACGCGACGCCGATGACTACCGATCTCCAGACCATCCGAGTCTTTCTTGCCTCATCTGCCGAACTGAAGCCCGATCGGGAGGCGTTCGAGCAATTCATCAACCGCCGCAACAAGGAGTGGCGTCCGCGTGGGGTGTTTCTGCATCTCGACATCTGGGAAGACCTCTCCGCTGCCATGTCGCCCACCCGCAGTCAGGACGAGTACAACCGGGAGATCGATCGTTGCGACATCTTCGTGGTGTTGTTCTGGACGAAGGTCGGGCGTTACACGGCCGAAGAGTTCGAGCGGGCTCACGGGCGTTTCAAGGGCGATGGCGGTTCGGCCGGGGCACCGACGATCTTCACCTATCTCAGGACCACGCCCGCCAGGGCTGGCCGTGAAGAGACCCAAAGCCTGTGGACGTTTCAGGATCGGCTTGCCGAACTCAAGCACTTTCCGGCCGAGTACGACACCGCCGACAAGGTCCAACTCGAATTCGGCCGTGAACTCGATCGCCTCGTATCGGCCGGTGTGATTCGCCTCGATCGCGGCTCCGAGGTGACGGACGCGGACCGTCAGCACCGCGAACACCTCGCCATCCGCGAAACCTATCTCGACTGGTTGCGCCGCGAATGCGACAGCGTGGAGCTCCTCGGGCTCGATCTAAAGGAGAGCCGCAACGTCGGGCTTGGTCACGTCTATGTGCCGGCAGTGACGAACGCCGATGTGAAGGGCGACCGCAAGGGCGTCAATCTGAAGAAGGGGCCCTTTCTGCTGCTCGACAACCTGGGGCGTAGCCCGCTCTACGTGCCCGGCGCGGCGGGGTCGGGCAAATCCACCTTCTGCCGCTGGCTGGCGCTCGTGGTGGCGGAAGGGCGGGTTCCCGCCCATCGGCAGATTGCGGTCGATGACGCAGATTTCACCGAGACGCTGCCAGAAAAGCTCGTCGGTCGGTTGCCGCTGCTGGTCCGCCTGCGGGACTGGGCCAGCCATCCGGAATTTCTCGCGGGTAACGGCCGGTGGACCCGTGCCCAACTGGAAACCAGCCTCGCCGGCTGGCTCGACAAGACCCGGCCCGGCGACCTCAGCGCCAAGGTGTTCAAGGACGAACTCAAGGCCGGCCGCTGTCTGCTGATCCTCGACGGTGTGGACGAAATGCCCGAAAGCCGGGGCGATGATCTTCCCCGGCGCAACCTGCTCTCCGGCCTTGCCGACGCCCTGCCCGCGTGGCGCAACGCCGGTAACTGGCTGATCGTCACCAGCCGGCCCTATGGGCTCGACGCGGAAGATCAGCGTCGGCTGGGTTTGCCCCTGGCCGAACTGGCCGAACTGCCCGAGCCGCTCATGCAGCTTTTCGTGCGGCGCTGGTTCGATGCGGTCGATCCCGCCAATTCGGTGGTCAAGGCCGACGGGCTGCTGACACATCTTGCGCAGCGGGACGATCTGGCCGAGATGCGCAGCAACCCCATGCTGCTCACTGCGCTGTGTGTGAAGTACGACGAAGGCCGGCGTCTGCCCCAGGATTTCTATGCCCTGTACGACGCTGTGGTGAGGCAGGTGCTCTACAAACGCTTCAACACCGAGAACGAACGGGACCAGGCCCGCAACCGCCTGTCGGCCATCGCGCTGGGAATGCACCGTGGCGAGGCGGGTGCGCCCCGGACAACGCCCGAGGCGGAGGTGACGGTGGAGGAAGTTGACCGTCTGCTTGCAGATCTCGCCCAGCACGATTGGGCCAGCGAATCGGGCGCGGAGGAGGCCTCCGCCAAGCGCGAGCTGCTGCTGTCCGATTCCGGCCTGCTGCTGCCCCGCGACAACCGGCGTGCGGCGTTTTATCACCTCAGTTTTCAGGAGTTCCTCGCGGCCGAGCGCCTGCGCAAGCTGCCCGACACCCCGGAATCCATCCTCGCCACCTACGCCGGCACACCCGCGTGGCGTCGCACCCTGCGCTTCCTGTTCTGCGCCATTGCCGAACGGGCTTCGCCGGAACAGGCAATCCGCGCCTGGCGCAGCCTCCTGCCATCCTTCGAGCCCACCGCCTTGGATGCCAACTCCGCCCCGGCGCTGGTATTGGCGGATGGTCTGGAAGTGGCTCACGCCAAGGGCTGGCGCATCGACGATTTCAAGGCGCCTTTGCGCGTTGCTTGCGAGCACGCACTGCATCACCTTCCGCCCGAACCACGTGCAGAGCTCTGGCTGACTTTGGGTCGGCTGGGGCTGGATGATCGCCCCGGCGTCGGCCTGCGTGATGGCTTGCCGAACATCGTGTGGGACGTCTGCGAAGCGGGTGATTTTCTATATGGAGAGGGCGGTGAGACGCGCACCCTCGACACGCCGTTCCGAATCGCCCGCTACCCCGTCACCCACTGCCAGTTCCAGGCCTTCGTTGACGCCGGGGGCTACGCGCAGGATGAATGGTGGGTCGGGCTGGCAGCTCGGCCCGAGGCGATCCCGGCAGGCTGGTCTGAACCGAACACGCCGCGCGAGAGAGTCTCGTGGTACGAAGCAACGGCCTTCTGCCGCTGGCTGGATGCACAGTTCAAGCGGGCAGGCATGTTACCGGTAGGCTTGCGGGTGAGCCTGCCCACTGAGGAGCAATGGGAGCGGGCAGCGCGTGGCACGGATGGCCGGGAATATCCTTGGGAAGGGGATTACCGCCCGGGGTATGCGAACATCAACGAAACCTGGGGTGATATCGGCCCTTGCAATCTGGGCCGCACATCTCCGGTTGGCCTCTACCCCGACGGGAAGGCGCCGAGCGGTGCGCTCGATATGGCCGGCAATGTCTGGGGGTGGTGCCGCAACGAGTACGATGAGCCGGAGAGGCTTGCGGATGGGGGCGACGGCTCGCGGGTGGTCCGTGGCGGTTCGTGGGTCCACGACTCCAACGACTGCCGCGCCGCCTACCGCTGCTGGCTCGCCCCCGACTTCCGGCTCAGCTTTCTCGGGTTTCGGGTGTGTTGCGCGCCCCCCATCGGTTGAGCCGCTGCTTGCGTCCAGCAACCGCTACATCCATTTCGCCTGCTCCGTTCCCTCAACCGGCCACCAAGCCATCCGATCCTGCAACACCGGCTTGCGGGCCGGTCGATCTCATAAACGCCGACCCATCCGCGTGTTTTACGGCCTCATACCTTCATCACGATAGGATAGATCCTCAATGGGCGTCTTCCCATTGATGTCGGAAACTATCGTGAGAAGCATCTACGCCGCTAGATCGTTCATCTACGCCAATAGATCGATGATCCAGGCCGCTAGATCATCGATGTGATAGCTAAAACCCTTAATAAAAAATGTTTTACCAAGGGTTTTAGCTATCGCC
>JAKLLO010000265.1 GCA_023150095.1 Zoogloea sp. | reverse complement strand
CATCGGGCAGCGGATGGCGGCTCCACTCATCCAGCAGGAACGCCTCCGCGTGCCGTCCCAGCTTCTCCGCGCGTGTTGGCCACTTCGGGGCAATCGGACCGAAGCCTACGGGTTCAATAAAATCGTCCGGAGCCATCACGTGCATACCCGCCGGCTGCAGATTCGGCAGCGCTCTACGGCCGTAGGCATCCCGCACATCTTGTCGGATGCCCACCGGATTCGATGTCCCTGGACCTCCGGACGCCCGCTCATACACGAGGGACAGCCGCTTGAAAGGCGCCCCCTCTTGCAGCGCCCCATCAAGCGTGAACACCCGATCGCAGAACACATCGATCGACTTGTCCACGTCGCCGACGATGAGCCTGACCGTAACTGCGCGCGTAGACGCACCTCCCGGCGCGAACGCGGAACCAACGAGCATGACTTCCGGTCGTGGCTTCACCGGCAAGAGGTCGCAGGGTGCGCGTATGCTGCGAGCCGTGTCGTCGTTCCAGTGCTCGTCTTTCGAGAGCGGTGCCTCCTGTTCCTGTGCGAGTACGGACTCACCCGGGCGCAGCGTATAAGTGGCCTTGCAGACAAATGTGAGCACCCAGCTCGATGACCTTGGCTGCCAAACAACCGAGTCTACTGGAAGCGGACAGACCGATACGACATCCATGACATCTAAGGTTACCAGGGAAATGCCTCGACAGTCCTCTTGTATTGTGTGCCATGCTCACAACGACGCCATGCGATCCGCGCCAAAGCCAACCACCTTCATGACAACGCAATCTAGTGTGGCGCGGCGCTTAGTTAAAATATCGAGTTTCACCATCTTCGCTCCCCTCGCCGCGGCTTCAGCGTTGCCCTTGGACCCCGCTGCCGATTGTTAGGAGCCACATCCCGGTTGACCCGCCCTGCACGCTTCCCGCTATCAAAGTAGAGCTTGCCATCCTGCTCGAAACGGCAGCAGTAGTCAGCGCGCACTGTGGTCCCATTGAGGCGCACTTTTGATTAGAGACCCCATGGCCCTGCGGGCCACCCCCTCGAATGAAACTCGATCGTGCCGGCAGCCACGTGCAACGTGCGGGCCGGTCGTGCATGCTGAGGGCCGGAGAGAGCGGAGCTCGTTTCGAGGTCGCCGTCCGGGCAGGTGGTAACAACCCCGCGTTAGAGACTGACCCGCGCCGTTGGAGGTATCTCCTCGTGTCGGACCTGGAAACAGGAAGGACGTATAGCAGTGTCTGAAGTACTTGTGGCGCAGCGAGCTTCCGCGCTCTCCGTCTGTGGAGGACGAGCATGGATGCGATCATTGAGAGGTGTTGCGGTCTGGACGTGCATCAGGGCACGGTCGTGGCGTGCGTGCTCCTGGGTGGCTCCAAGGGCAAGGTGCGGAAGGAGGTCCGCACATTTTCCACCTTCACGCGCGAGCTTTTGGGCCTGCGGGATTGGCTCCACGAGCAAGGCGTCACGCACGTGGGTATGGAGAGCACAGGCGTATACTGGAAGCCCGTCTATGCGCTTCTCGAGGAGCACTTCCGGCTCATTGTGGGCAATGCGCAGCATATCAAGCAGGTGCCGGGTCGGAAGACGGACGTAAAGGACAGCGAGTGGATTGCGCAGCTGGTTCGTCACGGGCTTATCCGCCCGAGCTTTGTGCCACCCCCACCGCAACGCGAGCTGCGCGAGTTCCTTCGGTACCGCCGAAAGCTCGTCGAAAGCCGTACGGCCGAGTGCAATCGTCTGCTGAAGCTGCTCGAGACGGCGAACATCAAGCTTGCCAGCGTGGCGAGCAGTGTCTTCGGCGCCTCGGGGATGGCCATGCTGCGCGCCATCGCCGAAGGTGAGACGAACGTCGAGACGCTCGCGGGCATGGCCAAAGGGCTCCTGCGCAAAAAGCTGCCGGAGCTTGCGCTTGCGCTCGACGGCCGCGTCCAGGAGTACCACCGCTTCATGCTGCGTCTTCAGCTACGTCGCCTGGAAGATGCGGACCGGGATATCGCCGCGATGGAGGCACGCATCGACGAAAAGCTCGCCCCCTATCGAAAACAGCATCGACGGCTGATGCAGATTCCCGGGGTGAGCCATGTGATCGCCGCCGTGCTCATCGCGGAGATCGGGGTCGACATGACCGTCTTCAAGAGTGCTGGGCACCTGGCCTCCTGGGCTGGCATCTGCCCCGGCAATCACGAGAGTGCGGGAAAGCGCCGCTCAACAAAGGTCGCCAAGGGCAACGTGGCTCTCAAGACGGCCTTGGCTGAAGCCGGGCATTCGGCGGGCCGCGCCAAAGGCACCTACCTGAAGGACAAGTTTCACCGACTGAAAGCGCGCCGAGGAATTAAGCGCGCAGCTATCGCCATTGGTCACAAGATCCTTGTGTCGGTCTACGCGATGCTCTCCCGCGATCTCGACTACGTGGATCTTGGCGAGAGCTACCTCGACCGTCAGGATCGAACGCGAACGGTTGCGGCACTCCGACGGCGCATCGAGCGGCTCGGCTTCGACGTAAGTTTGGTTCCAAAGGACGCGCCGTCGCTCGGCCCGGAGATCCCACCAGGAAGCGCCCCGGTCCGAGTTTCATAGCAGCCAGCCTCTTGTTCTGTGCAGCAAGGAAGCGGTCAGGCCGGTTTGCCGGACTGCGACCCTCTTGCAGAACCTGGCAGCTTTCTGCCCCTGCGATCCCTCACGTTCTTGCCCGGTCAGCACGGCTTGAAAATTGAAAGCGCCCACTCCACATCGGCGCGCGCACGGTGGTAGACTCGCCGCCTATGGCAGCCGGAAGCTTGATCGGAGGAAAGTACCGCCTCACACGTCAAATCGGGGAAGGCGCGATGGGGCTGGTCTGGGCGGCGGTCAACGAGCTCACGTCGCGTGAGGTCGCGATCAAGTTGATCGTCAAATCGACGCCGGATCTTCGGCACAGGCTGCTGCGCGAAGCGAAGGCGTGCGGGATGTTGTCGCATCGCAACATCATCGAAGTGCTCGACGTGGGTCAGGACGAGAACGGCGATCCCTTCCTCGTGATGCCCCTCCTTCAAGGCGAGACCTTGAAGGATCTCCTCGACCGCCAGTTCCGGCTAGATGTGCCGGTCGCCGCGCAGGTCGCGCGCGACGTGGCCCGAGCGCTCGCCGCGGCGCACGCGGCCACGATCATCCACCGTGATTTGAAGCCCGCGAACATCTTCCTCCACCAGGAGCCGGGGACCGAAGGCCTCGTCGTGAAGGTTCTGGACTTCGGCGTGAGCAAGAACCTGTCGGCGCAGGAGTCGATGGCGACGGTCGTCGGCGGCCTGCTCGGCTCGCCCGCGTACATGAGCCCCGAGCAGATCAAGGCTGCGCGCGACATCGACGTCCGCTCGGATATCTGGTCGCTCGGCGTCGTGCTGTTCGAGATGTTGAGTGGGCGCCGGCCGTTTCAGGGCGAGTCGCAGGAGGTGATCGCGAAGATCC
>JAKLLO010000264.1 GCA_023150095.1 Zoogloea sp. | reverse complement strand
TCTCGTTGAGGGCCTTCTTGTCACCCTTCAGCCACTTGTCGAAGCGGGAGTCGGGGGTGACCAGGGTTTCCTCGAAGGCGGCGATGGCGGTGGTGACCTTGCCGATGTCGACCGTGTCGGTGCCGAAGGCGCCCTTGAACTCGGCGACGTACTGGGGAATCGACTTCAGCACGTCGATTGCCAGTTCGTGGGTAAAGGCCATCTCACCCGGGTTGGCGATCGGGCCACCGGCCTGCTCCTTCAGATCCTTGGCGCGGCCGTCCCAGAACTGGGCGACGGAGAAACGGGAGTTGAGTACCGTCGGCGAGTTGATCGGGCCCTTCTGCCAGTTGTGGCCGATGGAGGTCTTGAGGTTGTCGGTACCGCCCATCGAGAGGTTGTGGCAGGAGTTGCAGGAGATGGCGCCGGACTTGGAGAGCCGCGGATCGTAGTAGAGCTTCTTGCCGAGTTCGACCAGCTGGGGGTTTTTGACCACAGCAGGCTGGATCGGGCTGATGGGCTCGGCGGCGGGCTTCGCGGCCCAGACGCCCAGGCTGCCGACGAGGGCAGTGATGGCAAGGGCAAGTTGTGAGATCTTCATCGCGGTACGTCCTCCTGGATTGCGGCAAATCAATGTCAAAAAAATATCTAAAAAGGTTTTTCAGGGCCATTTTAGGTATCCCGACATTAAACAGACATTAATCGCCGTGAATCTTGATGTATGTCATGGAGAATGTTCGGCGAGGCTTGAGGGCTTGCTGGGGCGGGCGTAAACAGCCAGCGGGGCGTGCCCCGGCATCCCGGAACACGCCCCGCTGGCGTGGTTTGAAGCGGCTGGCTTACTTGGCGGCGGGCGCCTCGGCCGGCTTGGCATCAGCCGGCTTCGCGGCAGCTTCGGCCGCCGGTTTGGTGGCTTTCTTGGCCTTCTTCACTTTGGCGGCCGCCTTCTTGTCGAGCTTGGCCGGTTCGGCCTTGACGGCTTCGGCGGGCTTGGTGGCATCCGCCGGCTTGGCGGCTTCGGCAACCTTGGCCGGCTCGGCGGCCTTCATGGCGTCGGCCTTCACCGCCTCGACCTTCTTCTCGACCGCAGCGCTGGCGGCGGCCGGCTTGACCGCCGGCGCGGCGATGGGGGCGGCAGCGGGCGCCTGGGCGAAGGAGGCGGACGCGAAACCGGCGGCGATGGCGAGGGCGATGATCTTGTTCAGCATTTGCATTCTCCTTGAAAGGACGGGGGTTGTTCGTTCCGGGTGGCGTGATTGCCGGCCCTTGCTGCGAACAACGCGGTGCTGCCGGGCTGGGTTGGCAGCGGAGATGTAAGGCCATGTTGGTTTGTAACCGCGGCACAGGCAGGCGCCTGCTTGACGGGCAGGTCAACTTGGCAGCGCGCCCTGACGTGCTAAAAACAATAACGACTCGCGTTTTCTTTCGTGGCCGGGCGATGGCGGGGGAAATGGGGCGGGTGGCGCAGACCAGGAGAAGACCATGGATCAAATCGCAAGCTTTCGCCGCGCCGTTGCCGTGGCGGCCCTGCTGGTGGCTTCGGGGGCGGGGGCGGAGGTCATCAGTTATTCGACAGCCTTGAGCGGCGCGGCCGAGGCGCCGCCGAACGCTTCGCCGGGCACCGGCTGGGCGACCCTCTGGCTGGACACCACGGCCCACACGATGCGCCTCGAGACGAGCTTCTCGGGTTTGCTGGGCAACACCACCGCAGCGCACATCCACTGCTGCACCAGCGTGCCCGAGGCGGGAACCATCGGGGTGGCGACGCAGGTGCCCAATTTTGTCGGCTTTCCGCTCGGGGTGACGGCCGGCACCTATGACTTCACGTTCGACCTCACCGCGGCGACCAGCTGGAACCCGGCCTTCATCACGGCCAACGGCGGCAGCACGGCGTCGGCGGAGGCGGCCCTGGTGGCCGGGCTGAACGCCGATCGGGCCTATCTGAACATCCACACCACGCAGTTCGGTGGCGGAGAGATCCGTGGCTTCCTGACCCGGGACGTGCCCGAGCCGGCGGTGCCCGCGCTGCTTGGCGTGGCGGCCGTGGCGGCGCTCGCGAGCCGGCGCCGGCGCTGAGACTCAGCCGATGCCCGGCGTCCGGTTGCGCCGGGCCAGGATGAAGGCGGCGAGGCGCTTGTCGGTGAGCATGATGTGGCGCAGCAGCCAGTCGTTGAGGAAGGCCAGCAGCGACTCGGGCGGTGTCAGGATGCCGGCCTTGAGCTGTTCGCGCACGGCGATCACCTGATGGGTGAAGCCCCGGTGTTCGGCCTGGTGCCGGTGGGTGTCGTGGGCGTCGCTGTGTTCGTAGCCGTACTCCTGCATCAGTGCCTCTTCGGTCTCGAAGTGGTAGAGGGCGTAGCTGAGCAGTTCGTGGGTGATGGCCTCGTAGTCTTCAACGCTGGCGCCGTGGCGCAGCCTTTCGCCGGCCTCGTTGAGGGTGTGGACGAGGATCTGGTGCTGCGCGTCGATCTCGGGCACGCCGGTGATGAGGCTGTCGTTCCAGGCGATGGGTGCGGGCTTGTCCATGGCGGTCGGGCTCCGACGGGGCGTCAGTGGGGCAGCAGGCCGGGCGGGCTTTGCCAGCCTGGGTCGGGCGCGAAGCTGGCGAGCCACAGGTCCAGGTGTTCGGCGGGCAGCGGGCGGGAGATGCCGTAGCCCTGCATGATGTGGCAGCCGGCGCCGAGCAGCGTGCGCACGTGGGCCAGGTCTTCGACGCCTTCGGCCACCACGTCGCGGTGAAAGGCGTCGGCGAGCCCGATGACACCCTGCACGATGGCCAGGTCGCCCGGGTCGTCGAGCATGTCGCGCACGAAGGTCTGGTCGATCTTCAGCACGTCGGCGCCCAGGTGCTTGAGGTGGACCAGCGACGAATAGCCGGTGCCGAAATCATCGAGGGCGAAGCGCACGCCGCGCTGCCGGAAGTCGGAGATCAGCCGGCTCACGGCGCCGACGTCCTCGAGGGCGGCGGTTTCGAGGATCTCGATCTCGAGGCGGTGGGGGTCGGCGTCGGCGTGGCGGGCCAGGATGGCGTCGAGCTGGTCGGCAAACTGGCCGCGCAGCAGCTGCCGTGCGGCGATGTTGACGCTGATGCTCAGGTCGTGGCCCGCGCTGCGCAGCCGGGCTTGCTGGCGCAGGGCTTCGGCGATGACCCAGTTGCCGATGCCGACGATGACGTCTTCGTGCTCGATCAGGGGCAGGAACTCGCCGGGCATGCGCAGCCCGAGCACCGGGTGCTGCCAGCGGATGAGGGCCTCCAGGCCGACCACACGGCCGTGGAGGCAATCCACCTTGGGCTGGTAGTGGAGGATGAACTGGCCGCGATCGAGGGCGTCCTCGATCTTGCGGACCAGCCCGAAGTTGGCCCGCACCCGGGATTCGAGGGTCGGGTCGAAGAGGCTGAAGCGGTTCTTGCCG
Organism: Zoogloea sp.; assembly: GCA_023150095.1. GTDB lineage: Bacteria > Pseudomonadota > Gammaproteobacteria > Burkholderiales > Rhodocyclaceae > Zoogloea. The sequence continues at coordinate 40 of JAKLLO010000264.1, read as the reverse complement.
GCCAGCTTGGCGGTGTACATCGCGTGGTCGGCGTGGCGCA
>JAKLLO010000031.1 GCA_023150095.1 Zoogloea sp. | reverse complement strand
TTCCGCTTGCGTAATTCGAAAACCAATAATTACGCTTTGGTGGCTTTTCTTTACCTTGCATTCGTCTTGGGCTTTCATAATTTCTCCGTTTTCATTTGCCATATGTTTTGTTAAACAAATCCGAAGCCGTATGTCAAATTTTTTCTATATGAAAACGGATGAACGGCAAGAAGCACCTTATTTGCAATCATTCTCCTTGGCTGTGTCGGGATTTTAAAAAATCCTGACACGGCCGAAACCATTGCTAGGCAAGGGTTTGAGGCATTTTGTGTCATGTGCTGCAGTTTTTTTACCTAGCAGAGCGAATTTTGTTTTTTTGTTTAATGTCTATTCCTTTGGCCTCTCTATTTACATACCCCCTCCTATATACGTTTTGTGCTGTAGGTATGACACAAACGGATAAAAGCAAGGAGTGGCAAGGGTTTCCGATTGTTGAACGAATATCAAAAGCTGACACGGCCCGACACGGGCGACACGGAAGCTGACACGGAATAAGTTTTTGGAAACGAACGGCCCGGGCAGGGATCGCTTGGCAAGGCGTCGCCTCTGGCTGCTATAGCGGAAGGTGTTATGCGCGGCGCCGAGGCGAAAAGTCTTGCCGCAGGAAGAGGGGGGCGCTAAAGTTCGGGTATTGATTTGATTTCGCAACCGAAACCTAAAACATACCAAATGGACATCCCGGAATTTCTCTCTGTCAAGGACGCCGCCGAGCGCCTGGGCGTCTCGCAGCAGCGCGTTCGCTCTCTCCTCCGCTCCTGCTTGCTTGATGGCCGACAAGTCGGCAAGCAATGGCTGGTCTCTCCGGCTTCCCTCGAGTCTTATGCCAGCAGCGGAGGCGGGGAGCCGAAGGATCACGCTGCGCGCCGAACTGGCCCGCTTCCGGAGTTGAAGGCTCTATCCTTCTTCTCCGGCGCGATGGGGTTGGATCTCGGCTTGGAAAAAGCAGGGATCCACGTCCTCCTTGCTTGCGAGGTGGATAAGCATTGCCGCAAGACGATTGAGACGAACCGGCCGGATCTCGCCTTGCTCGGGGACGTCTGGCAATACTCGGCGCAGGATATCCGGGAGGCCGCAGGCCTTTCGGAGACCGACGATATCGACGTTATTGTCGGCGGCCCGCCTTGCCAAGCCTTCTCGACGGCAGGGGCGCGGCGCGGCTTCCAAGACGTGCGCGGCAACGTGTTCTTGAAATTCATCGACCTGCTCCTCGAGCTCAAGCCGAAGTATGCGGTCATCGAGAACGTCCGCGGCCTGCTTTCGGCCCCTCTGGCGCATCGGCCCCATGCCGAGCGCGGCGAGGAATGGGCTCCCGGCTTCGAGGAGAAGCCGGGAGGGGCGTTGCTGCATATCATCCAAACGCTGCGCGCCGGGGGATATGGGGTTTCCTTCAACCTCTACAATGCCGCAAATTTCGGCGTCCCGCAGATCCGCGAGCGCGTCGTTCTGATCTGCTCCCGGGACGGCGCGAAGCTTCCGCACCTAAACCCGACCCATAGCCAAGACGGATCCTTCGGCTTGCCGAAGTGGAAGACCTTCCGGGAGGCCGTCGAAGGCGTCGAGGCGCTGGGTTGCGATCACGTCAATTTTCCAGAAGACCGCCTCCGCTACTATCGGCTGCTCGGCCCGGGCCAATATTGGAAGCATCTTCCCGAGGAGCTTCAAAAAGAAGCCCTCGGAAAAAGCTACTACGCCGGCGGCGGAAAGACCGGCTTCCTTCGCCGAATGAGTTGGGAAAAGCCATCCTGCACGTTGGTCACGTCGCCGAATATGCCTGCAACCGATATTTGCCATCCGGTCGAGAACCGGCCTCTGTCCATTCAAGAATACAAGCGCCTCCAAATGTTCCCGGACGACTGGCAGCTTGGCGGCAAGCTCGTCGATCAATACCGGCAAGTTGGCAATGCCGTCCCCGGCGGTCTCGGCGAGGCGGTCGGCCGCGCCATTCTGGCGCACATGGCCGGCCATGACGTCCAACCTCCGGCTGGATTCCCATTCTCCCGATACAAAGGCACGGATGAGGTAAGTTGGGAGGCTGCGACCCGGAAGATACTCGGGCTCGACCCGGCGGATCCAAAACCCGCCAAGAAGCTCGCCAAAGCCAAGCCGGAAGGGTTGTCAAAGCCGAAGGCGAAGAAGGGCGTCAAGGTTAAGGCTCCGGCCCCTCAAATGCGGCTCTTCGAGGAGGAGGTTGCATGACGACCTTTCTTTTGATCGTCAATCGGTGCGAACGCTTCGATGGCGGATTTGACTCCGCGATCACCATGGCTCGCCGCCGGCTCGAGGCGGGGAAGTGGGCGCTTTACGCAAACACGCCCCACAAAGCAGAAATGAAGGCGGGGGATCGTGTTCTGGTTTATCTCGCCGGAGCGGAAAAAGAAGCGAAGCATTTTGTCGCAGCCGCGACCATCGCCGGGATCGACGCTTCCGCTCGCGCATGCCAAGCTTACAAGGCGGACGGCCCGGACGCTCTGGCCGAGCCTCCCGTCGCTGTTCTGTCGCTAACGGATGCGCGCTGGCTCTCCGCCCCGGTTCCCGTTGGATCCGTCAAAGACAAGCTCGATTTCGTTCCGAAGGGCACGAACAAATGGGGCTGCGTTTTGCAGCGCGGCGCTAAACGCATCGGGGAGCCGGACGCCGAGCGGATTCTCGGCTGGCGCCCGTAGTCTGAGGCCTACTTTAAGGCTTCGAGATATTCCTTCACGAACTTTCGGAAGCCCGCCTCGGAAACGAGCGGGCGAATTTCCGCGTCCGGAAACGCTCCCCAATTCGAGCCTGTCTTCTTCGAGAATGTGCGAAACCATTTCTCGATGTCCGTTCCGTTGCGGATCGCGGAGCTTGACGAGTTCTCGGAATTGTCTCGGTTTTTCACTTGAAGCAGCTTCCATTTTCCGCCGGGTGCCGCGGGCGGCTTGATGAGATCAACCGCCTTAACTGTCGATCCCGAGCACCAAATCCAGCCGCGGGGCTCCATGACGCTCGCCAAGTAGCGCTCCAGGAGCTCGCCTACCAAATTCTCTGCGCCCATCGAGAGAAGGTGCTCGTTCTTGGCGCGCTCGAGATTTGCTTCGGGGACGTTGAAGTAATTGTGCAGGATGAAACTGACCATTTCATCCGGAACGGTGGCCGGGGGTTCCGGAGCTCGCGGGACGCGGCTTGATGAAAAGCTGGCGGCTTGCGCCCGAATATAGGCTTCGGTGCCGACTGCCGGAGAGTTGTTCCCCCGCATTTTTGACGCCGCTTCCGGGTTCAACGCCAGCAGTTTGATGAGGTTCGCGTATTTGTCTGCCAGCGGCGGATTGATCGCCGCCATCGCGGCTCTTGCGAATGCCTCAGAATTTGCACTGAATGCCATTTTTTGACTCCCCTTTTTCTTGAGGGGATGACTGTAGCCGGACCTGGAGTTGGTTACAACCGATTGTCATGGATGGGTTCCAGTGTGCGACCAGCGAGGCCCCCCTCAAAGCCCTCCGGAGGTCTTGCTAGCCGTCGGCGCCGGGATGGCCGCAAGGATCTCGTCTTGCTCCAAGGCGGCTAGCCGGGCTTGTTGCTCATCGTCGAATTTTGCTCCATGGCTCGCAAGGTAGAGCAGGGCCTCGTCGTCGAGGACGGAGCCGGAAAAGTCCGCCTTCGCGGCCTTCGCTCCGGAAAAGTTGGCCCCGGAAAAAATCGCCCGAATTTTGGCTCCGGTCAAGTCGGCGCCGGCCAAGTTGGCCCGGTTGAAGTGGGCCCCGGCCGAGCGACTGCGGCGCAGGTTCGCCTTCTCAAGGTCGGCGTCGGAGAAGTCGGTCAAATTGAACATCGCCTCTTCGAGTTTCGCCCCTTTCAACTTCGCTCCGGCAAAATCCACGTCGGCCATGGCGGCCTTTGGGAACTTCGCTCGCCGAAGGTTGGCTCCGACGAAGCTTATGCGAATAAGCTCCATTCCCGCGAAGCTTGCTTCCTCGAGGTCGGCCTCGTTGAAGTTCGCCCCGAAAAGCTGGAAGCGCTCGAGCTTTATTCCCGGAAGGGTAGCCCCTTGGGCGTCGAGCTCGCCGCCCGTTTTCCGCCAACGTTCTAGGCCTTTGGCCGTGGCAACGCGCATGCTGTCTTCTCCTTTAGCTTCGCCATTTGCCGCCAAGCGCCGCCGCCTCGGCGCTTCCCGGAGGCTTCCCGGAGCGCGTGGCGCGAGCCCGGAAGCCGCGAAATAGCTAGGTATTTAAATCATTCCGGGATATTGAACCATCATCGGGGTGTGCTGGCTGATTTCGTCGTCGTCGGCGGGGACGGCAGGCTGGGCTGACTTGGGCGGGCGTCCGCGGCGGGGGCTGGGGGTCGGCGTGGTCACGGGTGGGTGTGTCGGGTGGTGGCGCGGTTTGCGGCAGCGGGTGGGGCTGCGTGTCGTTCGGTGGCCGGCGTCGGGTGCCGGCGGCAAGGTGCGAATCTTACCAGTCGCGCTAGTCGGGTCGAATGCCCAGCAGGCGCCGGATGGGATTGCCGAGGGCGCGCCGGATGCGTGGGTCGTGCAGGCACACGCCCCCAGCGAGCCCGACCGCGCAGCCTAGCAGCGTATCGAGGAAGCGCGCCTGCACTAGCAGGCCCGGATCAAGCTGGCCCAGCTTGCCGGCTTCGGCCAGCAGCAGGGTGAGCGGGGTGATGAAGATCGCGGCAAAGCCGTAGTGGCGCACCACGGCGGTCTCGATGATGAAGGCAAGCAGGGTGATCGTCACCGCGATGCTCCATTTCTCCAGCGGCAGCGACAGCAGCGCCCACGACAGCACCAGCCCGATGGCGGTGCCGAGCAGGCGATGGAGCTGCTTCTCCCACACCGCGCGCAGCGACATCCCCTGGATCACCGCAAGACAGCTGATCGGCACCCAGTAGGCGTTTTCCATCTGCAAGAGCTGGGCGAGGGCGAGGGACAAGCCCACCGCCAGGCCGATCACCAGCGAGTCGAAGATCACGAAATCAAAGGTGGCAGGCGGCAGCGGCTCGACCGGCCGGGGCGCGCGCCGGCTGAGGATGAACAGGCTGTAGAAGAAGGCGATCAGGCAGGCCAGCAGGCTGCCCATGGCGATCAGGCCGACCTTCTGGGGGATTTGCAGGATGTCGCCCCGCGAATAGGCGCCGATCGCCGCGGCCATGATGAAGAACAGGCTGCCCGGGATGCCCACCCGGTAAAAACGGCACACCATCGTCACCAGGATGGCGATAAAGGTGAGCACCGGCGTCATCACCGCCGGTAGGAGGTGGCTCATCACCCCCAGGGCGTAGCAGGCGATCATCCCGAAGGCCGTGGCCATCAGCGACACCATGCGGTGGGCCATGGGCGTATCCGGCAAGTAAAGGAACACCAACCCGCCCAGGGACGAGATCAGTCCGTATTCCAGATGCCCGAAAAACGCACCCACAAAAAGCGGCAGCCCGTTGGCCAGCGCTGCGGCAAAAGGCATCTGCCAGGGCCGGTCGCTGGGCTTGACGGTGACAAGCTGGCGCAGCTCGTCGCGGACGATGTCGATGGCGCGGCGGCGGGGTGCCGGTGAAGTCATGACGGATGGGGCGAGGGGAAACGAGGGGCGAGATTAGCGCGGTTCGGCGGTGGGGTCACGGGCACGGAGCGAGTTGGGCGCTGCATGCCCAAGGACCGAGGACCGGGGCGAGCCATTGCCCGCGTTCTGGCGTACATCCACAAGAGAAGGGGAGCGGCTGGATGCGCTTGTTCGGGTTACGGAGAATAGGGTCGAGGCGAGCGAATGAATCTGGAGCTGGGGTTTGAGTTGGAAAGGAAGACAGCCACGGCACCCGAGTAAATCGCGCGTTTATCAGAATGAATCGTGCTGACGGTCAGCGCTTCCAGGGGCTATCGCGTTTTTTCTCGATTACTGGTGGGATCGGTCTTACCAGAGACCTAAGACTTCGTCTTGCCGTAGCCAAAACGTAAGCGCTGCGGCTTCAGATCATCAAAAGCAAAAAGGCCAGTCCGAAGACTGGCCTAACTGCTTGATTCTTTTGGTCGGGGCGGCGGGATTCGAACTCGCGACCCCTTGCACCCCATGCAAGTGCGCTACCAGGCTGCGCTACGCCCCGACAAGCTGCGCATTATAGACATCGATAATCGTTTTGCCAAGCCCTAATGATCATTCAACGTCTACAAATTGCGATGTCAATCAACCATCAGACCGATAGCGTGCCGATGTACTCGCTGTTTGGCCCATAGACCACGCCAGCCCGGACGTCAGAAGGGTTGGGATAGCCCGGCAGGACGGAAGTCTCGCTCCCGATAGTCAGCGTCACGGTCGCGGGAGTTCCGACAGCCACGCCGTCGACGTACAACTGGTAGCGGAAGGTGCTGGAGACGCCGGAGTAGGTGAAGCTGCCGTCTTCGCCGATATCGAGGGTCCCGCCGCTGGGCCAGGTTGTCATGTAGGCGCGGATTTCCTTGCCGGCGTCGGCGGGGAGCGCGATGTCGTTGTACAGGATGGAAGGGCCGTTATCCCCGCTCGATGGAATGTTTTCGGCGATCACGCCCAGGCCTGGCGAGCCAACGACGACTGCTCCGGCAATCAGCGGATTGGTGTCGATGCGGATGCTCATGATGCGGTGATCGGGCCGGTGATGCCGACGCCGCCTCCTGCGGTCTTGAGTGCGAGGTGATATTGCGTGCCGGCGACAATAGAGGCGTGGCTGATGCTGGCGAGGACGCCGCTGCTGTTTGTGGTCAGGCCGCTGACTGTGGCAACTGCGGCCAAGTCCGATGCGCGCAGCACGGTGGCAATGACGCCGGTCAGGTTGGCGTGAACGGCGCCGGCGTTGTTCTTGAGCGGATCTGCGACGGCAAGCCGTGCGCCGGCTGTCGCGGCAGCGAGCGTGACCGTCCTGGAGATGGCTGCTGAGCGATTACCGGCCGCATCTAATGCTCGTACCTCAAGCGTGTCGGTTGTGCCGGGCGTCCGGCCGGAGATGCTGGCCGTCGTCGCGGTGCCAGTGGTTGTCCAGGTGGCGGCGGCGTTGAGCCGATATTCGTAGCCGGTGACGGCGACGTTGTCGGTCGCGGCTGGCCATGTGGCGGTGTAGCCGGTGGCGCCAAGCGCACTGATGGTGATGGTGCCGCCCAGTGTGGGCGCAGTGGTGTCGGCCGGCGGTGTGGTGGCTGTCGTGAAACTACGGATCGCCGACCAGGCTCCGGCGCCGGAAGCGTTCGTTGCACGAATCTCGAGGCTGTAGCTGGTGCCCGCCACAAGGCCGGAGAGTGTGGCGGGGGAGGGGCCAAGGGCGCTTGCCGTGCCGCCGTTCAGACGAAATTCGTAGCCTGTGGCATCGGTGGCGCTGTAACTGTAGGCAACCGTTACGGTGGTGGTGGTCGGTGTGACCGCACTGATCGTGACGGTGCCGGCGGGCGGGGTGGCGACGGCGCCACTTCCAGTGACGAGCGCAAAGGCGTTTCCGGCGCCGATGCTGGCGTGCAGGCCCGAAATCTCTGCGGCGGTCAGCTTCTTGTCGAAGAAGGCAAGCCAGACGAAATCGCCGGCCCACGAGGTGGACATGTTCCGCGCGAAGCCGTTGAGGTGCATGCGGTCGGCGGGCTTGTTGGACATGGCAATGCCGGTATCGGCGCCGTCCATGAAGAGTGCGCCGTTGAGGGCTGTCCATCCGCCGGCGCTCCATTGCTGAAGGGCGAACGAGTGCCACTGGTTGTCGCCAACGATGTTGCGTGTCGGGCTGATTTCGGCGAGCGCGCTGCTCAGGTTGCCGTCGTTGAGACCGACGTTGCCGGTGGTCTGGCTGAAGCCGACCATCATCGCGTTGGAGGCCAGCGTGCTGCCCGGCAGGCGGATCGGTTGGGAGCCGTTGCTGCCAAAGGCCGTCATCTTGCTGATGACGATGAACAGGGTGCCTTCGTGGGCAACCTGGGTGGCGATCGAGTAATCGGTGAAGCTGAACCCTTTCGAGTCCGTGCCGGAGCCGGTGCAGCGGATGCCCTTGCCGATCGGGGTATCCACCGAGCCCGATACGCCGGCATCGAGGGTGAAGGTGACGCCCGCGCGGGCCAGTTCCACGAGGGTGCCCGTGGCGGGATCGACGCCGATCAGCACCTTTACGTGCGTGGCCAGCGGGTGGAAAGCATTCAGAGCCAGTGCCATGTCAGATCAAATCCTCAGTCCGAAAACCTTTTCGCCTGCGCCCATCCGGTTGGTGATGAAAATGGCGCAGTTGTGGGTGGCCGACCAGGCGGCCTTGAGTTCGTAGTGGTCCACCGTGCGGACGGTGGTGATGCCGAGCCGGTGGCCGGTGTCGGTTACGGTCGGCGTGCCCCTGTTCCAGTCGAGGATGAACGCGCCGATGCTGCCCGTGCCGGTCTGCTGTGCGCCGAAGACGATCCGGCCGCCGGGCATCGCGGCCGACCAGCTGTTGGAGACATCCCAGCCGGCGAGGGCTGGGAAAGCCGACACCATCAGCACCCGGGACGCGGCGAGGTCGTCCAGGGGGTGAACCGAACCCAGGTAGGTGGCCGGCGTGTCGTAGTAGCCGCCGACCTGGACGATGTGACGGCCGACCACGTGGGCGTAGTGCTGGATGAGCGGGGGTGTCTTGCCGAAATGGCTTGCCACGTTACGCGTGAGCCCGTCTTCGGTCAGGTGGGTGATGTAGGGGCCGTCGACCCGATACCAGCCGTCGCCGCTTACGCGCGCAACCGCGGAGCCCGTGCTGGCGCGGTTGAACGCAGTGATCTCGGTCGAGTCCTGCTTGCGCCATTTTCCGGTAACGGTGCTGTAGTACCAGAACGGGCACTTCCGGCTGTTGATGTCGATGGCCGGCGGATCGAACGGTGGCGTCCACATTGCGTGGTCGAAGGCATCGTAAGCAACGCCGACTTCCTTTGTCGCCGAATCGAACCACAGGGTTCGGAATGCGTGCATGCCCCAGGGCCGCGTGTTGCCCGCATCGGCATAGAGATACCCGTCAGCGCTTACATGGTAGGCGCCAGGGCAGGGGTCGGGAGCGTACTGGCGCTTCAGGAGACCATCCCGGGCGTCCCAGCAGTAGATGGCGTTGCGGGTCTGGGCGGTGCCGTGGGTTTCCGCGCCGAAGATCCACAGGCGCTGTCGAGCCTCATCCCAGGCACTGCCAGCGTGTCCGGACGCATCGTAGATCGGTAGCTCGGGAAGCGTCGTGAGGAGTTGAAATCCGGTGCCGGACCAGCCTGCCAGCAGTTGTGCCAGTGTGCCGCCAGTCGCGTCGGGGGCAGCCACCGAGACCGATCGGCCTGCGTTGATCGGCTGGCCTGCGGGTACGGTATAGGTGTCGTTTACGGGTGTCGCCATGGTCTCCGAATAGCGCTCGAAATAGGGTCCGGGCCATTGTAGCGGAGCCGGCGATATCTGTTATCCATAGGCAAATCGGGTTTTGTTGAATGTTCTGTCGCGGCAGCGACGTCCGGATTGCGGCCGCGCCAGTCCCAGCAAGGGTGTCGGCCCGCGATGTGCGGCGCCGCCCGATTTCACGGCGGCTCTCGTGGGCCGACGAACGGACAATCCGCGCCGACGACCGTCAGCAGCAACGCAGGGCGCAGGAAGGGCTGGTAACCGGACTGTACGCAGGCGTGGACGCTGGCCTGCCCATTACTCTTAACTTCTGAAAACAGTAATTTTCAGAATATGTGTAAGTGAGGTAAAAACCGACGCTTTTGGGGCGCAACCCCCAAAAGTCAGTCGCGCGCCGAGTCCGCTTGATGAGCCCGGCGCCGTCACATGGAAGATCAAACGGGTTTTCGCGCCACCATGCCGATCAGTGCCGAGCGGCCTTTGTGGCCGGCGCCTTCGGTGATGTCTTCCTCGTAGCTCACCAACTCCTCAATCGTCCAGTCCGAAAACGCGTCGCGCAGGATGTCTTCGGTGTAAAGGTTTTCCACCGCCGAGGGGCCGCCGGTGCGGTATTCGAGCTGCTCAGGCGTATAACCCTGCAGCAGGATGCAGCCGCCGGGTGCGGTCAGCGCCTTCATCACCTCAAACTGACGCTCCCGCCATTCCGGGCCGACAAACTGGATGAAGACGCCGATCACCCAGTCGAATCGGCCTTGCATCGTTTCCGGAGGCCAACCCGGCGCCAGCATGTCGGCCTGGATGAAGTCCACGCTCACCTTGCGCCCGGCAGCCAGTCTCCGGGCCTTTTCGATGGCAACCGCAGAGATCTCGATTGCGGTGACGTCCAGGCCCTGCTCGGCCAGCCAGACGGAGTTCCGGCCTTCGCCGTCGGCAACCGACAGCGCGGTCTTCCCGTTCTCAAGCAAGCCCTGACGTCGGGCCAGAAAGCGGTTCGGCTCGGTGCCGAAAAGGTAGTCCTCGCCGGCCTCGCGGTAGCGTGTGCTCCAGATGCTCTCCTGACTCATGGCTTTTCTCCTCGGTCGATATGGTTGTCTGTCGCGTGAGATGTCCTTCTGAACAGACGGCTCAAGCCTGACTTCGTTCCGATCGCGACTCGTACGCCTTGCGGGTTGGCGGATCGTGCTGGACTAACATCTTAAAATTAGCGATTGCTAATATAATAGCTGCTTTGCGTCTGGCGATTCCGCCGCGCTTCGTTCCTCAAGGAGAATACGCATCATGAAATCTGCTCACGACCTCGTACTTTCAGCCAAAAGCAGGATCCAGGAGGTCTCCGTCGCGGATGCCGAGCAGGCAATCCGCGACGCGCAAGTGCTGATCGACGTGCGGGAGGCCGACGAATACGCGGCCGGGCATATTCCCGGCGCCGTCCACATTTCCCGGGGAATGCTGGAGTTTCGCGTGAGCGGCACGCCAGAACTTGCCGCCCGGGATATCTCGATCGTTCTGTACTGCAAGACCAGTGGTCGCGCTGCGCTTGCCGCCGCCGCGTTGCAGGAGATGGGCTATCTCCAGGTGCAGTCCATTGCAGGTGGTTTCGACGCCTGGGTTGCGGCTGGCAAGTCGGTTGCCAAGCCTGCGATGCCCTCTTTCGACTGATCGCCGCTCAGCGGGCGCGCAGATGCTGCGCGCCGTCAAATCTGCCTCATAAAAATCACCCTTATCGGCTCATGGGCATTGACGAAGTGCTGTCGATTTCATAAAGTGCGATAAATTCTCATTTGCGAACAACTCGCATTACGCGACGAGTGTGGTGCGGGCAATCGCAAACGCAAGCCAGCCAGTGCCGGATGATCGGTCAGCCAGCCAGCGACGAGTACGCCGACCCGCCCCCTGGCGGTTCATCTCAGTCTGACTGAAAGCCATCGATGCGTCGCCTTGCCCTTGCCGCCTGCACCAGCCTGCTCCTGAGCCTTGCCGCCTGCGGTGGCGGTGGTGGCGGAGGCAGCACCAGTACAACCACTAGCAGCATGTCGGCCGCGGCCGAACTGGGTGCCAGGCTCTTCACAGACACCACGCTGTCGAGCACCGGCGCCATGTCGTGCGCCAGCTGCCACGACGCGAACAATCACCATGCCGCACCCGACACCCGTTCGGTGCCCGCTGGTGCAAACCCTGGCCACGAGGCCGGCCGCCAGGCGCCGTCGCTCCAGTACCTCCGGTTCAACACCCGTTTTGCCTTTGCCGCCGATGGAACGCCGACTGGCGGATTTACCTGGGATGGCCGCGCTGCCACCCTTGCCGACCAGGCCAGCGGCCCGCTGCTCAATCCCAACGAGATGGCCAACACCAGCATTGAGGATGTGGTGGCGAAGCTCAAGCGCTCGGTCAACGCGGCGGAGTTCCAGAAGGTTTTCGGAAGCGACATCCTCGACCGTCCCGCCGACGCCTTCGCCCGCCTGCTTTTCGCGCTCCAGCAATACCAGCTCGAAGACCCGGATTTTGCCCCCTTCAGCAGCAAGTACGACCTGTGGCTGGCCGGCAAGGCCCAGCTTACCGCGTCCGAACTCAAGGGGATGGCGCTCTTCAACGATCCGAGCAAAGGCAACTGCGCAGCCTGTCACGTGAGCGCCGGCGTGGGCGGCAATCCGCCGCTGTTCACCGACAACACCTTCGATGCCCTGGGCGTGCCGCGCAACCCGGAGATCCAGGCCAACGCCGACGCCAACTACTACGACCTCGGCCTGTGCGGCCCGACGCGCGCCGATCTGGCAGCGCAGACCAACCTGTGCGGCGCCTTCCGGGTGCCGACCCTGCGCAACGTGGCCAGGACCGCGCCCTACTTTCACAACGGCGCCATCAAGACGCTCGCCGACGCCGTGCGCTTCTATGTGCGCCGCGACACCAATCCGGAAGAGTGGTACCCGACCGACAGCAATGGCGTGGTGCAGAAGTTCAATGACCTGCCGGCCGCCTACCGCGCCAACGTAAACACCACCGAAGCGCCCTACAACCGCAAGCCCGGCGATGCCCCGGCGCTCTCCGAAAGCGAGATCGCCGATGTGGTCGCCTTTCTCAATACCCTGACCGACGGCTACACGCCCTGACCGCAAGATGAAAACCACACGACTCTGTCTGGCCCTCGCCACGCTGTTTGCCGCCGGCTCCGCCAACGCTGCATCCGACGCCAAGCTGATGGCGCGTCTCGAACGTCTTGCTGCCGAGCTCGAGCAGGTCAAGGCCGAACTGAAGGCCGTCAAGGCTCAGGCTGCCCAGGCCGCGCCAGCCGCAACGACGGCCGGCGCCCAGTCCAAGCCTGCGGCCGCACCGGTGATCGCCACCCCGGCCCAGGTGGCTGCCGTGGCGCCGCGCGCACCGACGCAGCTTGCCCCGGAACCCGCCTACCAGGCGCCGCTCGCCAGCAGCACCGGCCAGACCAGCTTCTTCGGCTATGGCGAGGTCAACTACAACCGCCCGTTCCGTGACCAGAGCCAGACCCAGTTCGACGTGCGTCGCGCGGTCATCGGCATCGCCCACCAGGCCAGCGAGCGCACCCGTATCGTCGGCGAGTTCGAGTTCGAGCATGCCATCGCGTCGTCCAGCGATTCGGGCGAGGCGGCGGTCGAACAGCTTTACGTGGAGCACCGTGCCACCGACAACGTCGGCCTCAAGGGCGGCCTGTTCCTGATCCCGATGGGCTTCCTCAACCTGAGCCACGAGCCCACCGCTTACTACGGCGTGGAGCGCAACTTCGTCGAAACAGCGATCATCCCGTCCACCTGGCGTGAAGTCGGCCTGTCGGCCTTTGGCGTTTCGGATGCAGGCCTGCGCTGGGATGTGGGCATCACCAGCGGTTTTGATCTGAACAAGTGGGATGGCGCGTCCACCGAAGGCCGCGAATCGCCCCTCGGCGCCATCCACCAGGAAGGCCAGCTGGCCAAAGGCAAGGACCCTGCCCTGTACGGCGCCCTCAGCTGGCGCGGCACGCCGGGCCTCGACGTGGGTGCTGGCATTTTCAGCGGCAAGGCTGGCCACGGCTCCAAGGTTGCCGGCACGCCCGGCTTCGCCGCCCCGGATGCCCGCGTGACCCTGTGGGACGCCCACGCCCGCTGGACGCCGGGCAAGTGGAACCTCTCCGCCCTCTACGCCCGCGGCACCATCTCGGACACCGACCGCATCAACGCGCTTTTCCTGGGCCAGACCTACGTGCCCAAGTCCTTCTTCGGCTGGTATACCCAGGCCGCCTACGCCCTGTGGCAAGGGGGCGAATATGCGCTCAGCCCGTTTGTGCGCTACGAAGTCTTCAACACCGCCGCCGGTTTTGCCACGATGCCTGCCGGCCTGGGCGTCGATGCCGATCGCGACGAGAAGGTCGTCACCGCCGGTGCCAACCTGAAAGTCGGCGAAAACGTGGTGCTGAAGGCCGACGTCCAGCGCTTCCAGGTGGCCCGCGAACGCGACCGCCTCAACCTGGGCATCGGCTACCAGTTCTGATCTCCGTTTCGCACCCATTGACTACCGCCCGAAGGTCGATCCTGACCTCTCGGGCGTTTTACCTCCAATCGAACCCATCATGACGACCTCCAACAACGGCTGGACCACCCTCCCTCTCGTTGTGATCGCCGGCACCGGTCTGGCGGCCTTTGTGCCACCAACGGCTCACGCTGCCCAGTACATGGGCGTCGAGCAAGCCCAGAAAGCCGCCTTCCCCGACGCCGACCACTTTGACGTGCGCAACCTGCGGCTGACACCGGAGCAGATCAAGAACCTGGATGCCGTTGCGCCCGTGCGTCAGCGCGGTGAGGTTCGTCGCATTGATGCCTGGGCCGGCAATCGCCTGCTGGGCACGCTCTACGTGGATGACGTGATCGGCAAGGTGGAATGGATCACCTATGCGATGGCGATCGGCGCCGATGGCACGCTGCGCAGCGTCGAGATCCTCGAGTACCGCGAAACACATGGTTTCGAAGTGCGCACGCCCGGCTGGCGCAAGCAGTTTGCCGGCCGGCGGGCGGACACGCCCTTTCACTTTGGGGAAGACATCAAGAACATTACCGGGGCCACGCTCTCGTGCGCCCACCTCACCGCCGGAGTGCAGCGGCTGCTGGCCCTGCACGCCCAGCTCGGCAGCCAGCCCCGATGAACCTCACGCCTGTACGCCGGCTGCGACCGTGGCTCGGCACCTACGTCGCCATCGAGGCGATGGCAGACGGTGCACAGGACACCGCCCGCGCGATCGAAGCTGCTTACGCGGATGTGGCGGGCGTCCACGCGGGGATGAGTTTTCACAGCGCCGGGAGCGATCTCGCACGGCTCCATCGTCACGCCCATCAGCAGCCCGTAGCGGTGGGCTGGCACACGTGGTCGGTACTGGCGATGGCGCTGGCGCTGGCCCACGAATCAGAAGGTGTGTTCGATCCCACCGTCGCACCGGCCCTCGTCCGCGGCGGTGCCCTGCCCTGCCCAGATGCCGCCTTTCCCGATCAGGACGCCGACTGGCGAGACATCGAACTCCTCGACGATCTGCATGTCCGCTTCCGGCGACCGGTGTGGATTGACCTGGGCGGCATCGCCAAGGGCTACGCGGTGGATCTGGCGGTGGAAACGCTGCTGGCCCACGGCGTGCGCTGCGGCACCGTCAATGCCGGTGGCGATCTGCGGGTCTTCGGCGACAATCCGGAGCCCATCCCCGTCGCGGTACGCAATCCGGTGACCCCGGCAGATTCGATCTTCCTGGGCGCGCTGCGGAACCGCGCGGTGGCCACCTCCGGCGAGTTCTTTCTGGGCCGCCCGGGGGATCCTCCAGGCTTCTCGCCGATTGTCCATCCGCTGCGGGGTGTCGGCCATTCCCGGGCCCGCAGCGTGACCGTGATCGCCGAACAATGTGCCATCGCCGACGGACTCACCAAGGTGGTGAGCCTGATCGGGCCGGCCGCCCAGCCGTTACTCACCCGCTTCAACGCCACCGCCGCCATCATCGACAACGCCGACAGCGTGCAGGCCTCGGCCGGCTTCTGGCAGGCCCTGGGACACCCAGCTACGCCTGGAGCCTGCCATGCATGACCATCATCATCGTCCCCGCCGGCCGATCCGCCCAAGCCGGCGGCAGCGCCAGATGGTCTATCTGGCCACCGGGCTACTGCTGGTCAGCGGCCTTGCCTGGCTGATCGCCCATTTCCTGCTGCCGCTCCCCGAATTTGCCGCTCGGCACCCGCTCGAACCCTGGGCGATGCGCATCCACGGCGCCGCCACCATGCTTGGCCTGGCGGTGCTGGGCGGGATCTGGGGGAATCATGTGCTCGGCGCCTGGGAGCGCGGCAACCATCGCGGCTCGGGCGGCACGATGGCGAGCTTGTGGCTCGCGCTGGCGCTGACCGGCTACGGGCTGTATTACCTCGCCGACGAGGAATGGCGGGCGATCGCCAGCTGGGCCCACATCGCGCTGGGCACGGCCCTGCCGGCTGGACTTGCGGTGCATGTGATCCGGGCTGGCCGGCTACGGCGCGCTGCCGCATAGGCGGCTGCGGCGATCGATCGCCGCGCGCCTACTTTCCGGCCGCCGCGGCCCGCTCCCGGCGCCGGTAGTGGGCCACCGCCGGCGCAACCATCGCCACGCCGAGCAGCGCCACCAGCGCCAGCGGCCACACCATCGGCTTGTTCCACTCGGCGCGCATCCGCTCCCGCTGGGCCACATCCACCCGCTGATACTTGACCGTATTGCGGATGATCTTGCCCGGCTTGCGGTTGTAGAGCCAGCCGTGCTGGAGCGTGTAGGCCTTTTCGTAAAGCCCCCACACCCAGGGCGCGTCGTGTTGGAGGATGGTCAGCATGCGCTGGATGATCGCGGCGCGCTCGGGGCTGTCAGGCATCGCCTTCATGCGCTCGAAGAGCCGGTCGTACTCGGGGTTTTCGTAGTTGGCGGCGTTCTCGCCCTGGCTCTTCACCTTGCCCTGAGGGCCATAGAGAAGGAAGAGGAAGTTCTCGGGGTCGGGATAGTCGGCGTTCCAGCCCCAGTAAAACAGCTGGGCATTGCCCTTGCGGATCTTGTCCTGGAAGCGGTTGTAGTCGGTGGCGCGCACCACCAGCTGCACATCCAGCTTGCGCAACTGCTTGGTCAGCCAATCCACGGTCGATTTGTCGCCCATGCCGCCGCCGGTGGTGTCGAGGTTCACCACCAGCGGCTCGCCGGTCTTGGCGTCGCGCCCGCCGGGGTAGCCGGCTTCGGCCAGCAGGCGACGGGCTTCATCCACCGACTTGCGGCGCGGCTGGCCATCCACCCAGTCGTACACCTCGCGGTTTACGCCGGTTTCGTCGGCCCGGTAGCCGAAGATGCCCGGCGGAATCGGGTGCATCGCCGGCACGCCGCGGCCGTTCTGGAAGACCGAGATGAACTCTTCCTGGTCGATGGCGATGGAGATCGCCAGGCGCAGTTTGCGGGCCCGTTCGGTGGTGCCACCCACCACCGGGTCGAGCATGTTGAAGCCCATGTACATCACCGTGGGCGCCACCGAGGTGTTGAGCTTGATGCCCTTCTCCACCATCTCGTCGGACAGCGTCACGTCGCCCTGCCCGCCCATCTGTACGGCCTGGTCGAAGTTGTCGGACGACACGCCGGAGGCGTCGTAATAGCCCTGCAGGAACTTGTTCCAGTACGGAATGCTTTCCTTCTCGCGGGTGAAGACAACCTCATCCACAAACGGAATCGGCTTGCCGCAGTCGTCCAGCAGACCGGCCGCCTTGTCGCCCTCCTCGCCCTCGCAGGGATAGGTCTCGCCGCGGAAGTTGGGGTTGCGGGCCAGCACCATGCGGGCGTTGGGGTTGTTCTCGCGGAGCATGTAGGGCCCGGTGCCGATGGGCCACCAGTCGAGAGTGAGATTGCGCTCAGCCATGCCCGGCTGGGCAAAGAAACGGTCGGCCTCGAAGGGCACCGGCGCGAAGAAAGGCATCGCCAGCCAGTACGGAAACTGCGGGTAGGTGCCCTTGATGTGGATGCGGTAGGTGTAACGATCCACCACCTCCACGCCTTCCATCGGGTAGTCGCGCAGATCGATCCATGCGCCGCCCTTGCCGTCGGCGGTGCGCTGCTTCTCGTCGGCGACGAGCCTGGCGTGGAGATCTTTCAGGCCGACGATGTAGTCGCCCATCAGCTCCAGCACCGGCGAATGCAGGCGCGGGTGGGCGAGGCGCTTGATTTGATAAACGAAATCATCGGCGGTGAGCTCGCGCGTGCCGGTGGCGGGGAAATCGCCCAGCGCGCGCTTGTCGGCGAGATCACTCTCGGTGAGGGCGAGATAAAGCGGCTGGCCCTTGGCGTCGACCGCAAAGGCCGGATGCGGCTGGAAGCGGATGCCCGGCCGGATGGTGATCTCGTATTCGCTGCGGGCGATCTGCGCCGGGTCGGCATCCGGCGGCAGCAGCTTGCCGGCGGCGTCGAACTGGCGCAGCACCGGCATCTTTGCGGCGGCGGCGGTGTTCAGCTGGAAAGGCCGCTTGAGGTAGTGGTACTGGAGCGGCGGCTCGTAGATCTGATACAGGAAGGTGGCCTCGTCCTCGCTGTAGGACTGCACCGGATCAAGATGCTTGGGCCGCTGGGTGAAGGCGGAGTACAGGATGTTCCGGCCGCGCTCGGCGGCGGGATAGGGGTCGTTCCACACCTCGCCGCAACCGGCCGCAAGGGTGGCCAGCAGGACAGCGGCAAGGCGCCGGTACAGGGTGGGGCAATGGATCGCGCGCATGGGGCGAGTCTACCGGATCACTCCGCGGGCGCGATCGAAATTAGCGGCAGCACACGCTCCGGGAGCATCCGTTATAATTGTGCGGTTATTCACAGGAGACACCTTACATGGGCTTTCTTGCCGGCAAGCGCATTCTCATCACCGGGCTGCTGTCCAATCGCTCGATCTCCTACGGGATCGCCAAGGCGATGCACCGCGAAGGCGCCGAACTTGCCTTTACCTTCCAGAACGAACGCTTCCAGGAACGCGTCACCAAAATGGCGGCCGAATTCGGAAGCTCGATGGTGTTCGCGTGCGACGTCCAGAACGACGAGGAGATCGCCAAGCTCTTCGAGACGCTCGGCCAGAAGTGGGATTACCTCGACGGCCTCGTGCACTCCATCGCCTTCGCGCCCAGCGAAGCCCTTGAGGGTGATTTCCTCGACGGCCTGTCCCGTGAGGCCTTCCGCATTTCCCAGGAAGTCAGCGCCTACAGCTTCCCGGCGCTGGCCAAGGCGGCCCGTCCGATGATGAAGGGCCGCAACGGTTCGCTGCTCACCCTGTCCTACCTGGGCGCGGTGCGCACTATGCCGAACTACAACATCATGGGCATGGCCAAGGCCAGCCTCGAGGCCTCGGTGCGCTACATGGCGGTCACCCTCGGCCCCGAAGGCACCCGCGTCAATGCCATCTCGGCCGGTCCGATCAAGACCCTCGCGGCGTCCGGCATCGGCAGCTTCGGCAAGCTGCTGTCGTTCAACGAGCACAATGCCCCGCTGCGTCGCAACGTCACGATCGAGGAAGTCGGCAACGCCGCTGCCTTCCTGTGTTCCGACCTCGCCAGCGGCGTGACGGGCGAGATCATGTACGTGGACGGCGGCTTCAACACCACCGCCCTGGGCAACGCCGAGCCGCTCGTGCCGTAAGCGTCACTGCGTTTCCCCGTCCCAGCAAAAAGGGCCGCCCGATCCGGGTGGCCCTTTTTGTTTGCATCGCCGGCGACGGATCAGGCGGCCGGCGCAGGCTCCGGCGGAATCCACAGGCAGTGGCCCTTGTTGGCCTTGGCGATCTCGGCGAGCACCTTGTCGTGGCCGGCGAGTTCTTCGTCGGTGGCCCGCAGCACACGCAGGGGCACGCGCTCGATCAGACCGCCGCCACTGTCGGTGTCGTCCTGCTGGGGCGCGGGCTCGTCGAGCATCATGATGAGGCTCTCCTGGCCGCGGGTCATCGCCAGGTAAACATCGGCCAGCAGCTCGGCATCCAGCAGCGCGCCGTGCAGGGTGCGGTGGGTGTTGTCGATCTCGTAGAACGAACACAGCGCGTTGAGCGACGCCTTCTTGCCGGGGTTCTGCTCCTTGGCGAGCTTCAGCGTGTCGATCACGCTCGGGCAGATGGCGGTTAGCAGCGGCCGCCCGAGCAGGCCCAGCTCGTAGTTGAGGAAGCCCACGTCGAAGGTTGCGTTGTGGATCACCAACTCGGCGCCATCCACGAAGGCCTCGAACTCCGCCACGATGTCCTTGAACACCGGCTTGTCGGTGAGGAACTCGTTGGTGATCCCGTGCACCGCGATCGCGCCCGCGTCGATGTTCCGCTGCGGGTTGATGTACACGTGGTAATGGCGCCCGGTGAGCTTGCGGTCGAGCAGCTCGACGCAGCCGATTTCGATCACCCGGTCGCCGCTCTTCCAGTCGAGGCCGGTGGTTTCCGTATCCAGTACGATCTGTCTCATGCCTTGATGTCCTCCGATTCCACAACCCGGCCGGCCTTGCGCACGGCCTCCACGCCCCGCCGGGCCAGCGCGTCGGCGCGCTCGTTCTCGGCATGGCCGGCGTGGCCCTTCACCCACAGCCACTTGATCTGATGGTGGGCCGCGGCTTCATCCAGCGCGCGCCACAGGTCTTCGTTCTTGACCGGCGCCTTCGAGGCGGTCTTCCAGCCGCGGGCCTTCCAGCCGTGGATCCACTCGGAAATGCCCTTCTGCACGTACTGGGAGTCTGTGTGTACCCTGGCCGTGACCGGGCGCTTGAGCGCCTCGAGCGCGCGGATCACCGCCAGCAGCTCCATCCGGTTGTTGGTGGTGGCGGGCTCGCCACCCCACAGTTCCTTCTCGTGGGGGCCGGCGCGCAGGATTGCGCCCCAGCCGCCGGGCCCCGGGTTGCCCGAGCAGGCCCCGTCCGTATAAATGTCGATTTCTTCCACTGATTCTCTCGTTGCGTGTTGTTGGGGTGGCGCGTCAGGGCCGCGGCGTGTCGTCGCCGGCCTCCCGCCGCATGCCGGGCGATCCCGGCTGCCCGCCGGCCTTCTGGACCAGCGGCGCGAGCGCCCGGGCGCCCGCCTTGCGATCCCACTTGGGCATGATGAGCCGGATGCCCTGCACCCGCTTGATGGCGTGGACCACATACACGCCGCCGCCGATCGGCCACCAGCGGTCGCCGGCCCAATCCAGGCCGCGCAGGCGTTCCAGCCACTGGGGCTGCTCGACGGCCGGCAGGAAGCAGCCCGAAGCCTGGCTCCCCGTTTCAAAGCTGAGGAGCGCCAGCCAGTCCTTCAGGCGCCGGAGCGAAAGATACTGCCCGCGCCACGGGTAGCAGCCGGTCTTGCCGGCGAGCATTCGCTTGATGCCGAAAAGGCTCACCGGGTTGAAGCCGGCGATCACCACATGCCCTTCCGGCACCAGCACGCGCTCGACTTCGCGCAGCACCTGGTGGGGATTGGCGGCGAATTCGAGCACGTGCGGCAGCACCACGAGATCGAGGCTGCCCGCCGCAAACGGCAGCGCCGCGTAATCGGTCTCGACGCCCACGTTGCCGGCCCCGGCCCGGAAGCGGAAAGGCATCCGGTTGGCCCGCAGGAAGTCGAACTCGGGCACACCGAGCTGGACCGCGTTGTAGCCGAAGATGTCCGCCACCTGCGCGTCGAAGCGCGCCGCTTCCCACGCCATCACGTAGCGCCCCAGCGGGGTGTCGAGCCACGCGTGGAGGCCGGGGAAGGATTCGGAATCTCTCATTGGGCAGTGCAGGAATAAGGAACGCCCGACGACGGGGTACAATCGCCGGATGCAGATTATCCCTCTTCCCGCGTTCAGCGATAACTATATCTGGCTGCTTCGCAGTGGTCGCCACGCCGCCGTGGTCGATCCGGGCGATGCCGCGCCGGTTCTCCGCCACCTTGCCGACGAGGGCCTGACCCTCGTGGCGATTCTCGTCACCCATCACCACCCCGATCACGTGGGCGGCATCGAGGCGATCGTCGCCAAGCATCCGGTGCCGGTCTTCGGCCCCGCGATGGAAGACATCGCCGGCATCACCCACCCGGTGAGCCAGGACGACGAGGTGCTCCTGCCCGAACTCGGCGCCGAATTCCGCGTGCTCGACCTGCCCGGCCACACCGCCGGTCATGTGGGCTATGTGGGCGAAGGCGCCCTCTTCTGCGGCGACACGCTGTTCGCCGCCGGTTGCGGCCGGCTGTTCGAAGGCACGCCGGCCCAGATGTACGATTCCCTCGACAAGCTGGCCGCCCTGCCCGGCGACACGCAGGTGTATTGCACCCACGAATACACCCTGTCGAACCTGGCTTTTGCGGCGGCGGTCGAGCCCTCCAACACCGCCATCACCGAACGCATCGCCAGCAGCCAGGCCCTGCGTGCGGCCGGTACGCCGACGGTGCCTTTTCCGCTCGAGGGTGAGCTCCTGACCAACCCCTTCCTGCGCAGCCGTGAGCCTGAAGTCATTCAGCAGGCCCAGGTGCAGGCCGGGCGTGCGCTTGCCGCGCCGGTCGAGGTGTTCGCGGCGATCCGCGAGTGGAAAAACCGCTTCTGAACGAGCGCCGAATCAAGCCACCGATTCGATGGGCGTCGCCGAGATGCGGTTGCGCCCCGACTGCTTGGCACCATAGAGCGCGTCGTCGGCGCGCTTGAGCAGACAGGCCGAATCGGCCTCGCCCCGCGGCGGCGTCATCGACGCCACGCCGATGCTCACCGTCACCACCCCATACGGCGTGAAACGGTGCGTGATGCGCAGCGCTTCGACGGCACTGCGCATCACCTCGGCCACCCGCAGGGCGCCGGGCAGGTCGGTATCGGGCAGGATCGCGGCAAACTCTTCGCCGCCATAGCGCGCCACGAGGTCCGCCGGGCGGCGCAGGGCCGACTGCAGCGTGCGCGCCACGGCTTTCAGGCATTCGTCGCCCACCTGATGGCCGTAGCCGTCGTTGAACTGCTTGAAGTGGTCCACGTCGCACAGCAGGATCGACAGCGGCTTGGCCTGACGGCCCGATCGGCGCCATTCGCGCAGCAGGATCTCGTCGAACTGGCGGCGGTTGGAGATGCCGGTGAGCCCGTCGAGGGACGACAGGCGGGTGAGTTCCTGGTTGGCGTCGTCGAGCTTGCGGGTCAGCACCAGCAGCGAATAGCGCATCTGGGCGATCCGCTGCATGGCCTTCACCTTGGCGGCGAGCACCGTCTCGGACACCGGCTTGATGAGGTAGTCGTCACCGCCGACGCTGATGCCCTTTTCGAGGTCGGCATCGCTGGTGCGGGCGGTGAGGAAGATGATCGGCGTCCATTCGCCGGCCTGTTCGAGCTGGCGGATGCGCCGCGCAACCTCGAAACCGTCCATGCCCGGCATGATGATGTCGAGCAGGATCAGATCAGGCCGTTCGGTCTTGAAAAGTTCGATGCCGCGCTCGCCGTCCCGGGCCAGGATCGGCTCGATCCCCATCTTGCGCAACTGATGAGACACCAGCGTGGCACTTGTCAGCGTGTCCTCGATCAGTAGCGCTTTCACTGGATTCCCGGGCGGTTGGCTGTTACGACCATTGAAATTCGATAGTTCGAGGGCTGCCCTTGCAGCCAAGCCCGTACTTTAACGGATTCCCGGCATCCATCGAAGCCTCTTTGCGCCAACGATGAGGCGTTCGGCGCAGTCTCTGCCGGTTTGACCCTGCCTGCCGCGGGCAGCTAAAATCCGCCCTTTGGTTCCGCGCGACAAAGCCTGATGTTTCCGAGAGTTATCGCGCTATTCCTGTCGCTCCTGGGCGCCACCCCCTTGCTGGCACAAGAGGCGGACGGATTCGCGCCACGTTTTGTCAGCTCGATCCCGCTTTTCGAGGACGAAAGCGCCCAGCCCCCGAAGGTTTTCGAGATCCGGGAGCAGCACGTCCGGGTTCCCACCGTCGACCTCACCATCGAGACGGATGATCTCTGGGAGCGCATCCGCCGCGGCTTCTCGATGCCGGATCTGAACACCGATCTCGTCACCGACCGGCAGATCTACTACCTCAACCGCCCGGGCGCCCTGCGCCAGATCTTCACCCGCGGTCAGCGTTACCTCTACTACATCGTCGAAGAGCTTGAGCGTCGCGGCATGCCCACCGAGCTGGCACTGCTGCCGATGGTCGAGAGCGCGTTCAACCCGATGGCGCTCTCGTCGGCCCAGGCTTCGGGTCTGTGGCAGTTCATCCCGTCCACCGGCAAGAGCTATCGCCTCGAGCAGAACTGGTGGGTGGATGAGCGCCGCGACGTGATCGCCTCCACCAACGCCGCCCTCGATTACCTCCAGACCATCTACGAGATGCACGGCGACTGGCAGCTGGCGCTGGCCTCGTACAACTGGGGCGAAGGCGCCGTCGGCCGCGCCGTGGCGAAGAACAAGGCGGCCGGCCTGCCGGCGGAATACCAGTACCTCAACATGCCGGGCGAAACCCGCTACTACGTGCCCAAGCTGCAGGCGCTGAAAAACATCATCGCCCAGCCCGAGCTCTTCGGCATCACCCTGCCGGCGATCCCCAACCGGCCCTACTTCGTCACCGTCGAGAGCCGCGTTCCGCTCGATCTCGCCACCGCCGCGCGGCTGGCCGAGACGCCAGTCGAGGAAATCCTGGCGCTCAATCCGGGCTACAAGCGTCCTATCCTGCCCACGGCTGGCCCGCAGTCGCTGGTCGTCCCCGCCGAGAAGCTCGAAGCCTTCCTGATCAACCTGCAGCGGCACGACCCGGCCAACGCCAGCTGGAAGACCTACGAGCTGCAGGAGGGCGAAGGCCTCGAAGGCGTGGCCGACCGGCTGGGCATTTCGGCCAGCCGCCTGCGTCAGGTCAATGGCCTGTCGCCGCGGGCGCGCATCGGCACCGGCTACACGCTCATCGTGCCCTCCGAGAGCGAAGGCGACCGGATCAGCCTGGCCAGCCTGATGCCCAACCGGCCCCAGGCCGGCGCAGTCGAGCCCCCTCCTCCGCCCCCGCCGCGGGCGTTGGTCCAGCGGACCACCGTGCGGGGCAAGAACGGCAAGCCGATCGTGATCGAGCGCAAGATCGCCGTTGCCGCCGAGCCTGCCCCTTCTGCCCGCCAGAAAGGCGGCAAGCCCGAGAAGGCCGCGCCGCCTGCCAGAACCGCGCCGGGCAAGGCCGCTGCCGGCAAGACTGCCGAGCCTCCCAAGCCCGCCAAGCCTTCGGCACCGGCAGCGCCCGCCAGGAAGCATCGCTGAAATCCACCTGAACCACGGCTGCAAAGCGGAACGCCCGATGAAATCCATCGGGCGTTCCGCTTTCAAGGCGCTAGCAAGACCGTATCAGGCGCTCGCCGGGATCAGGAAGTCATCGGAGATCCGGCAGCCCAGATCGAAGATGCTGTCCCGGAACTCCTCGAGGTAGTTGCGCAGACCCAGTTCGAAGATCCGCTCGATCCGGCCGAAGCGCAGGTGCGCCTCGATCTCGCCAGCCATCCGTTCGGTTTCGGCCGAGCGGGAGTTGGCGACGCGGCCCAGGTTGGAATACACCTCCTTCATGCAGCGGGCCAGCGAGCGCGGCATGTCGGCCCGCAGGATCAGCAGCTCGGCCACCCGCAGCGGGGTGATGTGATCGCGATAGACCTTGCGATACACCTCGAAGGCCGACACCGAGCGCAGCAGCGCGCTCCACTGGTAGTAGTCGGTGCTCTCCACGTCGCTCTCGGAGCCGGGCAGCAGGTTGAGGTACTTCACCTCGAGGATGCGCGCGGTGTTGTCGGCGCGCTCCAGGAAAGTCCCCAGCCGGATGAAGCGCAGGGCTTCGTCCTGCAGCATGGTGCCGATGGTGACGCCGCGGGACAGGTGCGAGCGGTACTTCACCCACTCGAAGAAGGCGCCCGGGCCGGTCTCCATCATCTTGGTCATGGAGAAGTCACGCATCTTCAGCCATGTGGCGTTGGAGGTCTCCCACAGCTCGGAGGTGAGCGTGCCGCGCACGGCGTGGGCGTTCTCGCGGGTGGCCCGCAGGCAGCGGTAGATGCTGCCCGGGTTGTCCCGGTCGAAGATCATGAACTCGAGCACGGCTTCGGTGGTGAAGGCGGGATGCTTGGCATGGAAGGTGTCCTGCAGCTCCATGATCTTCAGCATCCCGGCCCACATGGCTTCCACTTCCTGCCCGTTCTGGGGAAGGAGGCTCAGGCGGTAGGTTACGTCGAGGATGCGCGCGGTGTTCTCGGCGCGCTCCATGTAGCGTGCCATCCAGAAAAGATGGTCGGCGGTGCGGCTCAGCATGTCAGGCCTCCAGTACCCAGGTGTCTTTGGTGCCCCCGCCCTGCGAGGAGTTCACCACCAGCGATCCTTCGCGCAGTGCGACGCGCGTGAGCCCGCCCGGCACCAGGCGCATCTCGCTGCCCGAGAGCACGAAGGGGCGCAGATCCAGGTGTCGGGGCGCAACGCCGCTTTCGACGAAGGTCGGACAATTCGAAAGGGCCAGCGTGGGCTGGGCGATGTACTTCTCGGGATTGGCCTCGAGGTACTTGCGGAAGGTCTCGATCTGCTCCTTGGTGGAGGCCGGGCCGACCAGCATGCCGTAGCCACCGGCGCCGTGGACTTCCTTGACCACCAGCTCTGGCAGGTGCGCCAGGGTGTAGGCCAGGTCTTCCGGCTTGCGGCACATGTAGGTGGGCACGTTGTTGAGGATCGGCTCTTCGCCGAGATAAAAGCGGATCATCTCGGGCACGTAGGGGTAGATCGACTTGTCGTCGGCCACGCCGGTGCCGATGGCGTTGGAGAGCGTCACCCGGCCGGCGCGGTAGGCATTGAGCAGGCCCGGCACGCCGATCATCGAATCCTTGCGGAAGGCGGTGGGGTCGAGGAAGTCGTCATCCACGCGGCGGTAGATCACGTCGACGCGGCGCGGGCCCTGGGTGGTGCGCATGAACACCTGCTCGTCGCGGACGAACAGATCCTGCCCTTCGACCAGCTCGACACCCATCTGCTGGGCGAGGAAGGCGTGCTCGAAGTAGGCGCTGTTGTAGGCGCCCGGCGTCATCACCACCACCGTCGGATCATCCACGCCCTTGGGCGCGACGCTGCGCAGGGTGTGCAGCAGCATGTCGGGGTAGTGCTCGACCGGCGCGATGCGGTGGCTGGCGAACAGCTCGGGGAACAGCCGCATCATCATCCGGCGGTCTTCGAGCATGTACGACACGCCCGACGGCACCCGCAGGTTGTCTTCCAGCACGTAGAACTCACCGGCGCCGGCGCGCACCACGTCCACGCCAGCGATGTGGGCATAGACATCGCAGGGCACGTCGACGCCCTGCATTTCGGGGCGGTACTGGGCGTTGTTGAGCACCTGCTCTTTCGGGATGCGCCCGGCCTTCAGGATTTCCTGGTCGTGGTAGATGTCGTGGATGAAGGCGTTGAGCGCCTTCACGCGCTGACGCATCCCGGACTCGAGGCCCTTCCATTCCTTGGCGGGAATGATGCGCGGGATGATGTCGAAGGGAATCAGACGCTCGGTTCCGGATTCTTCACCATACACCGCAAAGGTGATGCCGTAGCGATGGAACAGGGAGTCGGCCTCGGCACGCTTACGCGCGATTCGGTCAGCCGGAGTGTCGCTGAGCCACTTGGCGTAAGCCGCGTAATGCTCACGAACGCTCCCATCGTCCGCAGTCATTTCATTGAAGAATTTTGTGATGGCCATCTCTGTGCCCTGTCATGTTGTGAGGCGGAAATACCACTTTTTGTGTAGCTAGAAGCGTGCCAAGAAAAAAATCGAGATAAATCCAAAATACGGCACCCAATTTGCACCCGTACTGCACCGCTTTGGTGCCACCGCACCGGCTTGGGGAATTGCGCCGCCACATCTCGGTGCGTCCTCCGTGGGCTTGCCGTCCGGGTAAGGGTGGATTCCCACCGCATATTCGGCTTCGGGGCGACACATGAGGCCGATTGGCGCCACGAAATCTGTATCGCACCGACCGTGAAATCTATTGCTTTAGTTATAGATTCACCCGTTACAATCCCGCCTGCAGACTGGGATTGGCCCATTTTGTGAAGTGCCCCTGAAACAGTCCCCCAGTTCAAGTCCGTCCATCTTGCCGACCGCCGCAACACCGCTTTTCCATCGTCTCCGGCGCCGCCTCCTCGACCTGCCGATCAAGCATCAGGTGGTGCTCATTGCCTTTGTGACGACCTCCCTCGCGCTTGTCTTGGCGTTGGTGTGCCTCGTCGCCGGCGAAGTGGATACGGCGGCCGATGCACGCCAGAAAAGCGCCGAACGGCTCACGCGGCTCGTCAGCCTGCACAGCGGCGATGCGCTGACGCGTGGGGCCCCGGCGACGGCGGCCGAGATGCTGGCCGTGCTCGGCGCCGACCGCGACGTGATTGCCGTCACCATCCGCGATGCCGGCGGTCGTGACATCGCCCATTACCGCAGCCCGCTGGCGGACCACGCGGACTTGCTTGCCATCATCGCCGCCCGCCACGTCGGCAAGGCGGGCCCCGATGTGCCCCTCGACGCCAGTGTTCATCCGCTTCTTGCCCTCGTCAGTGAGCCCTTCCTCGAGATCGCCCGGCCTATCCGCGCCGGCGACCGCGAGCTGGGCACCATCGAGGCCTACTTTGATCTCTCGCCCCTGACCCAACTGATCCGCGAGCGGATGACCACTGCCGTCGCCATCCTGATGGCCGCCGGCCTGATGGCCTGGCTGCTGGCGGCCCGGCTTCAGCGGCTGATCGCGGCTCCGGTGGAGGACTTCGCCCGGCACATCGAAAAGGTCACCCATACCGGTGACTACAGCGTGCGCGCAGCGCCGGTCGGACGCAATGAAATTGGCACGCTGATGCACGGTTTCAACGCCATGCTCGACCAGATCCAGGGGGGGCACACCCAGCTGCGGGAGGCGCGGGATGCGGCCGAGGAGGCGTGTCGGGCCAAGTCGATGTTCCTGGCCACCATGAGCCACGAGATTCGCAACCCGATGAACGGCGTCATCGGCATGGCAGACCTGCTCGCCTTCACCCGCCTGGATGAAGAGCAGCAGAACCTGCTGCGCCACATCCGCATCTCGGCCGACAGCCTGATGCGCGTCATCAACGACGTCCTGGACTTCTCCAAGCTCGAAGCCGCCCGGATGGACGTGGAGGCGGTGTGGTGCAACCCGCGGGAGATCATCGAGGACATCGCCGCCTTCTTCCAGTTTCAGGCTGCCGAGAAGGGCTTGTTGATCCGCTGCAGGATCGCCGCCGACCTGCCAGCTTCGGCCAAGGTCGACCCGATCCGCCTGCGCCAGGTGCTCGGCAACCTGATCGCCAACGCGCTCAAATTCACCAGCGTCGGCGAGATCGTGGTGAGCGTCGATCACCGGCAGCTCGATGCCGGCGACGACACGTCGCTCTCGCTCTTCCATTTCAGCGTGCGGGACAGCGGCATCGGCATCGAGCCGACCGTGCTGCCGCGCTTGTTCACCCCCTTCACCCAGGCCGACAGCTCGTACGCCCGGCGCTTTGGTGGCACCGGCCTGGGGCTGGCGATCTGCCAGCAGCTGGTCGATCTGATGGGCGGCGAGATCGGCGTGGAGAGCACGCCGGGCGAAGGCTCGAATTTCTGGTTTTCAATCAGCGCGCCGGTTCAGGACGAAGGGGCCGAGCCCGCCACCGCCCTGCTCCATCCGCTCGACACCCGCGGCAGCGCGGCCCAGCTTGCCGGGCTGCGCGTGCTCGTCGCCGACGACGACGCCCTCAGCCAGGTGCTCGCCACGGCTCAGCTGGCGCAGTTCCATTGCGAGGTGACCACCGCCGCCAACGGCGCGGAGGTGCTCAAGCTGCTCGAACGCCGCGCCTTCGACATGATCCTGATGGATGGCCAGATGCCGGTGCTCGATGGATACGCCACCACCCGCCGCATCCGCGAACTGGAGCGGAGCGGCCTCCTCCCCCACCGGATCGCCATCATCGCCATGACCGGCAACGTGGACGAGCACGAACTGGCGCGCGAATCCGGGATGGACGATTTCCTCGCCAAGCCCTACAGCCAGGGCGTATTGCGCGATGTGCTGCTACGCCACCGCCCGCTTTCACGGACCGGAAGCGTCTCGCTGGACCCATCGGTCTGAAGCGTGGATGAGCCGGGCCGCTTCAGCGCCGGTCGCAATCCACATTTGGCCCACTGCTTTTACAGCGCCAGTCCACAGACTTATCCACAGCCCGGTGGCCGGCGCCTGTGCCAGAATGCGGCCCCGCCGTCGCTCCGCCCTCGCCCCATGCCCACACCGCCGCCGCCGGTTTATGCACCGCCCGCCGGACCGCTGAAAATCCTCTATCAGGACGACACTCTGATCGTCCTCGACAAGCCCTCCGGGCTGCTGTCGGTGCCAGGCCGCGGCCCGGCCCACGCCGACAGCCTCGCCAGCCGGGTACAGGCGGAATTCCCCGACGCACGCATCGTCCATCGCCTCGACATGGCGACCTCCGGCCTCATCGTGATGGCCCGCGGAGCGGCGATGGAACGCGCCCTCAGCATCGCCTTCCAGCAGCGGCAGGTGGAAAAACTTTACGTGGCGGTCGTGGCCGGCCGGCTGGCCGATGAACGCGGCGAGATCAACCTGCCGCTCATCACCGACTGGCCCAACCGGCCGCGGCAGAAGGTGGATTTCGAGCTGGGCAAGCCGTCTCTCACCGGGTTCGAGGTGCTGGCCCGCGACGCTGCGCAAGACTTCACCCGGGTGGCGCTGATGCCCCACACCGGGCGCTCCCACCAGCTGCGGGTGCATCTGCTGGCCATCGGCCATCCGATCCTGGGCGATGACCTGTACGGCGACGAGGCGAGCCGGAACGCCGCGCCGCGCCTGCTGCTGCACGCCACAGCGCTGGCCCTGCCCCACCCGCAGAGCGGGGCGATGCTCAGGCTGGAAAGCCCGCCGGACTTCTGACCGGCGGCGTCCGGAGGATCAGGCGCCGTGCCGGAAGGCGATCACATGGTCGGCCTCCAGCCGCACCCCGATCGCCTCGCCGATGGCGTGGTTGTGGTGGGACGGCACCAGCGACAGCACCTCGGTGCCGCTCGGCAGACGCAGGGTGTACAGGATGTCGGCGCCGCGGAATGCCTTGTGGCGCACCTCGGCCCGGGTCGGGCTGGCGTCGTCGTGGATCACGTCGTCGGGGCGTAGCAGCACATCCACGCCGCAGCCCTTGCCGCAGGCGGCGCAGCCCACGCTGCACTCCACCGGCACACCGGAGTTCAGCTCGCCCAGTTCGATCCCCACCCGGTTGGCGTCGAGCACGGTACCCGGCACGAATACGCCCTTGCCCACAAAATCCGCCACGAAGCGGTTGGCCGGCCGGTGGTAGAGGTTGTAGGGCGTATCCCACTGCTGGATGCGTCCCTCGTACATCACGCCGATCTCGTCGGCCATCGCGAAGGCTTCGTGCTGGTCGTGGGTGACCAGCACCGCGGTCATGCCCTCGCTCTTGAGGATCTCGCGCACCTCGACCGACAGTCGCTCGCGCAGATCCACGTCGAGGTTTGAAAAAGGTTCGTCGAGCAGCACCAGCTCGGGCCGCGGCGCCAGGGCGCGGGCCAGCGCGACCCGCTGCTGCTGGCCGCCCGAAAGCTCGTGGGGAAACTTTCGCCCCTGGCCCGCGAGGCCCACGGTGGCGAGCAGGGATTCGACCCGCTGGTCGCGCTCCGCCGCCGACACCCCGCGCAGGCCAAAGCCCACGTTGGCCTCGACGGTGAGGTGGGGAAACAGCGCGTAATCCTGAAACACCATGCCCACCCGCCGGCGTTCGGGCGGCACCCGGAAGCCGGCGCGGCTCATGGATTCGTCGTGGATCAGGATCTCGCCGCCGGAGACTTCCTCAAAGCCGGCGATGCAGCGCAGCAGAGTGGTCTTGCCGCAACCGGACGGCCCCAGCAGGCAGGCGATGCTGCCCTGCTCCAGGCGAAAATCGACGCCATTGACGACGGTGTGCTGGCCGTAGCGCTGGGCAACCGCCTTGAGTTCTAGCTTGGACATGCAATCAATTATAATTCTCATCCAGGCCAAAAAGAACGCCATGAGCTCACGACACCCTTCTCCGCCGGCCCTCGGCACCCTTTCCCGACATCTCTCGCCGCTGGTCATCACGGCGCTTGCGATTGCGCTGCTGGCCGGCCTGCCCGTCGCCAGCGTCGGCTTCAACCTGCTCGCCGGTGGCACCAGCGCCACCTGGAGCCACCTCGCCAGCACGGTGCTGCCCGAATACATCCAGAACTCGCTGGCCCTGTGCCTGGGCGTGGGCGTCGGCGTGGCGATCGTCGGCGTGGCCACCGCGTGGCTCACCACGATGCATGACTTCCCCGGCCGGCGCGTGTTCGACTGGGCGCTGGTGCTCCCGCTGGCCATGCCGGCCTACGTGATGGCCTATGTTTACACCGACTTCCTGCAGTTCGTCGGCCCGGTGCAGACGGCCCTGCGCGAAGCCTTCGGCTGGGAGTTCGGCGACTACTACTTTCCCGACATCCGCACCCTTCCCGGCGCAATGCTGATGTTCGTGTTCGTGCTCTACCCCTACGTCTATCTGCTCGCCCGCACGGCCTTCCTCGAGCGGGCCGGCGGCGTGCTGGAGGCCGCCCGAACCCTGGGCATAGGCCCGTGGCGGGCCTTCTTCACCGTATCGCTGCCACTCGCCCGGCCAGCCATTGCCGCCGGCGTGGCGCTGGCGCTGATGGAAACCCTGGCCGATTACGGCACGGTGGCCTACTTCGCCGTCAACACCTTCACCACCGGCATCTACCGGGCGTGGTTTTCGCTGGGCGACCGGATCGCCTCGGCCCAGCTGGCGGCGATCCTGCTGGGCTTCGTGCTGCTGCTGGTGGCCATCGAGCGCATCACCCGCGGCCGGGCGCGCTACCACAACACCTCCAACCGACATCGCCCGCCGGCGCCGCGCCTCTCGGGCGTGGCCGGCCTAGCTGCGACGCTCGCCTGCCTCACGCCGCTGGTGCTGGGCTTTCTGCTACCGGGCGGGCTGCTGCTGCGGATGGCGCTGGGTGAAGGCGACGCCCAGTTCGGTGAACGCTTCGTGATGCTGGCCCGCAACAGCTTCACCCTTGCGGGGCTCACCGCGCTGATCGCCGTGATGCTCGCTGTGCTGCTGGCCTACAGCGCGCGGCTCTCCCGGAGCCTGCTCACCACCGGCTTCAACCGGATGGTCGGCCTGGGCTACGCGGTACCGGGCACGGTGATCGCAGTGGGCGTGCTGATCCCCGTGACCCGGCTCGACAACTGGCTGGCGGGACAGTGGGCGGCGTGGTTTGGCACCAACCCGGGGCTGCTCCTCACCGGTGGCATCGCGGCACTGATCTACGCCTACCTCGCGCGCTTCCTATCGGTGGCGCTGCAGACCGTTGACGCCAGCCTCGCCAAGATCACCCCCAGCATGGATGACGCCGCCCGAAGCCTGGGCCTCGGCCAGGGCGACACCCTGCGCCGGGTCCATGTGCCCATCCTGCGGGGCAGCCTGTTCACCGCCGGGTTGCTGGTTTTCGTGGATGTGATGAAGGAGCTGCCCGCCACGCTGGTGATGCGTCCGTTCAACTTCGATACCCTCGCCACCCAGGCCTACACCCTGGCATCGGACGAGCGCCTGGCCGAAGCCTCCACGGCTGCGCTGGCGATCGTCGCGGTGGGCCTCCTGCCGCTGATCGCGCTCTCGCGGCAGATCGCGCAGGATCGGAAGTAGCGCGCCCGAGGCCCCAAAAGCACAACGCCCCGACATTGCGGGGCGTTGTTGCATGGAGCGGAAGAACCTGGATTACTTGTAGCCGGCCCGGTCGTAGATCATCTGGGCCTTAACCTGATACATCTCCAACTGCTTCACCGGCAGGCTGTCGGCCTTGAACTTGCCCAAGGCGTCCAGCGCCTTGTTGCTCACCTTGACCGAGTCGACCACCGGCCACTCGTTGTTGCCGTCGGCAAAGTAGCGCTGGGCGTCGTCGGAGGCCAGATACTCGAGGAACTTCACCGCGGCCTCCTTGTGGGGCGCGTGTTTCAGCACGCCGGCGCCGGACACGTTGATGTGGGTGCCGGTGCCCGCCTGGTTGGGCCACACCACGCCAACGCGCTCCATCGCCTTCACGTCTTCGGGCTTGGTCGAACGCATCATGCGGGCGATGTAGTAGGTGTTGGAGAGCGCCACCTGGCATTCGCCGGCCGCCACGGCCTTGATCTGGTCGGTGTCGCCGCCCTTGGGCGCACGGGCGAAGTTGGCCACCATGCCGCGGGCCCACTCTTCGGCCTTGGCCTCGCCCTGATGGGCGATCACCGAGGCGCCGAGGGACAGGTTGTAGGGGTGCGAGCCCGAGCGCGAGCACAGCTTGCCCTTCAGCGCCGGCTTGGCGAGGTCGTCGTAGTTGCGCACCTCGTCGGCCTTCACGCCCAGCTTGTTGTAGATGATGACCCGGGCGCGGGTCGAGAACGAGAACCAGTCGTCGGTGCGCAGGTGCGCCGGGATACGAGATTCCAGCACCTTCGACTTCACCGGCGCAAACATGCCCAGCTCGTGGGCCTTGGCGAGCCGGGCCGCGTCGA
This sequence comes from Zoogloea sp., assembly GCA_023150095.1. Lineage (GTDB taxonomy): Bacteria > Pseudomonadota > Gammaproteobacteria > Burkholderiales > Rhodocyclaceae > Zoogloea. The sequence continues at coordinate 2,205 of JAKLLO010000031.1, read as the reverse complement.
CGGTGAGCAGGATGTCCGCCGGGCTGTTGGTGCCTTCGTTGCGGATGCGCTCCAGCAGTTCGTCTTCCTTGCCTTCGATGCGGTTGATGCGGATGCCAGTCTGCTTGGTGAAATCGCTGTAGAGCGCTTCATCCGTCTGGTAATGCCGGGCCGAGTAAAGGTTGAGTTCCTTGTCGTCGGCCTGGGCGCCGAAGGCGATGCCGGCCAGGACGGCAGCGAGCACGGTGGACTTGCAGTTCATCGGTTGGACTCCGGAAAAAATGGCGCATACGAAAAATCGATGCGCCGAGTCTAACCAGCCTTGCTGAAAATGTAAATGCGACTAATTCTCAAACGCAAGATCAGCCCTTGGCGGCAGCTGCCGCGGCCCGCAGCTTCGTCACCGGCTCGCCGCCGATGCCCCAGTTGTCGGTGTCCACCTCGTCGATGATGACGAAGGTGGTCGAGCGGTTCTTGCCCAGCACGTCCTGCAACAGCTGGGTGACGCCTTCGATGAGCTCGGCCTTCTGGGCGGCGGTGGCGCCTTCACGGGTGATGCGGATGTTCACGTAGGGCATGGGTTCTCTCCGGGGGGATGGATTGGCTTACAGCATCTGGTTGCGGATGAAACGGTATTCCTGGGTTTCGCCGGAATAGCCCCAGGCGTCGGCGGGCGGTTCGTGGATCGTCACGTAGCTGGCCGGATGCAGCCCGGGCAGCGCGGACGCCAGCGCATCGAAGGCGGCGCGGATGAAGGCCGCCTTCTGGGCCTTGGTGTTGGTGCCCTCGGTGATGCGGATCTCCAGCACCACGCCAGACTCCCCTGCCCCCAGCGCCGTGCCGCCCACGAACCACGCCTCCACCGGCAGCGGTTCGATGGCGACCACAGTCAGCTCGCGCTTCTTGCCGAGCAGATCGACGGTGTGAGCGGTGAGCGTCGCCGCCAGATCGGCGGTGACGACGGCGTCGGGCGAGGCGTAGGCGAGTTTCAGGTAAGGCATGGTGAGTTCTCCTTTGCGTGTGAGATGAAAAGCCGATCAGCCCAGCCGTTCCCGACGGCGGGAGACTTCCAGCAGCAACGCGCTCAACACCAGCGCGGCGGCGGCCAGCAGCACCGGCAGCTCGAACCCGGCGTCGCGCCCGCGCACCGCCACCAGCAGCGGCCCGACGATCTGCCCGACGCCATAACAGGCGGTGATGAGCCCGATCCGGCGGGCGGTGGTCTGGGCGTCCGGCACCCGCGCCAGCCACTGGGCCAGCCCGGCGATGCCCATGAAGGTGCCGCCCAGCAGCACTGCGCCGGCCATCGCCGAGGCCACGCCATCCACCAGCACCGGCAGCGCCACGCCGACGGCCTGGATCAGCGTCGCGGCGATCAGCACCGGATACACCCCGCGGCGGAACGACAGCCGCACCCACAGGGCGGTGGCTGGCAGCGCGGCAAGGCCCACCATCAGCCAGCCAGTGAGCGCCGCATCGGCGGTGCCCGACTGGCTGCGCAGGATGGTCGGCAGGAAGGTTGCATTGACGATGTAGCCAAAGCCGGCCAGCCCGTAAGCCGCCGCCAGCCAGCCCAGCGGCGGCGCCACCGCCGGGGCTGCGGGCGCTGCGCCCGCAACCGGCACCACGCGCCCCCGGGGCACCAGCACCGCGCCTACCAGCAGGGCCGCCACGCCGGCCACCAGGCCCAGCATCCGCCACCCGACGAGGGCGCCGCCGGCCAGGTGCTGCGCGACGATGGCCGAGGTGACGATGCCCGCGCCGACGCCCATGTAATGCAGCGCGCTCCAGCCCGCCGCGCCCACGTCGGCCAGACTGCGCAGCACGATGCCGGTGGCGTAGACATACACCGCCGCGCTCGCCACGCCCGACACGAAGCGCAACGCACACCAGCCGCCAAAGCCCAGGTCGACGCTCATCGCCAGGGTAGTGAGCACGCTGGCGACGAGCCCGCCAGCCAGCCGCCGTGCCGGGTCGGCGTTGCGGCTGAAGGCCGCCCACAGCGCCCCGGCCAGGTAGCCCAGGTAGTTCATCGCGGCCAGCAGGCCGGCGCTGCCGATGTCCACCAGCCCGTCGTCGCGCATCTGGGGCAGCAGCGCAGTGAAGGCGAAGCGGCCAATGCCCATGGCCAGCAAGAGGGACAGCAACCCGGCGGCAGCAATCACCGGGGGGCTGGACAGGACGGATGGAACTGGAACGGTGGTGCTCTGCATGACGGCGCTGCTG
>JAKLLO010000263.1 GCA_023150095.1 Zoogloea sp. | reverse complement strand
CCGCCCCAGCCCCGAGGCCCGCTGATGAAAAGCCTTGTCAAAGCCCTGCCCGCCCTCGCCCTGGCCGGCCTGCTCGGCGCCTGCAGCAGCACCCCGCCGCTCCAGTTCTACACCCTCGGCCCCCTCGCCCCGCCGCCGGCCGCGAGCGCACCCGCCAGCGCCGGCGCGAGCCTGGTGGTCGGCCCGGTCAGCGTGCCGGCCAGCATCGACCGCCTGCTCATCGTGCGCCTCGCCGGCAGCCGCGCCGACGTCGCCGAGCACCACCGCTGGGCCGCGCCCCTCAAAACCGAGATCGCCCGCCGCATCGCCGCCGATCTGGCCCGCCGCAGCTCCTACACCCGCAGCGTGGCCTGGCCCCAGGCCAGCCTCGCCGAACCCACGCTGAGCGTGCCGGTCGACGTGCTGCGCTTCGAGGCCAACGGCTTCGAGCGGGTCACGCTGGAAGCCGTGTGGACCGTCCGCCAGGCCGGCCGCGACCTCGCCAGCCGCCGCTTCAGCGCCAGCGAAGCCATCACCGCTCCCACCTACGAGGCCCTCGCCAGCGCCCACGGGCGGCTGGTGGACGCGCTGGCGGCGGAGATTGCGGGGGCGCTGCCGTAGGACGTGGCACCGGATGGTGACACTCGTCGTACGTGATACGTACAATTATCTGTACATAAACGGAGACCTTCCATGGACGCCATCACCTACACCACCGCCAGAGCCAACCTCGCCCGCACGATGGACCGGGTGTGCAACGACCACGAAGCCCTGATCATCACCCGCAACGGCGCGCAATCGGTCGTGATGCTGTCGCTCGAAGACTACAAGGCCCTCGAAGAAACCGCCTATCTCCTGCGCACCCCTGAAAACGCCCGGCGAATCCTCGCCGCCACCGCCCAACTGAATGCCGGCACGGGCATGGAACGCGAGCTGGCAGAGTGAAGCTGGTATTCGCCGAGCTGGCCTGGGAAGACTATCTGCACTGGCAACAGCAGGACCGGAAAATGGTGGACCGCATCAACAAGCTGATTCGCGAGACACAACGGGAACCCTTTTCCGGCATCGGCAAACCGGAGCCCCTGAAACACCAGGGCTTCCGCAGCTACGCATTTACCATCAATCATCGTCGTCATCGTCATCAGGCACCTCGAAGCCCAGCAGTGCAGCCCGAAACTCATCGGATGTCGCCGCCAGCAATCGCTTGGTCTTGATGCTCGTCTTGATGGACTTGTCGAGCCGAATGAGATTGAGCGCCATGTGGCGCACCAGCGCCAGGTTGTGGGCGACGTGGCCGGAGCGGGCGCGGGCGTAATCATCACCGAACTGAACATCGAGACACCAGTGCAGACGATTCTCGACCTCCCAGTGACTTCTGACTGCCTGCGCGATCCGCTCGGCCTCGGCGGGCAAGCTGCTGATGTAGCACACGCGCTCGGTGCTGGTGCGATCGCCCACCGTTCGGATGCGTTCGACCACGGCGAAGCTGGCTACGTCCTTCCAGGCGGCGGCGTTGTGAAGCCGATCGACGGCATCGTAGGCGCGGCAGCGACGCACTTCGATCCTGCCGTGCCCGGTGCTCGTGCTCTCGTGGGTCGAAGTCCGACTCAGCGGGCCGCGTGGGTCGAGGTTGGCGAAGATGATCGAGTCGTGCAGGTTGCGGTGGTTGTCTTTCACACACAGCACGTAGTGCGCACCTCGTTCGCGAATAGTGCGCGCGATCTTGGTCTGCGTGCCCATCGCGTCGATGGTGACGATGCAGCCCTCGATGTCGAGTACCTTGAGCAGTTCGGGGATTGCCGTGATCTCGTTAGACTTCTCCGCTGTCGCCGTCTGGCCCAGCACCACGCCCACGTTGGCCGCAAACGCGCTGACCATGTGCAGCGGCGCAGCGGCCGCCTTGCTCGTGGTGCGCCGGCTCGCCTTGCCATCGATAGCGATCACCTGGTCCTTGGCCAGCGCCGGGATGAGAGCACCTACCCAAGTGCGAAACGCCTGCTCGAACTGTTTCGGATCGAGCAGCGCGAGCACCCGCTCGAAGGTGTCGGGCGAGGCCACGCCGTAGTCGAGCCGCAGGAAACCCCGCAGCCACGGCAGCTTGGCGCGCCCCCACTGCGAGATCTCCTCGAAGTCGTCCGCACCGCTGAGCACCGCACACACCGCCACGGTGAGCAATTCGCTCAACCTGTGCCGCGTCTGTTGCGCGTTGCGCCAGTCCTCCAGGCCCTCGAAAACCTCCACCATATCGGCCAGCTTCCCTATGTCCATCGGTCGCCCAAAAAGACAGGAAGCTACACAAAACAAGGGCTTGGTCGTGAACGTCATTTCGCAGTGGTTAACAACGACAAACGGGTAGCTGCGGCAGCCCTGGCCGGAGGAGGTCCGCTCGATGGAAGGGTTGGGCGTCATCGCACGGACGCAAGCACCCGCTACGCTATTGCGCATCTAGCGGAATACCTTCATTTCGTCGAGGCCTTTGAAGCGTTGCCATTCTGCATTTAAGCGGTCGAGCCAGCGCTTCACCTTGGAGAGTTGATCTCTATAGTCGTTTAAGCGCGCCTCGTACACCTTGTAAGCAGTACCATAGCGTTCCTGATAGATGCCTTGGGCCTGATGCCGCTTAAACCAATCAGCCAGCACGTCAGTCTCCGAGAAGAGAGCTAGCTCCTTGATCTGCTGAAGCGACGCGCTCGCTCTGGCCTGCTTAGGCGATGCGCTGCTACCCTCAGCTGTCGAGGCGCGAACAAGATCGCGCAAGTCGCGATCAGCATAGGCTGGATCTTTGAAGCCTCTGCGGCTTGGAAGATGCCGAAGACCATACCCACTTGTGCCAATCCATACGGTGTCCCCGTCCTTTCCAGGTGGTCGGTATATTCCGCCGAGTTCGAACGCGGTCGCAACGACTTGAGCTTGATTGAGGTAGTCTCGAACGCACGAGCCAGCAACTGAGCCGTCGCGCTCCAATTGACCGAAGCAGTCAGTCTGTAGCTTGAGTGCTGCCGCGAGTACTTCGTCTATTTGTTGCAAGCGAAACTTTCCTTCGTCGAGCAATGAAGGGGCGAGAGCAGCCGCGGATGGTTTTGTCTTGTCGCCTTCCATCGCATAGATGGCAACCGCGGCTGCAACGACTGACAAGAAGCATACGAGCGCAGCTACAACTTTGAAACGCTGCGCCCGCGCTCGAATCTGCTCGATGGCTAAGTTGTATTGCTGTTCCCGCGTGAGTCCAGTTGTGTCGACATGGAAGAACTCCAGTGCGTTTCTAACGAGGTCAGCGCGCTGCTCCGGCTTAGCGGTGCGTATCAGCCGTTCGCGCTCTTCGGCCTTTGCCTTGTAGACCCACGCGATTACTGCGGCGAGAAACGCGGTCAATGTGACGCCAGAACTCACGAAGGCTATTGCTTCCCACATGCTGCCTCCCGCACAAGATATGTCACTTTCACTGACGCCTAACGTTTGAGCTGAGCGGGCCGCCGCCGGCATGGCACTTGGGCCGCAAGGCTGATGATAGACACCTCAGCCTTGCGG
>JAKLLO010000262.1 GCA_023150095.1 Zoogloea sp. | reverse complement strand
GGCGTTTTTCGTTGACCTCGCCCTGCTGCAGCCGCAGCCCGCAAAACGTCGCCCGAGACCCGCCACGCCTTGATCCACGCCGGGCGGCGACCCGGCCAGCCCGCTCCGGGCGTCGACCACACCCCACGACAAAATCCAGCAAAAACAACGTTGTGCATATTGTGCACACTTTTGCATTTGCTTTTTGTGGCTGTGGACCACCCCCCTAGAATCGCCTCACCAACAAAAAAGACGCAGGGTGGAGACAGCCCCCAGGCAAATGCAGGCCGCAACCCGGCCCGCCTTCTCCGCCCTCGCCTGTCGGCGCCGTCACGGCCCGGTCCACACGCTGAGGAGCACGCATGTCCATCAAACTCAAATGCCTGTCGCACACCCCGCTGCGCGGGCTGAACGACCCGGGCGCCGACGTCGTCCGCGAAGTCGACACCGTCCTGGCCCAGGCCCGCGCCGAGGTTGAAGCCTTCGATCCCGAGCTGATCGTCGTCTTCGCGCCGGACCACTACAACGGCCTGTTCTACGACCTGATGCCGCCGTTCGTGATCGCCACCGCGGCCGACTCCGTCGCCGACTACCAGACCCTCCCCGGCCCCCTGTCGATCCCGCGGGATCTGGCCCTCGAGATGACGAAGTTCATCCTCGACCAGGACGTGGATATCGCCCTCTCCCACCGCCTGCAGGTGGATCACGGCTGCACCCAGACCCTCGAAGAGCTCACCGGCAGCCTCACCCGCTACCCGGTGATCCCCATCATCATCAACTCGGTGGCGCCGCCCTTCGGCCCCTACCGCCGGGTGCGCAAGCTGGGCGAGGCGGTCGGCAAGTTCCTCGCCACCCTCAAAAAGCGCGTGCTGATCCTCGGCACCGGCGGCCTCTCCCACGAGCCGCCCGTGCCGTTGCTGTCGGGCGCCCCGGACGAGATCGCCAACTTCCTGATCGCCGGCCGCAACCCCACCCCGGAAGCCCGCGCCGCCCGCCAGGCCCGCACCATCGCCGCCGGCAAGATCTACGGCACCGACGCCTGCGCCCAGACGCCCCTCAACGAGGAATGGGACCTGGCCTTCATCGACCTGCTGGTGAATCGCCGCCTCGCCGAGGTGGACGACTTCCGGATCGACGAGATCTCGAAGGCCGCCGGCCGCTCGACCCACGAAGTGCGCACCTGGGTGGCCGCCTTCGCCGCCCTCGCCGCCACCGGCCCCTACGCCGCCCGCAAGGATTACTACCGCGCCATCAACGAATGGATCGCCGGCTACGGCGTGGTCAGCGCCGAACAGGCCTGAACCCGCCCCGCCGCCCAGCCCGACACACCAAAGGAGATTTGAACCATGAACGCTGCCGTTGAAACCCTCATCCCGTCCGAAGAAGAAATCGTTGCCCGCGCCGAGGCGCTGATTCCCTGGCTGCGCGAACGCGCCGATGCCTGCGAAAAGGCCCGCATGGTCTCGCCCGAGACCATCCAGAAGTTCCAGGAAGCCGGCTTCTTCAAGATCCTCCAGCCCAAGCGCTGGGGCGGCTACGAGATGCACCCGAACGTCCTCAACAAGGTGCTGATGGAGCTCGCCCGCGGCTGCCCGTCCAGCGCCTGGAACGTGATGGTGCTGGGCGTGCATCCCTTCGAGGTGGGCCTGCTGCCCAGCCAGTGCGGCGACGAGCTGTGGGGTGAGGACAACTCGCGCCTGGTGTCCTCTTCTTACGCGCCCTTCGGCACCGTGACCCGCGTCGAAGGCGGCTACGTGCTCAACGGCGAGTGGCTCACCTCCAGCGGCTGCGACCACGCCGCCGGCGGCGCCTTCCTGGGCGGCCGCGTGGCCAACGCCGCGGGCGAGATCGAGTTCCGCTCGTTCTGGATCCAGCGCGCCGACTTCGAGATCATCGACGACTGGTACGTGGTCGGCCTCGCCGGCACCGGCTCCAAGAAGCTGGCAGTGAAGGAAGTCTTCGTACCCGAATACCGCAGCCACGTGATCGGCGCCTACGATGAAGACTCCCACGGCCACGTGAACAACCTCTACAAGATGCCGTTCTTCTACGTCTTCTACGCCGCCGTGTCGTCCGTTATCATCGGCATGGCCCGCGGCATGGTCGATCTGTACATCGAGCACATGGTGCCGCGCCAGAACATCAACCAGGCCGTTGGCGCCGCGGTCCAGGACCCGTTCATCAAGGCCAAGCTCGGTGAAGCCTATGCCAAGATCCTTGCCAGCACCTCCCGCGTGCTGCAGAACACCGAAGAAGCCTGGAGCTACGCCTCCAAGGGCAAGCTGGTGCCGCTGGACGTGCGGATCCGCCACTTCGCCACCAACCAGTTCACCGGTGGTGAGTGCTTCGACGCCGGCCACATGATCTTCAAGAAAACCTCCACCCGCGGCGTGTGGCTCAACTGCCCGCTTCAGCGCCAGCTGCGCGACCTGCTGGTGGGCGCCAACCACATCACCCAGAACCAGGACAACATCGGCGACCTGCTCGGCGGCCACCTGCTGGGCAACCCGCTGCCCAAGGTGAACCCCTTCGGCGTCAAGGCCTGATCCACCCGGCGGCCCGGCCACGCACCGGGCTTTTTTTCATGAAGCCACCACACCACGAGAGAGACAAACCATGACCGACCTCACCAACGCCGTCGTCCATCAAAGTCCGGTCAGGGATGTGAAGACGCCGGGCCTTGCCGAACTGCCCACCGTCACGCCCGCCGAGCAACGCAACGGCATGCGCCACCTGGCCGCCGGCGTGTCGATCATCAGCGCCGCCGACAGCGAGCGCAAGGCCGGCCTCACCGCCACCGCGGTGTGTTCGGTCACCACCGATCCCCCGCGGCTGGTGGTGTTCGTGAACAAGAACGTGGTGGCCAGCGAGATCATCCAGCAGAGCGGCGCCCTCGCCGTCAATGTGCTGGCCGGCGACCAGGAAGAAGTCGCCCGCGCCTTTGCCGGCATGATCGAGGGCGTGCATGGCGACGCCCGCTTCGGCTACGGCAGCTGGGGCACCGCCGTCACCGGCGCGCCGATGCTCGAAGGCACCCTGTCGAGCTTCGATTGCCGGGTCATCAAGATGTTCGACGAGAGCACCCACCACGCCTTTCTGTGCGAAGTGCTGACGGTGCGCGAGCGCAGCGACGGCCAGGCGCTGGTGTACCTCAACGGCGCCTTCCGCAAGATCGACCAGTAAGCAGACTGCTCCTCGTGGGGCCCCCGCTCGTCCGGGCGCCCTGCTTTCCGGCCCGTTCCGCCCCTCCCCGGGCGTGATGGGCCGTGCTTTTTGCGGCCCCGCGCGCCGCCTCAGCCCGGCCGGGCAAGGGCGGCCTCCACATCCACGTCATCCACGTGGCTGGGGCTCAGGTGCGCCTCGGCGTATTCGCGGAACACCCCGGAACGCAGGAAGAGCGCGAACAGATCCGGGTCGATGTGCCCCTCGTCGCGCATCCGGGCCATGATGGCGATGGCCTCCGAGAGGGTCTTGCCTTTCTTGTAGGGCCGGTCGGCGGCGGTGAGGGCCTCGAAGATGTCGGCGATCGCCATCATCC
>JAKLLO010000030.1 GCA_023150095.1 Zoogloea sp. | reverse complement strand
GCCGCCTGGTTTATACCGAAGAAGAATTCCCTCAGGAGCTTGCAGCATGAGCAGCACCAGCAATGACATCGCGGAATCTGTCTGCCGCGCCCTCGACACCTACTTCCGCGATCTCGACGGCGAGAAGCCCAACGCCCTCTACGAGATGGTGATCAAGAACGTCGAACGCCCGATGCTCGAGTTCGTCCTCAAGCAGGCCGGCGGCAACCAGACCCTCTGCGCAGAGATGCTCGGCATCAACCGCAACACCCTGCGGCGCAAGCTGTCCGAGCACGAACTCCTGTAATCGCCTTTCCGTCATTTTCGAGCCGCATCCTCCGCGGCCATCCAGAGAACACCCCATGAAAGTCACCCAAGCCCTGCTCAGCGTCTCCGACAAGACCGGCGTCATCGAATTCGCCCGCGAACTGTCCGCTCTCGGCATCAAGCTGCTGTCCACTGGCGGCACCGCCAAGTCCCTGCGCGACGCCGGCCTGCCGGTCACCGACGTGTCCGACTACACCGGCTTCCCCGAGATGCTCGACGGCCGCGTGAAGACCCTGCACCCGAAGGTGCACGGCGGCATCCTCGCCCGTCGCGACCTGCCGGAGCACCTGGCCAAGCTCGAAGAGCACAGCATCCCGCGCATCGACCTCGTGGTGGTCAACCTCTACCCGTTCCAGGCCACCGTCGCCAAGCCCGACTGCAGCCTCGAAGACGCCATCGAGAACATCGACATCGGCGGCCCGACCATGGTCCGCGCCGCGGCCAAGAACCACGGCAATGAAGCCGGCGGCGTCGGCATCGTGACCGACCCGGTCGACTACGCCGGCATCGTCGCCGAGCTCAAGGCCAATGGCGGCGCGCTCAGCTACAAGACCCGCTTCGACCTCGCCCGCAAGGCCTTCACCCACACCGCCCGCTACGACTCGGCCATCTCCAACCACCTCACCGCCCTCGCCGACGACGGCAGCAAGATGGCCTACCCGGAGCGCTTCCAGTTGGCCTTCGACAAGGTGCAGGATCTGCGCTACGGCGAGAACCCCCACCAGACCGCCGCCTTCTACCGCGAGTCCGAGCCCCAGGCCGGCGCCATCGCCGCCTACACCCAGCTGCAAGGCAAGGAGCTGTCGTACAACAACATCGCCGACTCCGACGCCGCCTGGGAATGCGTCAAGGCTTTTGATGGCGTCGCGTGCGTGATCGTCAAGCACGCCAATCCGTGTGGCGTGGCCGTTGCCGCCAGCCCGCTGGAAGCCTACAAGAAGGCCTTCTCCACCGATCCCACCTCGGCCTTCGGCGGCATCATCGCCTTCAACACCACCGTCGACCGCGCCGCTGCCGAAGCCGTCAGCGCTCAGTTCCTCGAAGTGCTGATCGCCCCCGCCTACACCGACGAAGCCCTCGAACTCCTCAAGGCCAAGCAGAACGTCCGCGTGCTGGTCAATCCGCTGGGCACCGTCCGCCAGCCCGACTACAAGCGCGTCGGCGGCGGCCTGCTGGTGCAGAGCGCCGACTTCGCCCCGATCACCGCAGCGGATCTGAAGGTCGTCACCAAGCGCGCCCCCACCGAGCAGGAGCTCGGCGACCTGCTGTTCGCCTGGCGCGTGGCCAAGTACGTCAAGTCCAACGCCATCGTCTACTGCAAGGACGGCATGACCATCGGCGTCGGCGCCGGCCAGATGAGCCGCGTGGATTCCGCCCGCATCGCCAAGATCAAGGCCGAGAACGCCGGCCTGGTGATCCCGGGCTGCGTGGTGGCGTCGGATGCCTTCTTCCCGTTCCGTGACGGCCTCGACGTGCTGGCCCAGGCCGGCGCCACCGCCGTCATCCAGCCGGGTGGCTCGGTGCGCGACGCCGAAGTGATCGCCGCCGCCGACGAGCAGGGCATCGCGATGGTCCTCACCGGCTTCCGCCACTTCCGTCACTGATCCGGACACCCCCATGAAGATCCTCGTCATCGGCTCCGGCGGACGCGAACACGCGCTGGCCTGGAAACTCTCCCGTTCGCCGCGCGTGCAGAAGGTGCTGGTAGCCCCGGGCAACCCGGGCACCGCCCGTGAGCCCGGCATCGAGAACGTCGCCGTCACCGCCATCCCCGAGCTCATCGAGCTCGTCCGCCGCGAGCAGATCGGCCTCACCGTCGTCGGCCCCGAAGCACCGCTGGCCGCCGGCGTGGTGGATGCCTTCCGCGCCGCCGGGCTGCTGATCTTCGGGCCCACCAAGCTCGCAGCCCAGCTCGAGAGCTCCAAGGACTTCGCCAAGCAGTTCCTGATCCGCCACAAGATCCCGACGGCCAAGTACCAGACCTTCTCCGACTCCGCCGCCGCCCACGCCTACGTGGACGCCGAAGGTGCGCCGATCGTCATCAAGGCCGACGGCCTCGCCGCCGGCAAGGGCGTGGTCGTGGCGATGACCCCCGACGAAGCCCACGAAGCCATCGACGCCATGCTCACCCACAACACGCTGGGCGTGCAGTACGACGAGCGCGGCCCGCGGGTGGTGATCGAGGAGTTCATGGACGGCGAGGAAGCCAGCTTCATCGTGATGGCCGACGGCCGTCACGCCCTGCCGCTGGCCACCTCCCAGGATCACAAGCGCCTGCGCGACGCCGACCAGGGCCCCAACACCGGCGGCATGGGCGCCTACTCGCCCGCCCCGGTGGTCACGCCCGAAGTCCACGCCCGCGCCATGCGCGAGATCATCATGCCGACCCTCGCCGGCATGGCCGCCGAAGGGCTGCCCTACACCGGCTTCCTGTACGCCGGCCTGATGATCGACGCCAAGGGCGCGCCCCGCGTCGTCGAGTTCAACTGCCGCATGGGCGACCCGGAAACCCAGCCGATCATGATGCGGCTCAAGACCGATCTGGTCGATCTCGTCGAAGCCGCCATCGCCGGCAAGCTCGACAAGATCGAAGCCGAATGGGACCGCCGCTTCGCCCTGGGCGTGGTGATGGCCGCCGCCGGCTACCCGGACAGCCCCCGCAAGGGCGACGCCATCCACGGCCTGCCCGCCAGCGCCCCGGAAGACGTGCACGTCTTCCACGCCGGCACCACCGAGAAGGACGGTCAGATCGTCACGAGCGGTGGCCGCGTGCTGTGCGTCACCGCCTTGGGCGACAACGTGCGTAGCGCCCAGAAGCGCGCCTACGAGCAGCTCGATCAGATCCACTTCGACGGCATGCAGTGCCGCCGCGACATCGGCTACCGCGCCGTCGCCCGCAAGGGCTGAGCCATGCCCCACCTTCGCATCGAGTACAGCATCAACATCGCCGGCCGGTTCGACCCGGTCGCGTTGCTGGCAGCCACCACCGATGCGCTGGTGGCCAGCGGCGTGTTCGCCCCGGCCGACGCCATCAAGGCCCGCCTGATGCCGGTCGAGCATTTCCGGGTTGGCAGCGGCGCCGACCACGGCTTCATCCACGCCGGGCTGGCCCTGCTCTCCGGCCGCGACAACGCCACCAAACAGCGCCTCACCGCTGCCCTGGTGGACGCCATCACCCCCCTCGTCGCACCCGGCCCGCAGGTGGTTCAGATCACCTCCGAAGCCCGCGACATGGAACGCGACACCTACTCGAAGCGCCTCATTCCCGGCGCCTGATTCATCCGCCGGCCGCTGGCCGGTTTTTTCCATCCCCGGAGCCCACCCATGCCTGACCGCGCCGCTGTCAAAGCCTATCTCCTCGACCTTCAGGCCCGCATCGTCGCCGCCCTCGAAGCCTTCGACGGCAAGCCCTTCGTCACCGACAGCTGGACCCGCCCCGCCGGCGGCGGCGGCCTCACCCGCCTGATCGAGGAAGGCAACTTCTTCGAGCGCGGCGGCTGCAACTTCTCCCACGTGATGGGCGAAGGCCTGCCGCCTTCCGCCACCGCCGCCCGGCCCGAGCTCGCCGGCCGCAGCTACGAGGCGATGGGCGTCTCCCTGGTGCTCCACCCACGCAACCCGTATTGCCCCACGGTGCACATGAACGTGCGCTTCTTCATCGCCTCCGCCCCGGGCAAGGACGACGTGTGGTGGTTCGGCGGCGGGATGGACCTCACCCCCTATTACCCCTTCGAGGAAGACGTCCGCCACTTCCACGCCACCTGCAAGGCCGCCGTGCTGCCCTGGGGCGAGGCCGAATACCAGCGCCTCAAGGACTGGTGCGACCGCTACTTCTTCCTCAAGCACCGCAACGAACCCCGCGGAGTGGGCGGCCTGTTCTTCGACGACCACGGTGCCGACGGCAAGGTGGATTTCGACGCGGCCTTCGCCATGACCCGCAGCGTCGGCGACGCCTTCCTGCCGGCCTACATCCCCATCGTCGAACGCCGCCGCGACACGCCCTATGGCGAGCGGGAACGCGACTTCCAGGCCTATCGCCGTGGCCGCTACGTCGAGTTCAACCTGGTCTTCGACCGCGGCACGCTGTTCGGCCTGCAGTCCGGCGGGCGCACCGAATCCATCCTGATGTCCATGCCGCCCATCGTGAAGTGGCGCTACGACTGGCACCCGGAAGCCGGCAGCCCCGAAGCACGGCTGTACTCCGACTTCCTCGTGCCCCGCGACTGGGCCTGATCCCGCTGATGTTCGGCGCCGCCCGCCAGAAGCTCAAGGCGCAGCTGATGGCGGGTGTTGAGCTGGGCATCGGCGTGCTGTCGGCCCTCGGCGTGCCGATGGCGCTGCTCCTCGGCAAGCTGCTGCTCGCCGGGCTTTTGGGGATGATCGTGGTCGGGGTCGGCCTGCGCTTTGCCCGCAGCCGGAAGCAGGCCGCAGCGGATCAGCGGGCCGGCGCGACGAGCCCGCCCGGCGGATAGCTGCGCAGATAGCCCAGCAACGTCTCGACCCGCCCACGGATCAACGCCGCCCGATACGCCGCCCGCGACGTAGCCGACGACGAGCCAAAATCCTGCGGCGTCCAGTTGTTGGCGATGAAGCGCAGTTCCGCGTCCCGAAAGATCAGCCAGCTCTTCTGGCTGCGCACCAGATCCTGACGGCGGCTGTCGCGCCCCTGGCGCACCAGCGCGGTGTAGGCGAGGTTCAACTCCCGGTCGAGAAACTGCTCATATTGGGCGTAGGTCGCCAGCGCGTCCCGATCATTCCCCGCGCCGGCGATGCGTGTTTCAAAATCGCCCGCACGGGACGCAAACTCGGCCACCGGATCGGGCCGGTCCGGGTTGTCGATGGCCAGTGCCGCGCCGGCGGGCAGGCCCAGCGCAAGCACCAGCACCCACCCGGCCAGCCGGGCCGTAAAGCGCTCACCAGTTCTTCTCATATTTCCCCTGGGAATAGACGTTCCACTCGCACTGCCGGCGCCGCTCGAGCCCCAGCATCACCTTGCCCTGGGACTTGTTCCAGGACTTCCAGGCGGCTTCCAGCGTCTTATACATGGTCTGGGCGGTGGGGTCATTGACCATCTTCGCCACCGACGAGCGGGCCAGATTGGCCGCGCCGATGTTGAAGGTGAGGATCACCAGCGCGTCGAACTGGTTCTGGCTGAGCTTCGCGGTGATCGTGGAATTGACTGCCGCCTCGAAGGGCTGCAGATCCTTGTCGAGCAGCGCGTTCGCGCCCGCCTCGGTGATGCCGGCCTTATAAGTGTCCCACTCCGCCTTGGAAATCAGGTGGCCGTAGCCGATCGTCGCGCCCTTCACCCACACGTGGGTCGCCTTGCCGGTCTGGTCGTCGTAGGTGAACAGGAACAGGCTCTCGAGCTTGCGCAGCAGTTCCCGGGCCGCGGTACTCATGCGCATCGCGCCTGCCGGCTGGGCGGCAGGCGGCTCGGTCAGCGGCGTAGGGGTGACGACCACCGCAGGCGGCTGGTTGAGGGCCGTCCATGTCTTGCCGCCCGGGTCCACCCGGCCGTCGGGCTTCTTGAGCTTCATCACCCGACGCTGGAACTCCTCGATGGCGCCATAGGTTTCATCGCCCTGGCCGCCATCTTCAGCGATCCGCGGCAGGGACGGCGGTCGATGGCGGTTGAGCAGCTGCTGGACGAGCAGGACTTCGCGCTTGAGCGGCTTGTCGGCGCCGCGCCCGACCGCACGTGTGAGACTGGCCATGAACCTCTCCCCAACAGGAATGGATACGCCATCTCACTATAGTCAGCCCCGACGGCCGCCCCCAAGGCGAGAATGTAAAAAGGCCTCCCGGGCGGCAACACCCGGGAGGCCTTTTGCGACAGCCGGCCGGGCCGGCAGCGTTCAGTTGCGGATCAGGTGATCGAAGGCCGACAACGACGCCTTGGCGCCCTCACCCATCGCGATGATGATCTGCTTGTAGGGCACCGTCGTCACGTCACCGGCAGCAAACACGCCCGGCACCGAGGTGCGGCCGTGGTCATCGACGATGATCTCGCCCCGCGGCGACAGCTCGATCGTGCCCTTCAGCCACTGGGTGTTGGGCAGCAGGCCGATCTGCACGAAGATGCCGGCAAGCAGAACCTGATGCATCTCGCCGGAGACGCGATCCTTGTAAGTGAGGCCGGTCACCTTCTGGCCGTCGCCATTTACCTCGGTGGTCTGGGCGTTCACGATGATCTTCACGTTGGGCAGGCTCTCGAGCTTCTTCACCAGCACCGCGTCGGCGCGCAGCTTGCTGTCGAACTCCAGCAGCGTCACATGCGCCACCACGCCGGCCAGATCGATGGCCGCTTCGACGCCCGAGTTGCCGCCACCGATCACCGCCACCGGCTTGCCCTTGAACAGCGGGCCGTCGCAGTGGGGGCAGTAGGTCACGCCCTTGGTGCGGTACTCGGTCTCGCCGGGCACGTTCATGTCGCGCCAGCGGGCGCCGGTGGAGAGGATCACCGTTTTCGACTTGAGGCTCGCGCCGCTGGCCAGCTTCACCTCGATCAGCTCGCCCGGCACCAGGGCCTCGGCGCGCTGCAGGTTCATGATGTCCACGGCGTACTGTTTGACGTGCTCTTCCAGCGCCGCGGCAAGGCGCGGGCCTTCGGTTTCCTTCACCGAGATGAAGTTCTCGATGGCCAGGGTGTCCAGCACCTGACCGCCGAAGCGCTCGGTGACCACGCCGGTGCGAATGCCCTTGCGTCCCGCGTAGACGGCAGCCGCCGCGCCGGCCGGCCCGCCGCCCACTACCAGCACGTCGAAGGCCTCCTTGGCGGCGATCTTGGCGGCAGCGCGGACTTCGGCGCCGGCGTCGACCTTGGCGAGGATCTGCTCGAGTTCCATCCGGCCCTGGCCGAACTCCTGGCCGTTGAGGAGGATGGTCGGCACCGCCATGATCTGCAGGCGAGTGACTTCATCCTGGAACAGCGCGCCATCCACCGTCTCATGGCGGATCTTCGGATTGACCAGCGCCATCAGGTTGAGGGATTGCACCACCTCCGGGCAGTTCTGGCACGAGAGCGAAATGTAGGTGACGAAGTTGTATTCGCCGTCCAGGTCGCGGATCTGCGCGAGCACCTCGTCACTCACCTTGGGCGGATGGCCGCCCACCTGCAGCAGGGCCAGCACCAGCGAGGTGAATTCGTGGCCCAGGGGAATCGCCGCAAAGCGGATGCCGATCGGCTCGCCCGGGCGGGTGATGCGGAAGGAGGGCTTGCGCTCGGCGCCGTCGTCGCGTTCGACGAGGCTGACCAGCGGCGACAGGCTGGCGATCTCCTGCAGCAGTTCGCGCATCTGGCGGGCGGTGTCGCTGTCATCGAGGGACGCGACGATCTCCACCGGGCGGCTCACCCTGGTCAGATAGGCTTGCAACTGGTTCTTGAGGTCGGCATCCAGCATGACGAATTCCTTTTCTTTTCAATGCGCAAAAGTAAAAACGCCCGGCGCGCCTGAAGACGCCCGGGCGTTCTGGAACAGCGTGAAGCGCTGTCCGGCGTGAGACTTAGATCTTGCCGACCAGGTCCAGGGACGGCTTCAGGGTCTCGGCGCCTTCCTGCCACTTGGCGGGGCAGACTTCGCCCGGGTGGGAGGCGACGTACTGGGCAGCCTTGACCTTGCGCAGCAGCTCGGACGCGTCACGGCCGATGCCCAGGTCGTGGATTTCGGCGACCTTGATCTGGCCTTCCGGGTTCACCACGAAGGTACCGCGCAGCGCCAGGCCAGCTTCTTCGATCATCACGTCGAAGTTGCGGGAGATGGTGCCGGTGGGATCGCCCAGCATCGGGTACTTGATCTTCTTGATGGTGTCGGAAGCGTCGGCCCAGGCCTTGTGCACGAAGTGGGTGTCGGTGGACACGGAGTACACCTCGACGCCCAGCTTCTGGAATTCGGGGTACACATCAGCCATGTCGCCCAGCTCGGTCGGGCAGACAAAGGTGAAGTCGGCGGGGTAGAAGAAAAACACGGACCACTTGCCCTTGACGTCGGCTTCAGTCACGTCAACGAACTTGCCATTGTGGAAAGCGGTGGACTTGAACGGCTTGATTTCGGTGTTGATCAGGGACATTGATGTTTCCTTCACAGGTTGGGAGTTGGGTGTTCGGAAGTCACATGATAGGCCTGGATGCGCCATCGCTCAAATTGATTGATGAAATCATCCAGATTAAAAAAAACTATCAAGCAACACAGCCCACAGGGGTGCGCCGGAATGACAATATTATTCCGGCAGAAACAAAGTGGGAAGACGGGAGAATGCGGGAGATGCGCGGGGCGAAGCAGGCTTCGCCCCGGAAGGGTCAGCGGAGCGAGAGCTCTGCCGCGGCGCGGTAATGCCGGTTGGCATCGTCGGTACGGTTGATGCGTTCGGCCAGATGGGCGAGCTCGACGTGGGCTTCCCAGCCCGGCTCGATGGCCAGCGACGCCTCGAGATAGCTCTCGGCCTTGCCCCACAGCTGCGACTGCACGCACAGCCGGCCAAGGGTGAGCAGGAGCTGCGGATCACGCGGGTTGCGGGTGAGCCAGTCTTCGGCCTTGGCGAGCCGGCTGCGCACCTCACCACCTTCGCAGCGGCCGTAGATCCCGGCGAGGGTGGTGTCCCAACCCAGCGCGAGCTGGGTCTCGATGACTTTCTGGGCGCTGGTACCGTCGCCCGCGGCAATCAGCGCGCGGGCCAGGGATGCCACCAGACGCGCATCGCGCTGCTCGTCACGGGGCACGTCCTGCCAGTAGGCATTGATGGCGAGCGGATCGCCCGCCCGCTGCTTGAGGCCTTCCTGATGGGCGCGGCGCTTGATCGGCTCGGCGAGCTCGGGCGTGAGCGCCTTGACCTTGACCAGCTGGCGCACCACCCGCGCAGCCTCGGCCCAGTCGCCCTTGGCCTGGGCGGTACGCAGGGCCAGACGCAGCGCGGCGATGTGGCGTTGGCCGCCGGTCTGGAGTTCGGCGAGGCTCTCGGCGGCGTCGTCGAAGCGGCGATCCTCGACCGCCAGCTTGGCCTCGGTCATCAGGCGCGCCAGGCGCATCTCGTCGCCCTGCTCGGCCACCTTACCGAGCCAGTAGCGGTAACGGGTTTCATCGCGCAGCGAATGGGCGGCGCGGGCCGCCAGCAGCGCCGCAAGGCCGCGGGATTCGCCGGCCTCGTAGGCGGCGGTGGCCTGCTTGAGCGCCTGGCCGAAGCGGCCCTCGATGCGCAGCCGGACGGCATCGTAGATGGCCTGGGCGGCGCGTTCGCGGCCAACCCGCTGGCGATAACGCTGCACCGCACGCGGCAAAGCCAGGGTGCGCGCGACGAGGCGGGTCAGGGCGTAAATCGCCGCAAAACCACCAACCAGCAGGACGATCAGCAGGTTGAGGGAAATCTGGACCCGATACGGGGGCCACACCAGCAGAGCGTAGCCTTCGTTGTAACGGCCGGCCACCGCGAGGGCGGCAGCCAGGGCGAAGAGGCCGAGCAGCCAGAGCAATCCGCGCATGGCCGCCTCAGTTCTTCTTCGCCGGGGCGGCGGGCTTGGCGGCTGCCGGGGCTGCTGCCTCGATGCGCCGGTCGGGCACAGCCTGCAGGCCGCGCAGGGCGGTGAGGCTGGCCTGCAGGTTGGGCAGGTCGACGCCCACCGGGGTCTTCTGCAGCTCGACCAGATCGGCCTTGGCGGCGTCGACGCCCGCGTTGGTGAGGTCGAAGTAGCGGCCCAGCCATTCGGCGCTGATCCGCATGTCCTCGCGGAAGGTGTTGCCATCGCGGGAGAGCAGCGCGAGGCGGGCGTTCATCAGGCGCAGCTTGAGGTTTTCGCGCAGGAAGACGGCGTTGCTTGGAGCGAGGAGCGCCGGATCGGGGCGGTCCATGCGCTCGACGCGCACCAGCTGGCTGAACTCGGCCCAGAAATCGAGCCACAGGCGCTTGGCCCACGAGGGCGGCGCTTCGTCGGCCTTGAGCGCTTCGGCCTTGGGCCGGGCCTCGAAGGCCAGCGGCAGGCTGTCGATGCGCCCGATGAGGGTTTCGAGCTTGAGGGCGACGCCGGAGGAATCCACCTGCGGCAGCGCCTTGAGGGTGTCGAGATCGGCTGCAATGGCCTTGCGCAGCGGCAGCCAGTGAGGCCGATCAACGGTGCCGAGGCGGGCGTCGGCGGTCTGCAGCGCGAACAGCGCGGCCTGCACGTTACCGGCCAGCTGGAGCTGCTGGGCGGCGATCAGCACGGCCTGTTCGACTTCGGACAGCAGGCGGTCGTCCCGCGAGCGGGAGAACTCGTGGTACATGGCCTCGAGGGCCACCTGCTGGCTCTGGGATTCGGAGAAGCGGGATTCCAGCGCGCCGACCTTGGCCTGGATGTCCTGCAGGTTTTCCTGGGCCTGCTTGGCCAGCGCGCGGCTTTCGGTGGCCGCGGCGTCGCTGGTGGAGAGGCGGCGGGCCAGCGCTTCCTGCACGTCGGCAAGGCGGCTGCGGGTTTCGACCCACTGCCAGCCGAGCAGGGCCAGCGCGACGGCGGCGACAACGGCGGAGGGGCGGCGCCACAACGAGGGCGCGGGCGGGAGGCTGGGATTTTCGCTGCTCATGGGCGTGAGTTTAACCCGGATAGGCGTTGTGGTTGCGCGCGGCAAAGTGGTCGACAAGGCCGCCGATGAGGCCCGGGTCGCCCGCTCCGGTGGCGATGACGGTGGAGAATCCGGCGTCCCGGGCCGCCGCCGCGATGCGCGGATGGGGCACGAAGACCGGCACCGGACGCAGCTCGGCCGCGCCCGGCAGGGCCGCCAGATGGACGACGCCTTCGCTGCTGGTGAGGGTCAGCGCGTCGAGCCGGCCTTCGCGGGCCCGGGCGACGAGCTGCGCGGGATCATCCGCCGGGCCGCTGCGGTGGTAACAGGTGAGGTATTCGACGTGGGCGCCGCGCTGGGCGAGGGTGTCGCCGAGGAGGTCACGCCCGCCGTCGCCGCGCAGGATCAGCACCCGCTTGCCGGCCACGGCGCTGGCCTGGAAGGCCGGCAGGGCGAGCACGGATTCGCTGTCGAAACCGCTTTGCGGGGCGATCACGTCGGCAAAGCCGCGGGCCGCGAGCGCCGCCTCGCTGCCCTTGCCCACCGTGGCGATGCGGGTCGAACCCGGCCACGGGGCGACCGGCAGCATCGCGTCCAGCGCCAGATTGACGGCGTTGGGGCTGACGAAGAAGGCCAGAGAAAAATCCGCCAGGCGCCGGGCCACCGCGTGCAGCGGGGTCGAATCGGCCACCGGCGTGATGGTCAGGAGCGGGAAACGCAGCGGCTCGGCGCCGAGGGCCGCCAGCGCCGCGCACAGGCTGTCGGCCTGCCCGGCCGGGCGGGTGACGACGATGCTGCGCCCGGCGAGAGGCTGGCCGCCCATGGCGCGGGCTTACAGGCCGGCGAGGATTTCGTCGGCGCCGTCGGCGCGCAGGTCTTCGGCCAGCGCGAGGCCGAGGGCTTCCGGCTGGTCGATCGGGCCACGGCGCTCGGCGCGGGCGATGCGCGAGCCGTCGGGCAGGGCGACGAAGCCGCGCAGCCACAGCTCGCCGTCCTTGACCTCGGCGTAAGCGCCCAGCGGCACTTCGCAGCTGCCAGCCAGCGCGCGGGAAGTGGCGCGTTCGGCACGCACGCAGGCGGCAGAGTTGGCATCGGCCAGCGGTGCGATCCACGCGGCGACTTCGGGCCGGTCGGACAGCGCCTCGATGCCCAGCGCGCCCTGGCCGGCGGCCGGCAGCGACACTTCGGACGGCAGCGTGCCACGGATGCGGCTGGCAAGGCCCAGACGGGTCAGGCCGGCGGCGGCGAGGATGATCGCGTCGTACTGGCCTTCGTCGAGCTTGCGCAGGCGGGTGTCGAGGTTGCCACGCAGGCTGGTGACGGCCAGCATCGGGTACTGGGCGTGGATCTGCGATTCGCGGCGCAGGCTGGAGGTGCCCACCACGGCGCCCGGCGGCATGTCGTCGAGGCTCTCGTACTTGTTGGAGACGAAGGCGTCGAGCGGCACTTCGCGCTCGGCGATGGCCACCAGCGCGAATTCGGGCGCGAGGGTCATCGGGACGTCCTTCATCGAATGCACGGCGATGTCGGCGGCGCGGTCGAGGAGCGCGGTTTCGAGTTCCTTCACGAACAGGCCCTTGCCGCCGACCTTGGCCAGCGGCCGGTCGAGGATCTGGTCGCCGCGGGTGGTCATGCCCAGCAGTTCGACCTTGCAGGACGGGTAGAGGGCTTCGAGGCGGGCCTTGACGTGCTCGGCCTGCCACAGGGCGAGGCGGCTTTCACGGGTGGCGATGACGATGCGGTCGGGCGTAGGGGCGCTCACGGTATTCGGGCTCGGCAAGGGTTGAGGGGTAGTTCGGGGATGGACAGCGGCGGCCTTGGACGGCAATCTGCAGCTTCTGCAGTGCAGCATCAGGGTTGCCACCTATGGCGGTCATCCGGGCCGCGATTCTAGCATGCCCCCCTGCTGCGCCTCCCGCGCCGACCGCAACCGACTGGACAGGATTTCCGATGAGCGAACACAACAAGAGCGACGACAAAGACCTCCCCCTGCGCGACGACATCCGTCTGCTCGGCCGCATTCTCGGCGACACCGTCCGCGCCCAGGAAGGCGAAGCCGTGTTCGATCTGGTCGAGGCCATCCGCCAGTGCTCGATCCGCTTCCGTCGCCACGAAGATCACGCCGCCCGCCGCGAGCTGGAAGCCACGCTGGATTCCCTCTCCCGCGACCAGACCATCGACGTGGTGCGCGCCTTCAGCTACTTCTCGCACCTGGCCAACATCGCCGAGGACCAGCACCACATCCGCCGCTCCCGCGCGCACCAGATCGCCGGCTCGGCCCCGCGTGAAGGCAGCCTGGCCCACGCCCTGGCCCGCGCCTTCGACGCCGGCATGGGCAGCGCCGAACTCACCGCCTTCTTCGAGACCGCCAACGTGGTGCCGGTGCTCACTGCCCACCCGACCGAAGTCCAGCGCAAGAGCATCCTCAACTGCCAGATGGTGATCGCCCGCCTGCTCGACGAGCGCGACCGCATGCAGCTCACCCCGGAAGAGCAGGACGCCAACGACGAAGCACTGCGCCGCGCCGTGCTCACCCTGTGGCAGACCCGCATGCTGCGCACCGAGAAGCTGTCGGTGATGGACGAGGTGAGCAACGGCCTGTCGTACTTCGACTACACCTTCCTGCGCGAGCTGCCGCGCCTCTACGCCAACGTCGAGGACCGCCTCGCCACCCGCGACCGCAGCTGGGGCGCGCTGGAGCTGCCAAACTTCATGAAGGTGGGCAGCTGGATCGGCGGCGACCGGGACGGCAACCCCTTCGTCACCGCCGAGATCCTTGAAAAGGCGCTGGCCGTGCAGGCCGAGAAGGTCCTCACCTACTACATGGACGAGGTGCACACCCTCGGCTCCCAGCTGTCCATCGCCCAGGGCCTGGTGAGCGCCTCCGACGCCCTGCTGCGCCTCGCCGAAGCCTCCCCCGACGGCTCGCCGCATCGCTCCGACGAACCCTACCGCCGCGCCCTCACCGGCGTGTACGCGCGCCTCGCCGCCACCTACGCGCGCCTGCTGGGCCACCAGCCGCCGCGCCACGCGGTGGCGCCCGCCGCCCCCTACGACAGCCCTGAGGCGCTGGCCGACGAGCTCGAAGTCATCCATCGCTCCCTCACCGCCAACGGCCTGGGCAGCCTCGCCCGCGGCCGCCTGCGCCTGCTGCGCCGGGCGGTGTCGGTGTTCGGCTTCCATCTGGCGCCCATCGACCTGCGCCAGAACTCCGACGTGCATGAGCGCGTGGTGGCCGAGCTCATCAAGTCCATCGACCCGACCCGCGACTACCTGGCGCTCGACGAAGCCGGCCGCACCGCGATGCTGCTCGAAGAGCTCGCCACGCCCCGCCTGCTCGCCTCACCGTGGCTGGACTACTCCGACGAGACCCGCGGCGAGCTGGCGATCTTCCGCGCCGCCCGCGCCGCCCACCTGCGCTACGGCAAGGCCGCGGTGCCCAACTGCATCATCTCCAAGACCGACGACGTCTCCGACCTGCTGGAAGTCGCCGTGCTCGCCAAGGAAGCCGGCCTGCTGCGCCCGGCCGAAGGCGTGCTCGACGTGAACATCATCCCGCTCTTCGAAACCATCGGCGACCTGCAGAACGCCGCCGGCGTGATGGACCGCCTGTTCTCCATCCCCGCCTACATGGCGCTGCTGGAATCCCGCAAGCTGGAGCAGGAAGTGATGCTCGGCTACTCCGACAGCAACAAGGATGGCGGCTTCCTCACCTCCGGCTGGGAGCTCTACAAGGCCGAGATCGGCCTCGTGGACACCTTCGCCCGCCACAAGGTGCGCCTGCGCCTGTTCCACGGCCGTGGCGGCTCCGTCGGCCGTGGCGGCGGCCCCAGCTACCAGGCCATCCTGGCCCAGCCGGGCGGCGCCGTGCAGGGCCAGATCCGCCTGACCGAGCAAGGCGAAGTCATCGCCTCCAAGTACGCCAACCCCGAAGTCGGCCGCCGCAACCTCGAGGTGCTCGCCGCCGCCACGATGGAAGCCACGCTGTTCGCCCCGCGCGACCCGGCCCCGCGCCCCGAATACCTCGAGGCGATGGACGAGCTCTCGGACGGCGCCTTCAAGGCCTACCGCAATCTGGTGTACGAGACCGACGGCTTCGAGCGCTATTTCTGGGAATCCACCGTGATCTCGGAAATCGCCGCCCTCAACATCGGCAGCCGCCCCGCGTCGCGCAAGAAATCCACCGCCATCGAAGACCTGCGGGCGATCCCGTGGGTGTTCAGCTGGGCCCAGTGCCGGCTGATGCTGCCGGGCTGGTACGGCTTCGGCTCGGCGGTGCAGGCCTACATCGCGAAGCACGGCGAGGCCGGCATGGCGCGCCTCGCGGCGATGCACAAGGAGTGGTCGTTCTTCGCCACCCTGCTCTCCAACATGGACATGGTGCTCGCCAAGAGCGACATCGCCATCGCCAGCCGCTACGCCGATCTGGTGAAGGACGGCGCCCTGCGCGAGGCGATCTTCCCGCGCATCGAGAAGGAGCACGCCGACACCCTGCAGGCCCTGCTCACCATCACCGGCCAGCAGGCGCTGCTCGACGCCAACCCGCTCCTCAAGCGCTCGATCCACAACCGCTTCCCCTACCTCGACCCGCTCAACCACGTGCAGGTCGAGCTCCTCCACCGCTACCGGGAAGGCCACCAGGACGAGCGCGTGCGGCGCGGCATCCTGCTGTCGATCAACGGTGTGGCTGCGGGGCTGCGCAACAGCGGCTGAGCGCGGCCCCGGTCGACAAGGTGCAATACAGCCGGTGCAGGCTAGCCCCTGCAACCGGCTTTTCTTGCCCCCCGACCGGAGACCCCATGGATAATCAGGAAATCGGCGACCTGCACCGTCGCCTGGAACGCGAACTCCTCGACAGCTACGACGAAGAGCTCGAACTGGAACTCGACGACCGTCGTTTCGAGGAGATCGGCAGCGGCACGGCCCACCCGCCCACCGACGAGGAGAAGGCGCAGCGTCAGCGCTATTTCAAGGAGCTGCTGCGCCTGCAGGGCGAGCTGGTCAAGCTGCAGGACTGGGTGGCCACCACCCAGCACCGGGTGGTGATCCTCTTCGAAGGGCGCGACGCCGCCGGCAAGGGTGGCGTCATCAAGCGCATCACCCAGCGCCTCAACCCCCGGGTGTGCCGGGTCGTCGCCCTGCCCGCCCCCAATGACCGGGAACGTACCCAGTGGTACTTCCAGCGCTACGTTCCGCACCTCCCCGCGGCAGGCGAGATGGTGCTGTTCGACCGCAGCTGGTACAACCGGGCGGGCGTGGAACGGGTCATGGGCTTTTGCTCCGACGACGACTACGAGGAGTTCTTCCGCTCGGTGCCCGAGTTCGAGCGCATGCTGGTGCGCTCCGGCATCCAGCTGATCAAGTACTGGTTCTCGATCACCGACGACGAACAGCACTTCCGCTTCCTGTCACGCATCCACGACCCCCTCAAACAGTGGAAGCTGAGCCCCATGGATCTGGAATCCCGCGCCCGCTGGGAGAAATACACCGAAGCCAAGGAGATCATGCTGGAACGCACCCACATCCCGGAAGCGCCCTGGTGGATCGTCCAGGCCGACGACAAGAAGGCCGCCCGCCTCAACTGCATCCACCACCTGCTGGGCGAGATCCCCTACGCCGAGGTCGAGCGCCCGCTGGTGGACCTGCCCGAGCGGGTGCGGCACCCGGACTACGTGCGCCACGAGGTGCCGCCCGAGATGTTCGTGCCGGACTACTTCCGCTGAGGCGAGGCTCAGTCCAGCGCTTCCAGCCCCCGGGTGGCCCAGTTGAGCACGGCCGAGTGCACCGTCATCCGGGGCGCCAGATCGGGTAAATCGCGGCGGATCACCTCGGCGGCAAAGTGCGCCATGAATCGCGCCTTCAGCTCGGCCCGGGCCCGGTCCGAGCCGATGTCCTGATAGGGCGAGGACGCCAGCAGCAGGAAGCCGTCATCCGGAATGCGCCCGCTGCGCATGTTGGACGCGATGATCGCGCCGGCCTTGCGGATGGGGTCGGCGAGATCGGGGCTGTAAGGGCCGATGATCAGCGCCAGGTTGGGGGCGTGCAGGAAGTCGAAGCCGCGCCCGACGCAGATCATCCACTCCCGGTGTTCGATGTCGAGCTGTCGGTCAAGCTTGCGCACCTCGGCCACGTGGGCGACATTCCCCGCCACCAGCCGGGCCAGATCGGCCAGCATCACACCCGGCATGTCCGGAAACAGCGGTTGCAGGCGCGCCCGCAAGCTGGCCTCGGTTGCGTCGGCGCCCAGGGCGGACACATCCAGGGTTGCGCCGCCCGCCCCGTGCAGCACCAGCGCGTCCACGTCGGTTTCAAAGCCGCAGACCAGGGGATAAACCGTGGCATGCCCGCGCCCGAACACGTGCTCCACCTGGCCCTTGACGCCGAACACGTGGGCGATGGCCTGGTCCGTGTGATAGTTGAAGCCGGCGCAGCAGCGATGGGGCTCGCCCCGGGAGAAGTGGTAGGTGATGAACATCAGCACCCGCTGACCACTGCGCACCCGGTCGTGGACGTAATGCTCGATCACCTCGCCCAGGTGCGGCCACCCCAGATCGAAGAAGCCGCCCAGGTTGCGGAAGGGCTGGATGATGCCAGGCGGGGTGTTGGTGGCGATGGGGATGTTGATGCGTCCGTCCATGCACTTGAGCACGGCGATGGCGGTAGGATGCCGCGCCCGATGGCGCTCCCGGGCCATGCTGGCCTCCGGGTCGCAGTAAGCCGCCGAGTACCGGCGTGCCACGTCGTAGAGCCAGTCGATGCGTTCGCCGATGGGCTTCCGGTGGATGCTCATGATGTCTCCCGCCTTGTTCTCTTGTATGAGGAAAAGTGCATCACCCACGCCGCCAGGTCAACGGCGTGGCCGCTGGCCTGGGCAATGGCGACGGAACGCACCTGCCCTCTGGGCCCTGACGCGCCGGGTGCCCCAGGATGGGGAGCATTCATCCCGCGCAAATACCCACAGCATTAGAATGGTTTTCTCACCCACCCGGAAGGAAGCCCCATGATGAATCGCTTGCTCGCCAGCATGATCGGCGCCATCGCCCTCGCCGCCTCCACCCAGGCCATCGCCGCAGTCGCCATCATCACGCCGCCGTCTGGCTCTACGCCCTCCGACCCGCTGATGCCCATTTCAGGCGAAGGTGCGCCAGCAAGCGGGTTTGCCTTCGTGGTGCCGGGCGCGCCCGGCTGGTGGTTCATCGACCCGCTGGTGGCCACCGGCTACAACTACGCCGTCTCCACCGCCGGCGTGAGCTTTGCCGGCGTGCAGGTGAGCACCAACGCCGGCGACGGGCTCTACAACCTCTACGACACCACCGGCGGCGGCGAAGTGCTCCTCAGCACCACCCTCGCCACCGGCGCGCAGTTCACCTTCGGCAGCGCGGTCACGTCCTTCCGCATCACCGGCATCGAGACCAGCGCGGCGCTCGATCCGGCCGACCCGCTGGCCTTCGTCACCGGCATCAGCTTCAGCTTTGCCGGCACGCCACCGGCTGGCGTCAGCGTATCCCAGTCGCCGATCATCACCGACACCGGCAGCGCCGTGCCCGAGCCGGCCACTGCGGCACTCACCGCTCTCGGTCTGGCCGGCCTGGGCGCGCTCCGCCGCCGCGCCTGAGCGATCCGCAAGACCAAAAACAAGACGGCCAGGCGCGTTGCCTGGCCGTCTTGCGTTGATCTGCCGCGATGCCGCTCACACGCCGATGGCGTTCCTCACGTCGCGGATGAAGGGCTTCACGTCCTTCGGGTTCCACACGTAGTAGCACACCGACGGGCGCAGGAAGTCGCCCACGAAGCGCAGCACCTCATGCACCGGACGCACCCGGAAGGTCCGGTCGCGGATCAGCCCGGGCTGCAGCAGGATGCGCCGCAGGCGCTTGATCTCGGTAGCCACCATCCGGCAGCGCAGGTTCTCGCGCAGGGCCGGCAGGCTGGGCATCACGCCCTGGCCCTGCAGGCTGTAGGCCAGCAGGCCGAAGCCGGCGCCGCTGTACATCGCCAGCGGAAAGCTGCCCCAGAAGCGGCCGTTCACCTCCATCAGCACCGCGCGGCCCGAGGCCGGGTCGTAGCGGTACTCGACCATCGCCACGCCTTCCCAGCCGATCGACTGGAGCAGGCGGATGGATTTCTCCTGCAGATCCTTGAACTGGTCCAGCGGCACCCCGTCACACACGCTGGAGAACCCGCCCTCGGGCGGCCACTCGGCCACCCGCAGATGCTGGAAGCGCCGCACGGCCTTGCCTTCGTGCATGAAGAAGAACTGGCCGAGGCCCACGCCCGGGCAGTATTCCTGCACCAGCGGCCACATCTCCACCGGCCGATAGCGCTCGGCGGCGCGCAGGAACTCGTCGGCGGTATAAACATATTCAGCCTTCACCAGCTCGATGCCCGCCGCGTGGAGCGCCGGCGCCACGCCGTTGGGGTCGGACCACTTGAGCACCGCCGGGAAAGGGAAGCTCGCCGCCACCCGCTCCACGTCGGCCCAGGTGGCCGGGCTGGCGCTCTTGGGCACGTCGATGCCCACCGCCTCGGCGGCTTCGAGGGTGCGGCCCTTGTCGAGCACGATGGCGAAGGCGTCCTTCGAGGGCAGCAGCGGCGTGATGACGCCAAGCCGGTCGCGATTCTCGATCAGCCAGGTGGTGTTGGCTTCCGAGACCGTGAGCAGATAACCGGCGCCGTAGCGTTCGCCGATGGCGCGCAGCTCGGCCAGGCCGGCGTCGGTGCGCGGTTTTTTGAGGATCTCGCCGTGGGCGAGGTAGCGTGACTGCAGGCCGATGGCCTTGTCGCCGGTGGCGATGCCGACCACCGGCACGCCCGCCTCGCCCAGCTCGCGGACGAGGCTCAGGCCAATCTGGGTCTCGATGCCCAGCACGTAACACGGCGGGCGGACTTGCTTGTCGGTCATTCGGATTACTCGTTGAAACAGGCGCCCAAATCGGGCTCAGCGCCGCACTCTGCCAGCAACAGCCAGGGCAATCAACACGCCGAGCGATGCCATCGAGATCCAGCGGGCCCGCTCGAAAAGCGGGGTTTCAGTCCAGATCAGGCGCACTTCGTGGGGGCCGGCAGGCAGATTCACCTGCATCAACCCGTTTTTGGTGTCGTACTGCATCGGCACCGGCTGCCGATCGCGCTCCAGGGCCCACATCGGGAAATAAAACACCGGCAGATGCACGGTAGTGTCCGCCAGCGCCTCGATTTTCCATGTGACGGTGTTGGCCACGTGGTGCGCAGGGCCGCAGCGGGCGCCGTCGTTTTGACATTCCTTTTCAAAACCGGCGATGGCGTAATCCACCCAGGCCGGCGGCGCGAAGCGCGTGGCGTACTCCGAGGTGCCCCGGAAGGCCCCGGCGCTGAAGGGCAGCTCCTCGCAATCGGCCGGCGCCAGATCGCAGCGGAAACCACCGTTGGGTGTGCGCGTCCACTTGCTGAGGTGGGTGAAGGTGTATTCGTCCTTGACCACCGTGGACGGCAGCGGGCCGCCATCGAGATAGGTGGCCTTGGCGGCGATCAGCAGGCCCAGCACGCCGATGGCCAGCACCGAGCGCACCAGCCCGGCCGCCCAGCCCCGCCGCCCGACGTTGCCCGCCACCTGCGCCCCCACCACGCCGATGACGATCACCATCACGTAGCCCACCGACAGGAAGCGGTAAGGCAGCTGGATGCGCAGCAGCGGCCATTCGAAGGTCCACAGCGGATACGACAGCTCGGAGGCGAAGAACACCGCCGTGCCCAGCACCAGGAACAGCCGGATCAGCAGCGGATTGGCCGCCTGCCCGGCCCCGGCCCGCAGGCGGAACAGGAACCAGCCCTCGACGACCACCAGCGCCAGCACCGGCACCGCCAGCGGCCACTGGAAGGAGAACCACTGCACCCCGTTGATGAGCGCCGAGAACGTGGGCCACGCGAAGGCCTGCAGGATATGCGGGCCCGTCCAGCCTTCCACGTTGATCAGCGAGGTGGAGCCCAGCGCCGGCAGCAGGTAGAAGGCACCCAGCCCCAGCCCGATGGCCACAGTCCCGGCCCACGCCATCAGCCGCCGCAGGAGGCCGGCAAAGCTCACCCCGCCCCACGCCGTGGGCGCCACCAGCACCGCGGCCGAATACGAGATCAGCATCACCAGGGTGCTCATGGTGTGGCCCACCACCGCAATGCCCAGGGCCGCCGCCGCCCACAGGTTGATGCGCTCGAACGACGCCCTGGGACGGAACATCGACCACAGCAGCATGCCGTGGGCTGCATAGCCCACCGACGCCCACGCAAAGCCCTGGAACTTGTAGTGCAGCATCACCAGGAAGGGGTTGGCCGAGGCGGCAAACGCGGCCACCAGCGCCAGCCGGTTGGACGTGTAGTGGCGGCAGGTAAGGTAAATGAAGTACCCGAACACTGCGTTGCTCAACACCTCCACCACATGCATGGCGTTCCAGGTGCCGAGGCCCGTCAGGGTGAGCAGCGCCGTGAGCAGGTAGTACAGCGGCGAATAGAACACGAACACCGGCTCGCCCAGCCCGTAGCGGGCGAAGAAGGTCCAGCGCGGATAGAGCCAGCCCTCGGCAAAGCGCTGGGCGTATTCCTTGGCCCAGTGGTAGTGCAGGTAGAAGTCAAAGTTCGGGTCGCCAGTGTGCGAGCCGAAATGAGGGAAATGCAGCACCAGCGCAAGCGCGAGAAGCAGGCAGAAGGCGCTCACGCCCTGCCGAAGGCTCATCGACGCCGGGGCCGAAGGGGAATAGATCATTCACCATCTCCGAAATCGCGGCCGCCGGCGATCACCAGTGGCGGGCGCTCGCTACCGCCGCCCGGGGGCTGGTGGGCACGCGGTCGGCGGATGATGAACATCGGCCGCTGCTTCTGTTCGTCGTACATGCGCGCCAGGTAGATCGCGATCACCCCCAGCGCGGTCAGGATCATCCCGCCCAGCATCACCTGCACCGCGATCACGGTGGTGAAGCCGATCGCCGCGGTGCCGGTGAAATAACGGTAAAGCGTCTGGATGAGCAGCAAGGTACCGAAACCAACGGTGGCGAAGCCCACGTAGGCCACCGCCACCAGCGGCAGCGACGAGAACGCCAGCAGGTTGCCGAGGGAGTAGCGGATCAACCCGCCCAGCGACCACTTGGTGCTGCCGATCTCGCGCTCCTGCACGTCG
This sequence comes from Zoogloea sp., assembly GCA_023150095.1. GTDB lineage: Bacteria > Pseudomonadota > Gammaproteobacteria > Burkholderiales > Rhodocyclaceae > Zoogloea. The sequence continues at coordinate 14,597 of JAKLLO010000030.1, read as the reverse complement.
AACTCGACATCGGCCACGCGGTAGCCAACCCACGTCACCATGCCGCGGAAGAAGCGGTTGCGCTCGGGAAACTGCAGCAGGGTATTGACCACCTGGCGGTCGAGCAGCTTGAAATCGCTCGCCCCGGCCATGTCGCCGCCCACCGCGTGGCTCATCAGCCCGTTGAAGAGCGCCGCGAACTTGCGGTAAAGCGCCGGCTCGTGGCTGCGCCGCCGCTTGCGGCCATTCACCACGTCGAAGCCTTCGCGCCACCGGGCAAGCATCTCGGGGAGGGCTTCGGGCGGATGCTGGAGGTCGGCGTCCATGAACAGCACGCAGGCCCCCGTCGCCACGGCCAGGCCCGCGGCCAGCGCGGCCTCCTTGCCGAAATTGCGCGAGAAATTGACCGGCACCACATCGGCCCGGTGCCGGGCGATGTCGGCGAGCACCCGTTCGGTGGCATCCCGCGAGCCGTCATTGACGATGACCAGTTCGACGCGGACGTTCAGCGGCGTCAGCACCCGGTCGAGCGCCTCGACGAAACGGGGCAGCCCGTCAGCCTCGTTGAAGGCCGGCACAACCACCGACATATCGACCCGTTCAGCATCGAGCTTCATCGAAACACCCTACTGAGGCAGAAGTAATTGAAGGCCACCATGACCACCTCGGTGCCGAGCTTGGCCACCACCAGGTTGTCGATCAGCGCGAGCAGCCCCACCAGCACCAGCGGCGAGATGCAGATCGTCACCACCGTCACGAGGCCGTAGAGCAGCGCCTGGCGCACGGGTACGGCCGCGCCCTGGCGCCCGTTGCCGAACGAGAAATACTTGTGCCCGAAAAATCCGGCCACCGCCCCGGCCGTTCGCGCCGCCAGCTGCGAGGCCGCCGGCGTGACCTGGAAGACCCGGGCGAGCACGAAGAAGACACACATGTCGATCACCAGCAGTCCGACACCCGTCAAGGCATAGCGGGCCACCGTTGCCCGCCGTTGATCGCGCAGCAGCGACGTGGGCCCGGCGTCGGCCGGCCCGGTCAAGAAGGGCTCCGCACGGTGAAAGTCCGCGCCGGACTCTGATCGAAGGCAGATTTCATGGCACACCACGGGCTGGATTCAATGGATCGCCCGCTCCGCTCGGCCAGGCGCTCAGGCGCGGGCTGGGCGGACAGGTGGCCGGCCTCAGCCAATAAAACGCCGCGCAGCCTGCTCGCCAAGACGCCACAGCGTTGCCGGCAAACCGACGGAAGGCAACAACACCTTCTGTGGACTGACCCCAGATGTTGGCAGCATAGCCGTGGTGGATACAGTAAATTCGTCACGCCGCGCCGCCAAAAGTTTGCACAATTTTTCAAACCGGCGCACAACGATACCATCTGGGTTGCTTCGTCCCTGTTTCAGCATTTCGAAATTGTGGGAGAGCAGCACGAAATGACCGACGCCCAGCGCGCGGGTCGATTCCAGCGCACCTTCCAGTTCGGACACGCTGCAGCTGCCGAGCTGGGCCGGACGCAGGCGCCCGATGCCGTCACGAAAGACCGTCATCGGAACGCTTTTGACCGCCCCGATGTGGCTGGGCTGGATGAAATCCGCCTTCCCGCGGAGGTCGGGCGCGCTGTCGGCGCTCACTTCGTTGAGGCTGAAATCGAGCTGAAGCCCGCAGGCCTCCAGCGCGCGGAAGGTGTCGGCGTTGGCGGCGAAGCTGCCGGCCCGGAAGGCGATCGGGTGGCAATCCACCTGAGCCATCAGGTCGAGCCCCTTGCGGATCAGGATGGTCTGTTCTTCGAGCGTGTAGTAGGCCAGATGCTGGCGCTTGCGGCTAGCGCCGGGAAAAGGCAGCGGCCGCAGCTCGTCCGACCATTCCGGGTGAAGATGGAGCTGCACGTCGTGACCGCCGGCGCGGATCAGGTCGACGATGGTGGCGAGGTGCTCGACGCCAAACCGGGCGGCAAACAGCGGCTCGACGAAGAACACGCCTTTCAGGCCGTTACGGTCGAGGATCTCGAGGGTTTTCGGCAGCGCGTAGTCGCCGGCGGCCGAGCGGCCGTACACGTAGCGCTCGAAGCTCGCCGGAAACTTGGCGTCGAGATCCTTCCAGCCTCCGCACCAGACTTCGATATCGAAGGTCAGATAGACCTTTACCGGGTCAGGCATGGGCTTTCCCCCTCGCGCAGCTCCTCGATCAGGTTGGCAACAGCGGAGTGGATGATCGCGAAGCAGGTCCGGAAATACTGGTCGGTGTGCAGGTGCGGATCGTGGATGTGGATGCGGTGGGGCCGCGACCAGTGCCCCAGCAGGGCGATGGCGTCGGCGGGGATGCCGCGGCGGATCAGCTCGCGGGCGTGGCGCACCTCCATCGCCAGCAGCAGGTCGCCGGGCTGATATTTGAAATCGGTGAAGTTGGTGGCCCGGTGGGCGGTGAGATCAAAGCCATACACCGGCGCCGCGGCCACGGCCTTCTCGAAGGCCGGCGCGCCGGTGGTGGTGGACAGGCCCAGCGACGCCACCCGGGCGCCATAGCCCTCGGCCACCACATGGCCAAAGGCGCTGCGGTTGATGTTGCCGAGGCACACGAAGACCAGCCGCTTCACTGCCTTCGGGCGGATCTGCACGAAGGGGCCGAGGCGGCCGCCGAGAAACTCGACCTCGCCCAGGACCAGCCGCACGAAGCCGCGGAAGGTCCCGAAACCCACATCGATCAGCGAGGCGAGCCGTCCGGAGAGACTCGGGCTATAGACCAGCTTTTCCACTCTTTCACCACCCGTATTTAATGGACATGAGGTGTCCGCTTGCGTGAGCGTAACAACACTTCATCGACAAATGAAACCGTCTCGCGCCGTGGGGGCCGGCTCATGCTGCCTGCAGCACACACGCGAGAACCCATCCGACATGGGTGGCCGGATGATACCGGCGACAGGTGAGAGCGCCCCGTGCAGCCCTGGCGCTGCGACGCACAAATTTACCTTATCGCGACGGCTTTCCGCCACGGCCGGGCGGTGGTGCCCGGCGCGCGCCCACCGGGCTCGCCGCCTTGCCGGTGCGACGCGGGCCGCCTCCGGGGTTGCCGCCGCTCCGGTCGAGCACCACCGGCTGATCGCGGGGCACCAGATGGCGCGGCGCGGTGCCGATCAGGTCCGACCGGCCCATCGCCCGCAGCGCTTCACGGATCAGCGGCCAGCCTTCCGGGTCGTGGTAGCGCAGCAGCGCCTTGTGGAGCCGGCGCTGGCGGCCCGACTTGGGCGTGTCCACCGCCTCGGAATCGGCGGACACCTTCTTCAGCGGGTTCTTGCCCGAGTGATACATGGTGGTCGCCATCGCCATCGGCGTGGGCAGGAAGGTCTGGACCTGGTCGAGCTTGAAGTTGTTCGATTTGAGCCACAGGGCCAGATTGACCATGTCTTCGTCGCTGGTGCCCGGGTGGGCGGCGATGAAGTAGGGGATCAGATGCTGCTTCTTGCCGGCCTCTTTCGAGAAGCGCTCGAACATCTCCTTGAAGCGGTCGTAGGTGCCGATGCCGGGCTTCATCATCTTGCCGAGCGGGCCTTCCTCGGTGTGCTCCGGGGCGATCTTGAGCAGGCCGCCCACGTGGTGGGTGACGAGCTCCTTCACATATTCGGGCGAGCGCACCGCGAGGTCGTAGCGCAGGCCGGAGCCGATCAGCACTTTCTTGACGCCGGGGATCGCCCGCGCCTTGCGGTACAGGCGCACCAGCGGGCCGTGGTCGGTGCCGAGGTTTTCGCAGATGCCCGGAAACACGCACGACAGCCGGCGGCACGACGACTCGATCTTCGGGTCCTTGCAGGCCATGCGGTACATGTTGGCGGTGGGGCCGCCGAGATCCGAGATGGTGCCGGTGAAGCCCGGCGTCTTGTCGCGGATCTCCTCGATCTCGCGCAGGATCGACGCCTCGGAGCGGCTCTGGATGATGCGCCCCTCGTGCTCGGTGATAGAGCAGAAGGTGCAGCCGCCAAAGCAGCCGCGCATGATGTTGATCGAGAAGCGGATCATGTCCCAGGCCGGGATGCGCGCCTCGCCGTAAGCCGGGTGCGGCCGGCGGGCGTAGGGCTGGCCGAAGACCCAGTCCATCTCCTCGGTGGTCAGCGGGATCGGCGGCGGGTTGAGCCACACGTCGCGGCAGCCGGGACCGACGCCGTGGGCCTGCACCATCGCGCGGGCGTTGCCGGGGTTGGATTCCAGGTGGAAGGTGCGCGAGGCGTGGGCGTACATCACCCGGTCGTCCTTCACCACCTCGTAAGCCGGCAGGCGGATCACCTGCTTCGCGCGGTCGGCCTTGCGGGCGGCGACGCGCTCGGCGGCGGGGATGATGCGGATGGGCTGGGTGTCAGCCTGGGCGACTGAAGTCGCCCCTACCGGCTCCATCGCGTAGGGATCGGGGTGCGGCTCGACGGGGCCGGGGCGGTCGATGGCGATGGAGTCCACCTCGACGAAGCCCTCCGGCCGCCAGCCGGGCTTGACCATGAAGGCGGTGCCGCGCAGGTCGCGGATCTGTTCGATCGGCTCGCCGGCCGCGAGGCGGTGCGCGAGGGCGATCACCGCCCGCTCGCCGGAGCCGAACACCAGCAGATCGGCCTTGGAGTCGGGCAGCACCGAGCGGCGCACCTTCTCGGACCAGTGGTCGTAGTGGGCGATGCGGCGCAGGCTGGCCTCGATGGAGCCGATCACGATGTTGGCGTCCGGGTAGGCCTCGCGGGCGCGCTGGGCGTAGACCACCACGGCGCGGTCAGGGCGCTTGTCGGGCTCGGCGCCCGGCGTGTAGGCGTCGTCGGAGCGGGGTTTGCGATCCGCGGTGTAGCGGTTGATCATCGAATCCATGTTCCCGGCGGTGATGCCGTAGAACAGGCGCGGCTTGCCCAGCGCCCGGAAGGCGTCGGCCGAATGCCAGTCGGGCTGGCTGATGATGCCGACGCGGAAGCCCTGGGCTTCGAGGGCGCGCCCCACCAGCGCCATGCCAAAGCTGGGGTGGTCGATATAGGCGTCGCCGGTGACGATGATGATGTCGCACTCGTCCCAGCCAAGGGCGTTCATCTCGGCCCGGCTCATGGGCAGAAACGGCGCCGGCTTGAGCTTGGGCCGGTGGCGGGGGTACGAGAGCAGGGAGGGGGTGGTGCCGGGGTTTTCCATGGGGCGCGATTGTACGGGAGCCCATGTTGGAACACCCGCGAAAGCGGACGTTCCCACCCGCGGATCAGGCCATCGCCACGCCGCGCCGCGTGAGAAACCCGAGCAGCCAGCCGCGCAGCCGGTAGCGGTGCGCCTCCGTCTGGGCGCTGATCAGCACCACACTGGCGAGGACCAGCCCCGTCACCGCCAGCCAGTACCACGGCTGCGCCGGATTTCCGCGCACGACCGCGCTCCACATCAGGAACAGCGGCATGTGCAGCAGGTAGAGCGTGAAGGTGCAGCCCGCCGCGCGCCGCACCGGTCGCTCCACGGCAATCAGCCAGCCGCCCGGCGTGGCCAGCAGATTGCGCATGCCGGCGAAGTTCATGCACACCAGCACCGCCAGCAGGTAGTCGCCGACCACGTAGTTGGCAAAGCCGAGGTACTGAGCTCGATCCTGCCCCAGCGTGGCCTTGAGCCAGTCACAGCTCCAGGCGTCGATCCCCCGGGCGTGGAACTGCCAGATGCCCACCAGGCTCAACACCACCAGCGCCAGGGACGACCTCGGCCCCAGCCGCCTCGGCCAGCGCCAGCGGTACAGCACGACGCCCGAGCACCAGATCGGCGCCAGCAGGATGAACTTCGGCCCCAGCGCGATCGCCAGCAGCCCCGCCGCAATCCAGCCCTTGCGCCGGGGCAGGAAGACCACCAGCGCAAACGCGGCGTAGTACCAGAACTCCACGCAGATCGACCAGAACGGCAGGTTCGAGAAGCTCATCACCGACATCAGCCACACCTCGTTGAGCAGCAGCAGGCTCAACACGACCCGCGCCAGCACCTGGCCCGATGCGCTGTGTTCGTAGATCGCCGGCTCGACAGCGCGCCCGATGGCGTCGCAGAGCAGGGTCAGGAAGATCGTCGGCACGGTGACCGAGAAGATGCGGGCGATGCGGCTGGCGGCGTAGTCCGGCCAGTGCATCTCCTTGGTGTCGGTGACGTGGCGGATGACGAAACCCGACAGCACGAAGAACACCACCACCACGCTGTGGCCGTAGCCGCTGAAGGGAAGCTCGGCTTCACTCAGGAAGCGCTGGTTCGAGTGGTACAGATAGACCAGAAACGCCGCCGAAACCCGTATCAGGTCAAGATAGATCGAAAAGGCCCGCCCCACTCCACCGCTCCAGCATCATATGCGAACGGGGAATTTACAGTCTTTAACGATCATGACGCCCGGCAATCGGCGGGCGTCCGTGACATTGTTGTCAGCCGGAACTCAGACGCCGAGCGCGTCCTTCACCGCCGGCCATTGGCGGCGGCTCACCGGCAGCTGCTCCGGCAGGCCTTCGAGGAGGATCACCCAGTGGGCTTCGCCATCCACGCCGGTGGTGGCCCGGGCCACGCCGCGCACGGCGTCCCGGGCGATCAGGCAGTTGCGGTGGATGCGCAGGAAACGGCCGGGGAACTCCTCTTCCAGCTGCACCAGGGATTCGTCCAGCAGGTATTCCCGCTCCAGGCTGCGCGCCACCACGTACTTCTGCTCGGCCTTGAGGTAGAGCACGTCGGCCACCGGCACCAGCAGGATGCGCCCGCGCTCGCTCACGCTGAAATGGCTGCGGGTGGTGGGCGCGATCCGGCGCAGCACCTCGTCGGCCGGCGGACGCAGGCGGCGGGCCTTGGCGATGGCTTCGGCGAGCCGCCCGGCGCGCACCGGCTTGAGCAGGTAATCCACCGCCGCCAGCTCGAAGGCCCGCACCGCGTATTCGTCGTAGGCGGTGGTGAAGATCACCGCCGGCGGACGCTCAAGCCGCCCCACGTGACGGGCCAGCTCGATGCCCGCCATCACCGGCATCTGGATGTCGGTGAGGATCAGATCCACCGGCGCCTGCTCGAGGATCGCCAGCGCCTCGACGCCATTGGCCGCCATCCCGGCGACGCGGGTGGGCTGGATGTCGGCGATGTCGCCGAGCAGATCCTGCAGCCGCTCCCGGGCCGGCGCCTCGTCATCGACGATCAGCACCGACAGAGGGGCGACGGCGTGGTCGGCCGACTCGCTCATGGCGCGCTCCGGAAAGGCAGGCGGATGCGCACGCGGAAGGCGTCGGCATCCTGCTCGGTATCGAGGGTGGCTTCGAGGTCGTAGAAAAGCATCAGTCGTTCGCGGATGTTGTCCAGGGCCATGCGGTTGCCCGCGTGGTGGCTTTCGGCGTCGAGCAGCGGGTTGGCGATGGTGATGAACACCTCCGCCCCGCGCCGCGCGATGTTAATCGAAACCGTGCCCGGCGCCGCGCCGGGCTCGATGCCGTGATAGACGGCGTTCTCGATCAGCGGCTGGAGCAGCAGCGGCGGCACCAGCGCGGCGCCCGCCGAGGTGTCGCGCTGCCAATCCACCTGCAGGCGGTCACCCAGGCGAAGGCGTTCGAGGTTGAGGTAACGCTCGCACAGGGCGATCTCGTCGGAGAGCGGCACCAGCTCGCGGTTGTCCTGCATCAGCGCGCGGAACAGATCGGCGAGCTCCTCCAGGCCCTCCTCGGCCCGCCGCGGATCGCGCCGGAGCACGCCCAGCACGCCGTTCAGGCTGTTGAACAGGAAGTGCGGCCGGATCCGCGCGGTGAGCGCCAGCAGACGCGCCTCCGCCAGCACCGGCGCCAGCGCCGCGCTGCGCAGGTGGAAGTAGATCAGCACGATCGCCCCCACCACCAGCGACCACACCAGCGGGCGCGGGCCCTCGTCCACCTCGACCGGCGCGAGCAGGCTGCCGCTCAGCATCGCGACGCCCGCCACCACCAGCATCACCACCGCCACCCCGCCCGCGTAAGACAATCTGAACAGCATCGGCTTGAGGAGGAACAAGGCGGCCACGCAGAGGATCAGCGGAAACTCCACCCTCACCGCCATGTCGAGGAATTCGCCGAACAAGGCCTCGATCTGATCGTTGCGCACGAGCACCGCGGCCAGCCCGAGGGCATTGACCAGCACCACCGTGCGCAGCACGACGCCGAGGTTGCGAAAATCAGGCAGGCTCGCCGGATACCGGCTTCGACCGGCGGGGCGCGCTTTTTGCTTTATACTCATGAATCGAAATCCGGGCCAACAGCTTGAATCCACGGGATTCTCGCCGCAGATAGCCCCCCTTTATCGCAGAGAGCATTTTCAATTATGGCAGATCAATCCGTACCGCAGGACGGCGCCGCCAAGGCCTGGTCCGGTCGCTTCTCCGAACCCGTCTCCGAGCTCGTCAAGCGTTACACCGCCAGCGTCTTCTTCGACAACCGCATGGCCGCGCAGGATATCCGCGGCTCGATCGCCCACGCCACCATGCTGGCCCGCCAGGGCATCATCGGCGCGCAGGACCTCGCCGACATCGAACGCGGCATGGCCCAGATCGCCGGCGAGATCGAACGCGGCGAGTTCAACTGGAACCTCGACGACGAGGACGTCCACCTCAACATCGAGAAGCGCCTGACCGCGCTGGTCGGCGACGCCGGCAAGCGCCTGCACACCGGCCGCAGCCGCAACGACCAGGTCGCCACCGACATCCGCCTGTGGCTGCGCGACGCCATCGACACCATCCTCGGCCTGATCCGCGAATTCCAGCTGGCGGTGCTCGACCTCGCCGAACACCACGCCGACACCCCGCTGCCGGGCTTCACCCACCTGCAGGTTGCCCAGCCGGTCACCTTCGGCCACCACCTGATGGCCTACTACGAGATGACCCGCCGCGACGCCGAGCGCTTTGCCGACTGCCGCAAGCGCGTCAATCGCCTGCCGCTGGGCTCCGCCGCGCTGGCCGGCACCACCTACCCGATCGACCGCGAATACGTCGCCGAGCTGCTGGGCTTCGAGGAGGTCTGCTTCAACTCGCTGGATGCGGTCTCCGATCGCGACTTCGGCATCGAATTCTGCGCCGCCGTGTCACTGCTGATGACGCACCTGTCGCGCCTGTCCGAAGAGCTGATCCTGTGGATGAGCCCGCGGGTCGGCTTCATCGACCTCGCCGACCGCTTCTGCACCGGCAGCTCGATCATGCCCCAGAAGAAGAACCCGGACGTGCCCGAGCTCGTGCGCGGCAAGACGGGCCGCGCCAACGGCAACCTGATCTCCCTGCTCACCCTGATGAAGGGCCAGCCGCTGGCCTACAACAAGGACAACCAGGAAGACAAGGAGCCGCTGTTCGACTCCGCCGACACCGCCATCGACACCCTGCGCATCTACGCCGACATGATGGGCAGCCGAGTCGACGCCGCCACCGGCGAGAAGGTCTTCAACGTCCGCGTGAAGCGCGAGGCGATGCAGGCCGCCCTCACCCAGGGCTACGCCACCGCCACCGATCTGGCCGACTATCTCGTCAAGAAGGGCCTGCCCTTCCGCGACGCCCACGAGGCCGTGGCGCTCGCCGTGCGCGCCGCCGACGCCAGGGGCGTGGATCTCCCGCAGATCCCGCTGGCCGAGCTGCAGGCCGCCATGGCCCACGTGCCCGGCGCGGTCGAACGTCTGGCCGACGACGTGTTCCAAGTATTGACGGTCGAAGGTTCGCTGGCCGCCCGCAACCACATCGGCGGCACTGCCCCGGTGCAGGTACGCGCCGCGATCGCCCGGGCGCGACAGCGACTCGGCTGAGAAGGAGACGGGCATGGAAAGGATCGGCAAATACGAGGTCAGGCGGCTGCTGGGCGCCGGGGCGACCAGCAACGTCTATCTCGGCTACGATCCTTTCTCCCAGCGGGAGGTGGCCGTCAAGCAGCTCCACCCCGAGATGCTGCGGGTCACCGACCACACCACCCTCTACCACCACATGCTGCTCAACGAGGCCTCCCTCGCGGGCAAGCTGCAGCACCCCCACATCATCCAGATCCACGACGCGGTGATCGACGAGCGCGACGCCTACGTGGTGATGGAATACGTCCCCGGCGGCACCCTCGAAGCCTTCACCCATCCCGACCACCTGCTGCCCTTCGAGCGGCTCGTCGAGATCATCTTCAAGTGCACCCGCGCGCTGGACTACGCCTACCTGCAGGGCGTCACCCACCGGGACATCAAGCCGGCCAACATCCTGCTGGTCTCACCCGAAGGCCAGGACATCAAGATCTCCGATTTCGGCGCGGCCATCTTCACCGCCACCGAGACCACCCAGCTCGCAGCCCTCGGCTCGCCGGCCTACATGTCGCCCGAGCAGGTCCGCGAACAGCCCCTCGACCACCGCACCGACATCTACTCCCTCGGCGTGGTGATGTACCAGCTCCTCACCGGCCGCCTGCCCTTCGAGAGCAGCAGCAACGTGGGCCTGATCTACCAGATCGCCCACGAGACCCCGCCGCCGCCCTCGAGCATCCGCCCCGAGATCCCGCCGGAACTCGACGCCATCGTCTGCAAGGCCATCCGCCGCGACGTGTCCGAGCGCTATGCCACCTGGCTCGAGTTCTCCCACGACCTCGCCCAGGCCTACCGCAACCGCGGCCTCACCACCGACCCCCGCGAGATGCCCGACAGCGAGAAGTTCGAGCGCCTGCGCGCCTTCCGCTTCTTCCGCGAGTTCACCGACGTCGAGATCTGGGAGATCGTCCGCTTTGCCGAATGGCGGCTGTTCCCGCCCAACGCGGTGGTGATGAAGGAAGGCGAACCCGGCAACTACTTCTGCTTCGTCGTCGATGGCAACATGCGCATCGTCAAGAAGGGCCATCTGCTCAACACCCTCAGCCCCGGCGACTGCTTCGGCGAGATGGCGCTCTTCGCGGCAGGGCGTGGCGCCCGCACGGCCTCGGTCGAGACCATCGGCGAAACGCGCATCCTCACCATCCGCGCCCCGGCCCTGCTACGAGCCACCAGCCTGTGCCAGATGCACTTCTACAAGGGATTCCTGGAAGTCCTGGCCAGCCGCCTGTCCCTCGCCAACAGCCGCATCGCCAACGTCTGACACCACGCCGGCACCATGGACGGGATTTTGTCGGCATTTTTTACACGCGCCAGCTGATTTCCCCTGACGATTTCGGCACCCCGTTTTATCTCTTTAAAAATCATGCCCCTACTACCACAAAGGGAAAGGGGAATGAAAATTGCTTTACCTAATCCGACCAAGAAGCGGACCCATGTCACACTCGTGATCAGCGGGCCTGCATATACTGCAAATTAATCACGCCCCCATGGCGTCAGTTCAACGAGGTTTAGGATGAATCTGGAACACCCCGAAAAATCTGCCGAGCTGCAGCCCAGCACCGACGGTCAGGCGCCCAAGGCCAATCGACGCAAGCTCATCCAGACCGGCCTGGCTGGCGCGCCGCTGCTGATGGCACTGAAGAGCGTCCCCGCGCTCGCCGCCGAATGCAAGCAGCCGTCCGGTTTTTCCGCGTCCGGCAACCTGAGCCAGAACGGCACCACCCCCTGCGCCCCGAAGATGAACGGCGTGACCTTCTGGCAGGCCTACGCGGCTGCCAACCCGCCGACCGTCGATGACCTCGACAACAAGACCTTCGGCAGCGTGTTCACCGCATCGGCTGGCCGCACCGAAACCATCCGCACCATCATCACCGGCACCGACACCGCGGGCGACGCTCCCCTCGAACGGCAGATCGTCGCCGCCTGGCTCAGCGCCAAGGCGGGCAGCCCGCTGTTCACCGCCGCCCAGGCCATCGCCATGTGGAACGAAGGCGTCGTCGGCGGCTCCTGGCATCCGAACCCGAGCGTGCCCAGCGTCTCGTGGGGCAAGGTCCAGGTCAAGCAGTACCTGGATTACGTCCTCAACGCCTGATCCTGCATCGAGTCTTGCTGTCGGCCGGCGCCCAGTACATCGCCTCTGAAACCCTGTTCGAGGGCCTGGCCGAAGTACGTTGGAAAGAAGTGGATGAAGGATGGGTCCGTTACGACCCATCCGCCGGCGAGACCCTACTGCTCGCCCCGGTCACCCGCTTCGTGCTCGACCAGCTGGCCATCCCCGGCCGCCGCCTGAACGCCGACGACCTCGTCGCCGCCGTGCTGCGCGAAGAACCCGAAGCCGCCCCCGAAGCCTGTCGCGAATTCGTCGCCGTTGCCCTCGAGGCACTGCTCGGCGCGCGCCTCATCCGAGCCCAGTCGAGCCCCCGCCTTGAGAATCCGTGACCTGTCCCCCGCCGAGTTCCGCAAGCGGCTGACGGGCGACGGCATCCGGCTCGCCGCCGGCCCGTTCAACTGCCGGCTCCAGAGCGGCATCCCCGAGATCGCCGACGAGCTCGCCCGGCTCTACGCCCACCACCCGCTGGCCGACGCCTCGGACTTCACCGACTTCCACGTCGCCGTCCAGCCCGGCCACGGCGTGCGCCGCTGGGTCAAACCCCAGGCCCGCTTCGTGGTCGATGCCGTCGAGCCCTTCACGCCGCTGCCCCGCGCCCAGGCCCTGCCGATGCTCGAGTGGGGCCTCAACTGGTGCGTCACGGCCTACTGCCACCACATCCTGGTGATCCACGCCGCCGCCGTCGCCCGTGGCAATCGCGCCGCGATCCTGCCCGCACCGCCGGGCTCGGGCAAGAGCACCCTGTGCGCCGCGCTGGTCAATCGGGGCTGGCGCCTGCTGTCCGACGAACTCACCCTGATCCGGCTCGACACCGGCCAGATCATGGGCCTCGCCCGGCCGGTCAATCTGAAGAACGCCTCCATCGACATCATCCGCACCTACGCGCCGGACGCCTTTCTCACCCAGCCGGTGCGCGACACCACCAAGGGCACCGTGGCCCTGATGGCGCCCACCCGGGCCAGCGTCGACGCCGTCGGCGAGTGGGCCGATCCCGCCTGGATGGTGCTGCCCCGCTACCGCGCCGGTGCCGACGCCGTGCTCACTCCGATGGGCAGCGGCGCCGCTTTCATGCAGCTAGCCGACAACGCGATGAACTACCACGTGCTCGGCCCCCTGGGCTTCGACACCGTCGGCCGCACCATCGACCGCTGCCGCAACTACAGCTTCGAGTACAGCCGCCTCGACGACGCCATCGCGGTGTTCGACCGCCTCGCCACCGAGGACGCCCGATGAACCTGCTCCTCCAGGCCTACCGCGATCCCCAGTCGGTCCGCCGGCTCGGCCCCTCGCAATGGGATCTGCTCGTCCGCCAGGCCCGCCACGCCAATCTGCTCGGCCGGCTCTACCTGCGCCTGCAGGCCGCCGGCGTCGAGGACGACATCCCGGAACGGCCCCGCAACCACCTGCTCTCCGGCGCCCAGATGGCCGGCGAGCAGCGCCACGCGATCCGCCGCGAAGCCCGTTTCCTGCGCGAAGCCCTCGAACCCCTGGGCATTCCCGTCATCCTGCTGAAGGGCGCCGCCTACGTGGCCGGCGCGCTGCCCGCCGCCCAGGGCCGGCTGTTCTCGGACGTAGACATCCTGCTGCCCAAGGCGCGCCTGGCCGACGCCGAATCGGCCCTCCAGCTCAAGGGCTGGATCAGCAGCGCCACCGACGACTACGACCAGCGCTACTACCGCCGCTGGATGCACGAGCTGCCGGCGATGCGCCACGTCTTCCGCGGCTCGGCCCTCGACGTGCACCACACCATCCTGCCGCCCACCGCGCGCCTCAAGCCGGACGCCAACCTGCTGATCGAAGCCGCGGTGCCGCTGCCTGACCTGCCCGGCGTGAGCACCCTGTCGCTGCCGGATCTGATCCTGCACAGCGCGTCCCACCTCTTCCACGAGGGCGAGCCGGACAACCTGCTGCGCGACCTCACCGACCTCGACCTGCTGCTGCGCCACCTGGCCCGCGACGCGTCCGCCTGGGACGTGCTGGCCCATCGGGCCGAGCAGCTCCAGCTCGCCGGCCCGCTGCGCCTCGCCCTGCGCTACTGCCACCGGATGCTCGACACCCCGCTGCCGGAGCGCATCCAGGCCCGCACCCGCTGCCTCGAAGGCGGCATCGGCCAGCGCCTGCTCGACGCCATGTACGCCCGGGTGCTGCGCCCGCAGCATCCCAGCACCGCCGACGCCCTCACCCCACTGGCCCGCCGCAGCCTGTACATCCGTGCCCACTGGCTGCGGATGCCGCCGCTGCTCCTGGCCTACCATCTGGCCCACAAGGCGGTCCTGCCCGCCAAGCAGGAAACTCACCCCCTCAGCACCGAGCAGGTCGCGCTGCCGGCAGACGTAAAAAAAGCGGCCTGAGCCGCTTTTTTTACGCTTGGTGCAAACCCGCTCAGGCAGCCAGCATCTGCTGCAGTTCGCCCGACTGGTACATCTCGCGCATGATGTCGGAGCCGCCGACAAACTCGCCATTGATGTAGAGCTGCGGGATGGTCGGCCAGTTGGCGTACTCCTTGATGCCCTGGCGAATGCCTTCGTCGGCCAGCACGTCCACCGCAAAGATCTCCTTCGCACCACAGGCCTGCAGGATCTGCACGGCGGTGGCCGAGAAGCCGCAGCGGGGCATGGAGGGCGAGCCCTTCATGTACAGCACGACCGGGTGGGATTTGACTTGTTCGTCGATGATTTGTTGGACGTCCATCGTGGTCTCGCAAAAATAGTTGAGCAATTCAGTCGGAAAAGTCTAGGCCCG
>JAKLLO010000261.1 GCA_023150095.1 Zoogloea sp. | reverse complement strand
CGGCGCAGCGCCACTTCCTGATGCGTGAGGCCGTAGAACTTGCTGACCATCTCCGTGCTCGCCCCCAGGCGCAGCATGCGGTCCACCGTGGCGATCTCCCGCTCCACGTCGTGCACCTGGCTCAGGAGCCGCTTCAATACCTCCCGGTTCACCGACACCGAACACCACGACACCGTGGCATTCACCAGCATGCTCACGAGTTCGGGGTGCTTCAGCGCATCCAGCTCCTCCTCGCCGAAGCCCATGGCCTTGCAGCGGCGCAACTGGCCGTTGCGCAGGTCATGCAGGGCCTGGGCGATCACGGCCTGGTTGAGCGGGTGCGGTGCCGACATGCGAGAGCCTCCTGCGCGCTCAGGATGCCTGGCCCGCTTCGCCGGCCTGCAGGTCCTGCAGCCGGCGCGCCAGGCGCAGCAGACGGAACAGCTTCACCAGCGCAGCATCGCTCAGGCGTGTGGCAGAGCCGCCGTGGCCATGGAACAGCGCCGCCAGCTCGTCGGCCAGCCGCGCGCGGTCCAAGCCGTTCGCGGCGGGCGGCGCCGCACTCAGCGCATGCAGCAGGGTGAGCACCGCCCGCGCGAACGCCGGCAGCGCTTTCGCCTGGCCCACGGCCGGCGCCACGCAGACGAAGCCGATGCCGCCGTCGATGGCCTCGATGTGGTCGGCCACCGCCGCGTCCCCGGCGATCTCGCGCGCGAACTGCGCGATGTGCACGCGCAGGCGATCCGGCGCGTCCAGCCCCGGCTCGATGTACCAGACGTCCGAGATGGGATAGAGCCCGCCAGCCTGCACGGGGATCGCACGCAGCGCGTCGGCCTCGAAGTCGGGCAGCTTGTCGCCGAGCTGGTCCGCGACCATCCGTTGGATGGACAGCAGGCGCTCGGTGGTCGGTGCCGGTGTCACGATGTGCCCTTGCAGGCGCTCGTCGCGTTGACCGTGCTGCTCCTCCGGCGCTTTAAGCTGTGCAGGCGGTGTTGCTGCTGGCGCTGGAGGCACGACCGGCGTGGTGTCGCGCGGCACAGACGAGGCGGGTGGCTGCCGAGGCGCGGAGACCGGCGAGGGCGGTGCAGCAGGCAAGACAGGCGCTGCCGGGGGCATCGGCGCTGCCGGTTCGCTGGTCAGCGCACGCTGGCGGCTTTCGCTGTCGTTGATCTCCAGCGCCAGCGTGTCGTAGTCCGCCTCCAGCAGCTCGGCCATCTGACCGACCAGCTCGTCCTGCACCCGCTGCGGCGAGAAGTCGTCCGGCTGTGTGTCGAACTGCGTCAGCACGTCCTGAAACAAGGTGGCGAAGTCCACGGTCACGGTGCGGCCCAGTGCACGCCGCTCCCAGGTGCGCTCGCACGCCTTGCGCAGCACCGCGAGCCGGTCCACCTGATGCCGGCCCAAACCGCCGTACAACAGCGTCGGGATCGCCGGCAGCAGATAGCGCACCGCATCGTTCATGCGGCTGATGTGTGACTGCGGCACCGGATAGCCGTCGGCAGTCAGCCGCCGCGCGAGTTCGCTCTGCGACAGCGCCTGGCCGCTTTCCTGCTCGTAGAACTCGCGCGCCTTCTCGATGCCCAAGGCCCGCTCGATGAAGGTCAGCCCGCCGCGCAGCTCGTTCTCGGCCAGATGCCCGGTCAGCGCCACGATTTCGCCGCGCGCCGGCCACGGGCGGAACAGGCACGCAATGCGGAAGAAGCGTTCCTCCTTGGTCTCGCTCCACAACTCGCGCAGGATCGCCAGCCGCGTGTTGCCGCCGTTGCGAATGATGTAGTGCGCCTCGCCCGGCCTGCGCGTGATCGCGGGGGGCGCGTCCAGCCCGCGTTCGCGGATGGACGCCTTGATCTCCGCATAGGCCGGGTTGCGCGTCACGCGCGGGTCGTGGTCGTAGGGCCGCAACTGGTCCAGCGTCACCACCATCGGCGTGTCGGCGATGGGGTCGCTCAAGGTCGCGGCCGAAGGGCCGCTGCGCTCGAAGCCGGTGGCCAGCAGCTTGGCAGCCATGTCCTGCGGCGTCAGCTCAGCCACGGCCGTTCTCCTGCGCCTGCCGGTCGGCGCGGCGAAGTTGCGCGCGGGCATTGCGGTCGGCACGGTGGTCGCTCGCAGTCGAACTGGTGTAGATCGACGCGCAGCCTGGTTTCGTGAATTTCAGGTGCCCGCCGGACGTGCGCACCACGCGCCAGCCTTCGCCCAGCGCGAACTCGATCAGCGCGCGCAGCCGTTCACGGCCGCGCGCCAGTTCATGTGCGCTCGCCATGGCTGGCCCCTCCCGCATCGGCCCGGCCGGTGACCAGCGCGAAGCGCTCCCGCCACGCGGGGAACAGCTCGCCGGCCAGCGTGCGCATGGTGTCCAGCGCCGCGGGCGCCGTGCGCCCAGCTGGCCGCCGGTACTCCACCCGATGCACCGGCAATCCTCGTGTCGCAGCGCGCGGATAGGCTTCGATGGCCGGCACGTCGGTGTCCAGCACCTGCACGCCGGCCTGTTCCTGGAACACCTGTCGCAGCGCCTGCTGGACCAGCCGCGCGTTCGACGACACCGGATGCACACGGTTGATGAGCAGGCGCAGCGGCGGCGGCTCGATGCCCAGGTGCCGATACGGCGCGATGTCCTCAATCAGTTGCAGCGTGCCGCGCCGCAGCTCGCGCGCCGCAAGGATTTCCGGTGTTACCGGCGACAGCGCGAGGTCAGACGCCAGCACTGCCATCTCCAGCAGCACACTGCGCGCGCCCTGCGTATCGATCAACAACAGGTCGTAGTGCGTGCGGAAAGTGGGAAGCAAATGCCGCAGTCGCAGACGCCCGTCCGGAGCGTGCAGCAGCAGCGTGCTCAGCTCACCGCGGTCGTCGTTGGAGAGCACCAGATCCAGGCCCACGATCGCGGTGCGCGACACCAGTTGCTCGATGCGCCGCTCGTTGAAGGCCAGCATCTCGTAGATGCCGCCGGGCGCGCGCACGTCCAGCGTGAAGTAGCTCGACAGCGTGGGCTGCACGTCCAGGTCCAGCAGCAGCACGCGTAGCCCGGCATCGGCGATGAAGCCACCCAGGTTGGCCGCCGTCGTGGTCTTGCCCACGCCGCCCTTGGTCGAAATGATGGACACCACCTGCATGGGCTTCTCCTCGTCGAATGGCATGAACCGAGAAGAAGCGTCAGGCGCGTTCTTTGAGGCGATCGGCGATCCACTGTTCGATCTCCACCGAGTCCCAGCCCACCGCGCGCACGCCCAGGCGCAGCGCCTTGGGGAACTTGCCTTCCTTCATCAGGCTGTAGATGTGCGCGCGCTTGAAGCCGGTCTTGGCTTCGACCTCGGCGCGGCGCAGGATGCGGTGCTCGGTCGGTGCCGCCGTGGCGGTGGTCTGCGAAGACATGAGGGTCACTCCTTAACGCTCAGTGGCGCTGATTGGCGTGACTCGAATTAAGAACGGCGCGTTGAAGAAAGACACCGCAAATGCGGTTTCCGCGACCGCAGATATGGCTTGGCATCGCTCAGGAAGTTGTGCTCTGCAGATTGCGCCGAGCCAGTGCGAACTTGGCCTGCAGGGTGCGCTCG
>JAKLLO010000260.1 GCA_023150095.1 Zoogloea sp. | reverse complement strand
GTTCGCGCGTGTTGGCCGCGCTGAAAGATCCGGCGCACAAGGATGACCGCGACCACGTGGACATCATCATCGCGCTGGGCATGGCCAAGGAAGGCTTCGACTGGATCTGGTGCGAGCACGCCCTGACCATCGGCTACCGCAGCAGCCTGACCGAGGTGGTGCAGATCATCGGCCGCGCCACGCGAGATGCCCAGGGCAAGGAGCGCGCTCGCTTTACCAACCTGATCGCCGAGCCCACGGCCGAGCAGTCTGCGGTGGCCGAAGCCGTGAACGACATGCTCAAAGCGATCTCGGCCAGCCTGCTGATGGAGCAGGTGCTGGCCCCGCGCTACGAGTTCACGCCGCGCAACGCCGGCGCACAGGAAGGCTTCGACTACGGCCCCGACGGCTACGTGGACGGTGGCAAGAACCTGGGCGTGAACAAGGAGACGGGCGAGATCCACATCGAGATCAACGGTCTGGCCAAGCCCAAGAGCAAGGAAGGCAAGCGCATCTGCAAGGAAGACCTGAACGAGGTCATTGCGGCCTTCATCCAGGACAAGCCGGCGCTCGAGCGCGGCACGCTGGACAAGGAAAATACGATCCCCGAGGAACTGACGATCGAGCGCCTGGGCAAGATCGTGCGCGAGCGCTACCCCGAGCTGAGCGAGGCCGACCAGGAAGCGGTGCGCCAGCACGCCATTGCCGTCATCAACATCACCCAACAGGCGAAGCTGGCGCTGGACACGCCCGACCAGGCGCAGCCGCCGATCGCGACTCCTGGGGGTGACGATGCGGGCACGACTGCGAAGGGGAACACCGACTTGATCGATGGTGTGCGCAAGTTCATCAACGTGCGCGACCTGGACATCGATCTCATTGACCGCATCAATCCGTTCGAAGCCGCCTATGCGGTGTTGGCCAAGACGATGGATGAGAAGTCCTTGCGTCAGATCCAAGCCAGCATCGCCGGCAAGAAGATCACGATCACCGAGGACGAGGCGCGCGAGCTGGCCAAGCGCGCTCTGCAGTTCAAGAACGAGCGCGGTCGCGTGCCGGACATCAACTCGGCCGATGCCTGGGAGAAGAGGATGGCCGAAGGTGTGGCCGCCTTCGCGCGCTACCGTGCGCAGGCCAAGGCAGCCCAGGCACAAGGAGCGTCGGGCAATGGCTGACCTGGACGACGACGAACTGCTGGAGGCCTTGGGCATCGAGGTCACGCCGGCCAAGGCCGGCAGTCGTACGCCCCGCGAGGAACGCATCATCGCGGGCTTCGAGGACATTCTCCGATTCTTCGATGCGCACAAGCGTGCGCCTCAGCATGGCGAGGGCCGCGACATCTTCGAGCGCCTATATGCCGTGCGACTGGATCAGCTACGCAAGCTGCCGGAAGCACACGCCTTGCTGGCGGAACTGGACAAGCCTGGCCTGCTGTCCGGGGCGCCGGCAACGCCGGGCAACGTGGATGCGCTGAGCGAGGATGCCTTGCTGGCCGAGCTGGGCGTCAGCAGTGATCCAACCAACCAGTCGGACATCACGGTGCTCCGCCACGTGCGCTCGCACGCCGAGAGACAGGTCGCGGAGGAGATCGCCGACCGTACGCCGTGCAAAGACTTCGACAAGTTCCAGCCGCGGTTCGAACGAGCAGAGCGTGAACTGAACGGCGGCGTGCGCAAGGCGATTCCGTTCAAGGGCGAAGCCAGCGTCGAGCAGGGGAATTTCTTCATCGTCGGCGGGCAGTTCGCCTACGTGGCAGAGAAGGACAAGGAGTTCCCGACCAGCAGCGGCCAGCCCGATGCGCGGCTGCGCCTCATCTACGGCAATGGGACCGAGAGCAATCTGCTGATGCGATCGCTGCAGAAGGCGCTGACGAAGGACGGCAACGGGCGGCGCCTGAGCGAACCCGATGCAGGGCCGTTGTTCGGACCACAGTTCGGCGACACCGCAGAGCCGGATGACATCGAGACCGGCACGATCTACGTGCTTCGCAGCCTATCGAAGCATCCGTTCGTGTCCGAGCACCGGATGCTGATCCACAAGATTGGTGTGACAGGCAGCGAGGTCGCAACCCGCATCGCCGACGCGGAGAACCAGGCGACCTACCTGTTGGCCCCCGTCGAGATCGTGGCCGAGTACAAGCTGCACAACCTGAACCGAACCAAGATGGAGAGCGTCTTTCATCGGCTGTTCGGTGCCGTACAGCTGGACTTGACGATCGAGGATCGTTTCGGCAAGCCGGTGAAACCGAGGGAGTGGTTCGTCGTGCCGCTGCACGTCATCGACGAGGCGGTTGAGCGCATTCGAGATGGGTCGATCACCCAGTTTGTATATGACCCGCAGTCGGCCCGGTTAACGGGTGATCGGCAGGCGCCCGCGTAGCTGCGATCTGACGACGTCGGCGCACTCCCGCGCGACGCTCAATGCGCAGCCCCACCGTCCGCGTCGGTCCCAGTGGCCGCGGCAACAGCCAACATCCGCTCCTGAATCCACCCACTGCGGTTGGGCACATCGTCAGGTGCGCTGTCGGCCAGCTGCTGGATGATCGCGCGAGCCTGCTTGCGCCCGCCGGCGACATCATCGAGCTGACGCAGCGCGTCCACAGGCAGGGTCACGGACGTCGCCCGCCCGTCGACGGTGACGTAGATTCGCTTCGCCGGCTGCGGCCTCGCGGCGGCGGCAATACCCGGTTCCGCCAACGCCTGCCGCACGGCCTGCGTCACCAGATGGAGCAGGTCCGGCGCTGGCGCTGGCTCGGGCTTGCGCCCGAGGATTTCGGCCACTTCATCGCGGAAGCTCGCCGCGAAAGCACCGAGGCGCGCGCGCGGCGCGCCGCTGTCGGCCATCGCCTTCAGCGCCGCACCAACGATGGCATCCAGCGGGTCCTCAGTCTCGTCGACCGACATGCAAGAAGTGTACTGGCAGTACCGCGGCCATACCAATCAACATACTTTTTGCCACGATCGCGCGGCGAAGTTGGTGTGTTCATACCATTCAAGTACTGCCAAAGTATGCGAAACCGCCATCGGCGATGTTGGTGTGGTGCAGCCAAGATTCAGGTGCCTGATGTGAAATCCAGACACAACAGAGCACAGGCGCGGTCGGTAAGTGGCGACGAGGGGGCCGGCGCTGGCACTTGCTCCGCATCCCATTGTCTCCGCATCACCAAATACATTTCGTGTGTTCCACCATCAAAAATCCTATTAAATCAACCACTTAGGTGCGATCGGATGGCACTTTCGCATACTGCTTGTGGCATTCGGAGGGGCACCCCGACCAAAGCGCATACTGGCCGTGGCGGTCCGGCCTGTGGACAGTGGCAGTTCTGCATACTTCGCCGAACCAGTGGCCAGCGGTGGCAGTGGATGTTGCGGCTCTGCCATCGATTAGACTCGCCGGTCAGCGCTGGCAAGCGCGCATGCCATGGTAGACAACGAACCGAGCGAGCAGCCGACTGAGCCTGCCATCACTGACGGCGGGTTCGACATGCGCCACCGCGATGAGCGGCAGGTGCCGTTGTTTCCGACCGAGGACCTCATCATTCCCGAGGCCCTG
>JAKLLO010000029.1 GCA_023150095.1 Zoogloea sp. | reverse complement strand
CACCCAGCACGCGGGCCATCACGCGGGCGTTGGCGATGACTTGCTCCTGGTAGCGCTTGAAGGAGGGCTCGGCGGCTTCCTTGAAGGCCACGGCCTTGGCGGCGATGACGTGCATCAGCGGACCACCCTGCAGGCCCGGGAAGATGGCGGAGTTGAGCGCCTTCTCGTGTTCGGCCTTCATCAGGATGATGCCGCCGCGGGGGCCGCGAAGGGTCTTGTGGGTGGTGGAGGTGACCACGTCGGCGTGGGGCACCGGGTTCGGGTAGTAACCGGCAGCGATCAGGCCGGCGTAGTGGGCCATGTCGACCCAGAAGATGGCGCCGATTTCCTTGGCGATCTTGGCGAAACGCTCGAAGTCGATGCGCAGGGCGTAGGCGGAGGCGCCGGCGATGATGATGCGCGGCTTGTGCTCGCGGGCCAGCGCTTCCATCTTGTCGTAGTCGATCTCTTCGTTCTTGTCGAGGCCGTAGGCGACGACGTTGAACCACTTGCCGGACATGTTGAGCGGCATGCCGTGGGTGAGGTGGCCGCCTTCGGCGAGGCTCATGCCCATGATGGTGTCGCCGGGCTTGGCGAAGGCCATCAGCACGGCCTGGTTGGCCTGGGAGCCGGAGTTGGGCTGGACGTTGGCAGCCTCGGCGCCGAACAGGGTCTTGAGGCGGTCGATGGCGAGCTGCTCGGCCAGATCGACGAACTCACAGCCGCCGTAGTAGCGCTTGCCCGGATAACCTTCCGCGTACTTGTTGGTGAGCTGGGAGCCCTGGGCTTCCATGACGGCTGCACTGACGTAGTTTTCGGAGGCGATCAGTTCGATGTGATCTTCCTGACGGCGGTTTTCGGCCTCGATGGCCTGCCAGAGTTCAGGGTCGACCTTGGCAAGGGTATTTTGCTTGGAAAACATGGCTATCCAGGTGGGCTTGAGTCAAATTCGGATTTTAGCATGCCACTTTGGGCCGTGCAGAACGCAAGCGGGCCCGCAGGCCCTTCTCGGGGCTGCGGGCCCGGTTCTGATGGGGCTTCAGACGTTGAAGTGACTGACCTTCGACTGAAGGTTGGTGGCCAGTTGTTCGAGCAGGGCAGCCTGTTCGTTGGTCTGGCGGGTGATCTGGTTGTTCTGGTCGGCCATGCGGGCAATGTCTTCCACACCCCGGGCCACTTCCTGGCTGGCAATGCTCTGTTCGCGGGTGGCGTCGGCGATGTCGTTCACGGCGCTGGTGGTCCGGTCGCTTTCGCTGCGGATCGTCTCGAGCACGGCGCCAGAGTCGGTGGCCAGCCGCACGCCGTCGCGCACCTCTTCGGTGACGCCGCGAATCATCGACACGACCCGTTCGGCCTCGCTCTGGACTTCACTGACCGTCGAGCTGATCTCCCGGGTCGAGGTGGCGGTGCGCTCGGCGAGTTTGCGCACTTCGTCGGCGACCACCGCGAAGCCTCGGCCGCTCTCGCCGGCGCGGGCGGCCTCGATGGCGGCGTTGAGGGCGAGGAGGTTGGTCTGGTCGGCAATGTCGTTGATGATCTTGCCGATGTTGGAGATCTGTGCCGAGCGTTCGGAGAGCAGATTCACCGCGGCGCCGGCGTTGTCGATCTCGCTGGAGATCCGGTCCATGCCGTTGATCATCTGGCGCACGGTGTTGCCGCCGCTTTCGGCCTGTTGCTGGGCGCTCTGGGTGATGTTGCGGGCGGTGGCGGCGCTATCCGAGACGTGGGTGATGCTGACCGAGAGTTCCTCGATGGCAGCGGCGAGGCTGGCGGCGGCTTCGTTCTGGGCGGTCGTGCTTCCCACGACGTTATCGGAACTGGCGCGGACGGATTCGGCAACCTCCCGCACCGAGGCGCTGGCCCGCTTCACCTCGCCGATGAGCGCGCCGACCTGACGGGTGGTCGTGTCGAGGGCGCTGCTCATGAGGTCGAGCTCGTTGCGGCTGCCTTCTTCCGCGCGGGGAAACTGGGCGTTCATGTTGCCCTTGCCCACCTCTTCCATGGTCTCCAGCAGGACGCGGATCGGTGCCAGCTGGTGGCGAGCGACCAGGTAGAGGACGAAGGTGAGGATCAGGGCGCCGCCCAGGCACAGGGCGATCAGGGTGTTGCGCAGGTTGCGTGCCTCGACGGTGAATTCGTCGACGTAACTGCCGGTCACCATCAGCCAGCCCCATCCGGGGATGGTTTCGAACGCGACCATCTTTTCACCCGAGCGTCCGGAGGCGTCCGTCCAGTCGTACTTGGCAAGGCCTTCCTTGCGGCTGAACAGTTCGCCCAGCACCTTCTGGGTCTGGGGATCGTTGATTTCGCCGATCGTCTTTCCGGAGAGCGTGGGGTGGTAGATGAACTCCGTCTTCATCGGGTCGGCATTGGGCGCCGCAATGTAGGCGTAGCCAGTTGCGCCAGACTTGATCTCGCCGAGCACCTTGAAGAGGCGGTCCATGTCGCCCTGGATGTCGATCCGGGCGGCCAGGGCGGCGACGACCTGCCCCTTGTCGTCGGTGATCGGCGTGAGTGCCGAGATGAAATAGATGCCGTTGCGCTTGACGAGCCCGGCGTAGGGTTTGCCTGCAAGCAGCGCGGCGACTTCCTTGCCGTCGGCGGGGAGCGCCGTGCCTTCGGTGCTCTTGCCGTCCTTGTCTTTCAGCAGTGTGGCGGCACGCACGAAATCGTTGCCCGATCGCACGAGCAGCGCCGGGTCGGCATCGACCTGCTTGCGCAGTGACTGCAGCAGATCGGTGTTGCCATTGAGCACTTTGTCGCCTGCGCGGACGACGGCGATTTCGTATTTGCCGGACTGGGTGGTGTCCGGGCCGACGCGGATCGGGCCGAGGTTGTCCTTGACGCGCCGCAGCGCCCTGTCGGCCGACGCCGTGGCGTTGGCGTGGGTGAGTTCCAGCAGCCGCACCACATCGCGAACCTGAATGGTCAGTTCGTCTTCTGTCTTGGTGAGGGCGGCCCGCTCTGACAGAACGGTCGTGAAGCCGATCAGGACGGTGAAGACTGCGAGGCTCACAACTGCCGTGGCGATCGCGAGCTGGTGAACAACTGAAGCACGTTTTATTTCGAACATCTCTCAACTCCGGTCTTTGCTGCGCAAACTATGCGCCCGATGCGCATTTAATCGACCTGAGTGAAAGAAACTTGAAACGAATATCGGCGGCAGTCCTGGCGCCGAAGCCTGGATCAGGCGTTGGGCAGCTCGTCGAGGGCCTGGTTGAGGTGTTGCTGCTGGGCCCAGGCGATCAGCGTCCAGGCCGCGCCGTCCCAGCCGATCCAGTTGAGGGCGGCATTGGGGATGGTGAAATCCCGCGGTGCGGTGAGCGGCTTGCCGGAGGCGAGACGGTGGACCACGTCGAGCACGCCACCGTGAGTGACGATCAGCACCGTTCCGTCCTGGTGGCGACGGGCGATTCCTTCGAGGGTGGTGTGGATGCGGGCCGCAAACTGCCGCAGGCTCTCACCACCTTCCGGGAAGATGAAATCCGGATCTCGGGTTTCGAAGCGGTGGTAGTCGTCGGGGAAGCGGGCCCGGGCTTCGTCGTAGGTGAGGGCCTGGAAGCTGCCGTAGTGGCGCTCGCGCAGAGCGGCGTCGAAGGCCAGTTCGAGCCCGCAGCGTTCGGCGATGGCGGCGGCGGTCTGGCGGGCGCGGGTGAGGTCGGACGAGTAGGCCGCCTCGAAGCGTTCGGCGACGAGGCTTTCCGCCGTGGCGCGGGCCTGGACGAGGCCGGTCTCGTTGAGGGGGATGTCGGTGTGGCCCTGGAGGCGGCGTTCGGCGTTCCAGGCGGTTTCGCCGTGGCGGACGAGGCAGATTCGGGTTGCCATTGCTGCAATGCAGTAAAAAAGCCGTGAGGCGCGCAGTATCGCATGGGTTTTTGGCGTCCGGCGCTTTTCCGGGCCTGCAAAAAGGGGGGTTTTGGCGGGCAAAGCCGAATATTTGCCCTGAAACAGGTTTTGGTAGGCGTAATCCCTTATTGTTGGCGGGTGGTTCTCGCCGATAATCCGGGCGCTGGAACCCTGGACGTTTCCGATATGAGAGACGGACGTATAGTCAAATCAAAGGAGGTGCGGGACGTGCAAGCCCTGCTCAAACTATCGCGCACGATCGATGCGCTGAACCAGCGGGTCGGTAAGGCTACGATCTGGCTGGTTCTGGTGGTGACGGTCATCAGCGCCATCAATGCCGTAGTGCGCTACGCCTTCAACTACAGTTCGAACGGCCTGCTGGAAATCCAGTGGTATCTGTTCTCCGCCATCTTCCTGTTGTGTGCCGGTTACACCCTGATGCGTAACGAGCATGTGCGCATCGACGTGGTGTCCAGTCATTTCTCCCCGCGGGTCCACGCCTGGATCGACATCATCGGCACGCTGTTCTTCCTGGCGCCGATGGCCATCGCCGTGCTGTACCTCTCCTGGCCGATCTTCATCAATTCTTTTCTCAACAAGGAATACTCGTCCAACGCCGGTGGCCTGATCGTGTGGCCGGTGCGAGGGCTCGTGCCGCTGGGTTTCGCGCTGCTGATCCTCCAGGGCATCTCCGAGCTCATCAAGCGGATTGCTTTCCTGAAGGGCCTGATCGGCGATCCAAACGCCAAGGTCAACGCGCCTTCGGCGGAAGAAGAGCTGGCCCGGGCCATCAAGCAACAGCGTGGGGAGAGCGCCTAAATGGAATTCATCGCTGCCAACATGGCGCCCCTGATGTTCGGGTCGCTGGTGATCTTTCTGCTGTTCGGCTATCCGGTGGCGTTTGCCCTGGCTGCCAACGGCGTTGTCTTCGGTCTGATCGGCATCGAGCTCGGCCTGCTCACGCCGGCGTTGTTCCAGGCGCTGCCCGACCGGATCTTCGGCGTGATGTCCAACGACACCCTGCTGGCGATCCCCTTCTTCACCTTCATGGGGCTGATTCTCGAACGATCGGGGATGGCCGAGGATCTGCTCGACACCATCGGCCAGCTGTTCGGTCCGGTGCGCGGCGGCCTCGCCTTCGCGGTGATCTTCGTCGGTGCGATCCTCGCTGCGACCACGGGTGTTGTTGCGGCCTCGGTGATCTCGATGGGCCTGATCTCGCTGCCGATCATGATGCGCTACGGCTACGACCAGCGTCTGGCGACCGGCGTGATTGCGGCGTCGGGCACCCTGGCCCAGATCATCCCGCCTTCGCTGGTGCTGATCATCATGGCCGACCAGCTGGGTCGTTCCGTGGGTGACATGTACCAGGGTGCGATGATCCCGGGTCTGGTCCTGACCGGCCTGTACGTGGGTTACGTGGCGCTGGTGGCAGTCTTCAAACCGGCGGCCGCCCCGGCGCTGCCGCTTGAGGCGCGCACGCTGCGCGGGGGCAAGTTGTTCCTGCGGGTGCTCACCACCCTTGTACCGCCGCTGATGCTGATCTTCCTGGTGCTCGGCACGATCTTCCTCGGCATCGCGACGCCGACCGAAGGGGGGGCGATGGGGGCAGCGGGTGCGCTGATGATGGCCATCCTGCGCGGCCGGCTCAATGTGTCGCTGCTCAAGCAGGCGATGGAAAGCACCGCCAAGCTGACCACTTTCGTGGTCTTCATCCTGGTCGGTGCGCGGGTGTTCTCGCTGACCTTCTATGGCGTGGAGGGGCACCTGTGGGTCGAGCACCTGCTCACTGCCTTGCCTGGTGGTCAGCTCGGCTTCCTGATCGTGGTGAACATCCTGATCTTTCTGCTGGCCTTCTTTCTCGACTTCTTCGAACTGTCGTTCATCGTGGTGCCGCTGCTGGCGCCGGTGGCCGAGAAGCTGGGCATTGATCTGATCTGGTTTGGCGTGCTGCTGGGTGTGAACATGCAGACTTCGTTCATGCATCCGCCCTTTGGCTTTGCGTTGTTCTATCTGCGCTCGGTGGCGCCGGCGTCGATCAAGACGACTCAGATCTACTGGGGTGCGGTGCCCTTCGTGATCATTCAGATCATCATGGTGGGAATCCTCATCGCTTTCCCGGGGCTTGTGACCATGGGTCTCGACAAGCAGGAGAAGGTGAATACCGATTTGATCGAGATCGTGGTGCCGGATGGTGAGGCGCCGGAGGACTCGCCGGTTCAGTTTGATGAGCCGAAAGAAGGCGAAGGCAAGCCCGCTGCGGAGGGTGCCGAGGTGCCGCCGCCGGCCGAGGATGATGCCGCCAAGGCGCTCGAAAAAGCCCTGCAGCAGGACAAGAAGTAGGGCGGTTTGCAGGCACAAAAAAACCCGGGGAGCGATCCCCGGGTTTTTGTTTTTCTGGCGATGCCGTCAGGCCTGGACGACCCGGTTTCGTCCGGCGTTCTTGGCGTTGTAGAGCGCCCGGTCGGCGCGGGTGAGCAGATCTTCGGCGGTCTCTCCGGGCTGGCGGCTGGCGATGCCGATCGAGGCGCTGATGTTGGTCAGGCGCTCGCCAGTGCGGCTGTCCTTGAGCACCAGGTGTTCGATGGAGATGCGCAAGGTTTCGGCCAGCTGGTGCGCCTGCTGGGCGGTGCCGCCGCAGAAGATCAGCGCGAACTCCTCACCGCCGTAGCGATAGACCGACACCCCGACCCGCGTGGCGGCCGAGAGTTGCTTGCCCACCAGGCTGAGCACGCGGTCGCCCACCAGATGACCGAAACGGTCGTTGAACTGCTTGAAGTGGTCGATGTCGAGCAGCGCCAGATGGATCACCGGCCCGCGCTCGCCCTGGTCGAGAAACTGGGCGAGTTCCAGATCGAAGGCACGGCGGTTGAAGACGCCGGTGAGCTCGTCGTTCATGGCGTCCTGACGCAGGGTTTCGAGTTCGCTGCGCAGGCGGCGGATCTCTTCGTTGGCTGCCGTAAGGCGTTGCTCGAACCGTGAGGTGTTCTGCTGCATTGCAGTCGAGCCCTGCAGCAGCTTGTCGAGGGTGCCGAAGATGTCGTCCACGTTGCTGCCGCCGGTGGTGGCGGTGCCGCGCAGATCGCGGTTGCATTCGTCCAGGAGCGTCGAGAACGAGCGGGTGCCCGCGAGCGTTGCGTTGAGGTCGTGGTCGATGCCGCTGACCATCTGCTCGAAGCTGTCCTTCATCCGGTGAAGGGCGGTTTCGATGTCGCCGGTGGAAGAGACGTGCTCCCGGAAGAGGTCTTCAGCCTTGGTGAGGGGAATCATCCCGTAGGCCGAGACGATCTCGTCGATGCGCTGGTTGAGGGTTGGATCCTCGTTGGAGACGTAGGTGTACCAGAGGGCATAGTTGATCGGCGTCACCGGGATCTGGTGTTTCACCATGATCGGCACCGCCTTGCGAAGTCGTTCCGCCGCCTGCTCAACTGAACCGCTAATCACACTGATCCTCCTGAAAGGGGCGAGGCGCTGCGCGGAGAAGTGTTCTCCGACGGGCTGACTCCACCTTCGACCTTATGGGCCACACCCGATCTTATCGGCGACGGCGGCGAAAACTTCATGGTGAGGCCGAATGAATAACGGCGCCCACTGGCGCCGTTGTGCTCAAAATGGGTAGCCGACCCGATCAAGCGGCTTCGTACATCAGCGTGCCTTCGACCAGCGTGTAGCGCACCTTGCCCGGCAGCTCGAGGCCCAGGAAAGGCGTGTTCTTGCCCTGGCTCTTGAGCATCGAACGGTCGATGAGCTGGTAGGTGTCGGGGTCGAACACGCACACGTCGGCGCGCGCGCCCACCGACAGGTGGCCACCCTTGGCGATGCCGGCAATTTTTGCCGCTTCGGAGGTGATGCGGGCGACGGCGTCGATCAGCGGCAGCTTGTGTTCGGCCGCCCACTTGAGGGTGAGGGGCAGCAGCAGCTCGAGGCCGGTGTTGCCGGGCTCGGATTCGCTGAAGGGCGCCAGCTTGGCGTCGTCGTCCACCGGCGTGTGATCGGAGCAGATGGCGTTGATGCGGCCATCGGCCAGCGCCTTCGACAGTGCGATGCGATCGCGCTGGCTGCGCAGGGGCGGGATCACGTGGCAGTGAGGGTTGAAGTAGCCGATGTCCATGTCGCACAGGTGCAGATGGTGGGCAGCCACGTCGCAGGTCACATCGACGCCGTCTTGGCGGGCCTGCTCGATCAGGTCGAGGCTCTCGGCGGACGACAGGCGGGTGATGTGCAGCCGCGCGCCGGTCTGGCGGGCGAGGCGCAGGTAGGTGAACAGCGCGACGATCTCGGCGCTGGCCGGGATGCCGGGCAGACCCAGGCGCGACGCGACTTCGCCATCGTGGGCGACACCGCCCCGGGCGAGATAGGGGTCGAGGGGCTGCAGCCAGACGCGGAAGCCGAAGGTGGCGGCGTACTGCATCGCGCGGCCGAGCACGCGGGTGTCGAGGATGGGCACGTTGGCCTGGCTGAAGGCCACGCAGCCGGCTTCGACCAGCTCGGCCATCTCGGAGAGCTGTTCGCCCTTGAGGCCGATGGTGAGGGCGCCGACCGGATAGACGTGGGCTCGGTTGAGCTTCTTGGCCCGGTAGCACAGCATCTCGACGAGGCCGGGCTCGTCGAGCACGGGGTCGGTGTCGGGCGGAATGGCGAGGCTGGTGACGCCGCCGGCCATGGCGGCGTCCATCTCGGATTCGAGGGTGGCCTTGTATTCGAAGCCGGGCTCGCGCAGGCGGGCGGCGAGGTCGATCAGGCCGGGCGCGACGATCAGGCCGCTGGCGTCGATGGTGCGGGTGGCGCTGAAGCCGGCGGGCGCCTGGCCCACGCCGACGATCTTGCCGTCGGCGATGTAGAGATCCTGCTGCGCGTCGAGGCGGTTGGCCGGGTCGATGATCCGGCCATTCGTGATGTGGATGTTCATGGTCGAAAACCTGTTGATCAGTGACTGCCCAGCATGCTCATGACGGCCATGCGCACCGCGATGCCGAAGGTGACCTGCGGCAGGATCACCGCCTGGCCGCCGTCGGCCACGGCGGAGTCGATCTCGACGCCGCGGTTCATCGGGCCGGGGTGCATCACGATGGCGTCGGGCTTGGCGAGGGCGAGCTTGTCCGCGGTGAGGCCCCACACCTTGAAGAACTCCTGCGGGCTGGGCAGCAGGGCGCCGTTCATCCGTTCGTTCTGCAGGCGCAGCATCATCACCACGTCCACGTCCTTGAGGCCTTCCTCCATGGTGGCGCAGTAGCGCACGCCCATCTTCTCGACATCGGTCGGGAGCAGGGTCTTGGGGCCGATCACGCGCACTTCGGGCACGCCCAGGGTGGTGAGCGCGGCGATCTGGGAGCGGGCGACGCGGGAGTGGAGCACGTCACCGACGATGGCGACGGTGAGGTTGTGGAACTCTTTTTTGTAGTGCCGGATGGTGTACATGTCCAGCAGCCCCTGGGTGGGGTGGGCATGGCGGCCATCGCCGGCGTTCACCACGTGGATGTGGTCGCGGCCGGTGTTCTGCAGGTGCTGGGCGATCAGGTGCGGGGCGCCGCTGGATTCGTGGCGCACCACGAACATGTCGGCCTGCATCGCACAGAGGTTGTCCACGGTGTCGAGCAGGGTCTCGCCCTTCTTGGTCGAGGACGTGGACACGTTGAGGTTGATCACGTCGGCCGACAGGCGCTTGGCGGCGATCTCGAAGGTGGTGCGGGTGCGCGTGCTGTTCTCGAAGAACAGGTTGAAGACGCTCTTGCCGCGCAGCAGCGGGAGCTTCTTCACTTCGCGCTCGGCCATCTCGGTGAAGGGCGCGGCGGTGTCGAGGATCTGGGTGATGATGCTGCGCGGCAGGCCGTCGAGGGTCAGCAGGTGCTGGAGTTCGCCGTGCTTGTTGAGTTGAGGGTTATGCATGGATCAGCCTCATGGTGAGGGCGCCGGAGTCGTCGCGCTCGAGTTGCAGGTTTTGCCCGGCGGGCAGCGGTTCTGGCAGCGTGAGGGCGCAGAAGCGGGCGGAGATGGGCAGCTCGCGTCCGCCGCGGTCGATGAGCACGGCCAGGTCGACCCGGGCCGGGCGGCCGTAGTCGAAGAGTTCGTTGAGGGCGGCGCGGGTGGTGCGGCCGGTGTAGAGCACGTCGTCGACGATGACGATGTGGGCGTCTTCGACGTCGAAGGGGATCTTGGAGCCCTGGGGCTGCTGGTGCAGGCCCTTGGCGGCGTAGTCGTCGCGGTAGAAGCTCACGTCGATGGTGCCGAGCGGCTGGGTCAGGCCGAGGAGGGCGTGGAGGCGCTGGGCGAGCCACACGCCACCGGTGTGGATGCCGACGAGCGCGGTGGCCGGCGTGACGTGGGGACGCATCGCGGCGGCCAGGTCGGCGATGAGGTGTTCGGCGTCAGGTAGCTGCATGTTTGGCACTTTCGAAGTACTGGAGCAGGATGATCTGGGCAGCGGCAGAATCGAGGCGGGGCTTCTGCTTGCGCCAGCCGTGGTGGCCGGCCTCGCTGAGGCGGCCTTCGGCCTCGGCCGACGACAGGCGCTCGTCCACCAGCGATACGGGCAGCCCGTAGCGGCCATGGAGCTGGTTGGCGAAGCGCCGGCAACGGACGGTCATGGCGTGTTCGGAGCCGTCGAGGTGCGTGGGCAGGCCGACGACCAGCGCTGCGGGCTTCCATTCGGCGAGGAGCTTTTCGATGGCGGCAAAGCGCGCGGCGTTGGCTTCTTCGGCGATGGGCGCGAGGGGATGGGCGTGGCCGGTCTCGGTCTCGCCGACCGCCACCCCGATCCGCGCGAGGCCGAAGTCGAAGGACAGCAGGGTGCTCACGCGTGACCGGCGACGTCGGACAGTTTTGCGAAGTCGACGCCGATGAGTTGCATGGCCGCGGCGAGGCGCTCTTCCGGCGGCAGATCAAAGACAATGGTGAGATCGGCGGGCACGGTGAGCCAGGCGTTCTGGGCGAGTTCGTGTTCGAGCTGGCCGGCAGACCAGCCGGCGTAGCCGAGGGCGACCAGCACCTCGCCGGGCTCGCCCTTGCTGGCGAGGTGCTGGAGCACATCGCGGGAGCTGGTGAGGCCGACGGTGTCGCTCACCTTGAGGGTCGAGTGCCAGTCGCCGGCCGGGCGATGGAGCACGAAGCCGCGATCCGCCTGGACCGGGCCGCCGAAATACACCGGCAGATCGGCAAAATCAGGCTGCTCGAAGGGGATGTCGATGCGCTCGAAGAGCGTTGCCAGCCGCATGTCGGTCGGGCGGTTGACGATGACCCCCATGGCGCCGTTCTCGTTGTGCTCGGCGATGTAGGTGAGCGTGCGCGAAAAGTTCGGATCGGCCATGGCGGGCATGGCGATCAGGAAGTGATCGGTGAGGTTGATGGTGGTCGTAGTCACGGGTGGTATTCTAAGCCGAGGTCGCCGATTGTAGCGGCAACTTTTCAGTCCTGCGTCCCCTTCAAGAGCCCTGCTTTCCATGTCATCTGCCCTTGTCTGGTTCCGTCGCGACCTGCGCGACTTCGACCATGCGGCGCTGTATCACGCGCTCAAGCGATTTCCGCAGGTTTTCTGCGTTTTTGTCTTCGATTCCGAGATCCTCGACGCACTGCCAAAGCGGGCCGACCGACGGGTGGAGTTCATCCACGCCAGCGTCGTCGAGCTCGATGCCGCGCTGCGGGCGCGGGGCGGTGGGTTGATCGTCCGGCACGGGCCGGCGCGGGACGTGATTCCGGCGCTGGCGGCGTCGCTGGGTGTGACGGCGGTGCTGGCCAACGGGGATTACGAGCCCGCCGCCATCGCCCGGGACGACGACGTGGCCGAGCGGCTGCGCGTGCAGGGCGTTGGCTTCGAGACCTTCAAGGATCAGGTGATCTTCGAGAAGCACGAGGTGCTCACCAAGAGCGCGACGCCGTTCTCGGTCTTCACGCCCTACAAGCGGGCCTGGCTGGCGGCGCTCACCGACTTCCACCTGAAGGCCTATCCGGTCGAAAAATACGCCGCCCATCTGGCGCCTCTGTCGGCGGGCGAGTCGATTCCGTCCCTTTCCGATATCGGCTTCGAGCCGACCAACCTGCTGGAAGTCGGCATCACGCCGGGCATGGCGGGCGGGCGCAGGCTGATCGACGATTTTGTGCGCCGCATCGACCGCTACAAGGCGCGGCGGGATTTCCCGGCCAGCAAGGGCGTGTCTTACCTGTCGGTGCATCTGCGCTTTGGCACGGTGTCGATCCGCGAGCTGGCCCGGCTGGCCCACGTGCGGGGCGGCGAGGGCGCCGACACCTGGCTGTCGGAGCTGATCTGGCGGGATTTCTATTTCCAGATCCTGTGGCACAACCCCCGCGTGGTGGGCGCGAGCTTCCGGCCGGAATACGACCGGGTGCGCTGGGATGACGCGCCGGATCTGTTCGCCGCCTGGTGCGAGGCGCGCACCGGCTACCCGCTTGTCGACGCGGCGATGCGCCAGATCGCCCACAGCGGCTACATGCACAACCGGCTGCGGATGGTGGTGGCGTCGTTTCTGACCAAGGATCTGGGCATCGACTGGCGGCTGGGTGAAAAGTATTTTGCCGACGAGCTCAACGATTTCGACCTGGCCGCCAACAACGGCGGCTGGCAGTGGGCGGCCTCCACCGGCTGCGACGCCCAGCCGTATTTCCGCATCTTCAATCCGGTCAATCAGTCCGAGAAGTTCGACCCGGACGGCAGCTTCATCCGGCGCTACCTGCCGGAGCTGGCCAAGGTGCCGGACAAGTTCATCCACGCCCCGTGGACCATGCCGCCCATCGACCAGAAGCTGGCCGGCTGCGAGATCGGCAAGGATTACCCGGCGCCCATCGTCGATCACGCCAAGGCGCGGGAGCGCACCCTGGCGCGCTTTGGCGTGGTGAAGTCGGCAGACGAAGCGGAACCGGCGGCGGACTAACGCCGGGCGCTGGCGACCAGCACGGTGTAGTCGAGCACGTAACCGTCGCCGTCCCGGTGGCTGGCGAGATCGTCGGCCACCGCGGCGCGCAGCCTGGCCTGCATCGCATCGGGCAGGCGCGACAGCGATTCCGCCGCTCCGCCAGCCAGATCGAGGAAGGCTTGCCAGTAATCGTCGGCGCTCTCGAAACGGCAGGCGAAGGTGTGCGGCGTGATGCTCACGTCGCTGAAGCCCGCTTCTTCGAGCAGTTTGGCGAGCACGCCGGCCTCGCCCAGCCTGAACACCGTCGGCCGCGCCACCTTGGGCGGCGGCAGCAGGCGGGCGATGCAGTCCTGGGCGCGGGCGATCAGCGGCACGGCGTCTCGCGGGCCCCACACCGACAGCGCGATGCGTCCGCTCGGGCGCAGGACCCGATGGAGCTCGGCCAGCGCCTTGGCCGGGTCGGGAAAGATGAAGAGGCCGAGGCCGACAAGTGCCACATCGACGCTCGCATCGGCAAACGCCAGGTGCTCGGCGTCGCAGGCGGCGGCGAGCAGATCCGGCAGGCCTTCGGCGGCGGCGCGGCACTGGCCTTCGGCGAGCATGTTCTCGGCGATGTCGCTGGCGAGCACCCAGCCATCCGGCAGCACCCGGCGGGCGGCGTCGCGGGCCAGCAGGCCGGGGCCGGCGGCGAGATCGAGCACCTTTTCACCGGGGGCGAGGCGTGCCTCGTCGAGCAGCGCAGTCTGCAGGCCGGCGCGCAGCGGGGCGCCGTCGGCGTAACGGGCGGCGATGCGGTTGAAGCCGCTGCGCTCCAGGGCCTTGAAACGGCGGGCGTCGAAATCGGTGCTCATTTCAGCAGTCCGGCAAATTGGAGAATTGGGTCAAGGTACTTGTCCCATTGCGTGAAGCTGTGGTCGCCGCCGGGTAGCACCGTCTGCCGGGCGCCGGCGTAGCGGGCCACCGCGTGGCGGTAGTCGAGCACCTCGTCGCCGGTCTCGACCATCAGCCAGTAGCGTTCGGGCCGGGTGATGGCGGTTGGCTCGATGGCGCGCAATTGCTCCACGTGATCGAGGGTGAAATCGAAGGCCTCGCCGGTGTACATGTGGGTCTGGGTGCCGATGTAGGCGGACAGCGAGAGGGGCGCCAGCACGGCGGGATTCACCAGCACGGCCTTGAGCCCGTGGCGCTCGGCGAGGCAGGTGGCGTAGTAGCCGCCGAGACTGCTGCCGACCAGCGTGGGCGGCGTGCTGCTGCGGGCGATCTGTGCTTCCGCAAGGGCCATGGCTTCGTGGGCCGAGACCGGCAGCTGTCCGCCCCAAAAGGCGTCGCCGAGGCCGAGCTGATCCATGCGCGCCTTGAGGCTGCGGGATTTCCAGCTTTGCGGGCCGGAGCGGAAGCCGTGGAGGTAGATGATCATTTGTGTTCGAAGCGGTCGTCGGGGCGCAGTCGGGCGGGGAATTCGTCGGTGAGCCAGTGGCGGGCGTCGCCGTCGCCGGCCAGGTGAGCGTGCCAGAAAACCGTGCTGGCAGCGAGGATGTGGGGGCGGAAGGCGGCGGGTTCGCGGCGGATGCGGAACATGGCGCCCTCGGCGTCGCTGGCCTCGCCGGCAAAATCCAGGTGGTTGCCGCCGGCAAACACCAGCAGATACTTGCCGCCGTCGGCGGGCATGTGGCGGTAGGGCACTTCGCGGTTGGCGGCGGTGATGTCGGAGAGACCCATGCCGTCGTCGCGACTGCCGGTGATGCTGAGAAAGGGCAGGTGGATCTGGCCGAAGCGGTGGTCGAGGCCGGGGCCGGTATCCGCCTGACGGGCCGACGGGCTGAAGGCGAGCACGGCGCGGACCCGCGGGTCGAGCGGATGGGGCGGCTGGGTGGGACGCCGCTCGCCGGCCATCAGCTGCACCGTGACGGCGCCGAAGGAATGCCCGGCGAGGCCGATGGCGCTGGCGTTGTGGATGGCATCGGGCAGGCTGGCGTCGCGGCCGATGCGCTCGAGGACGAAACGGAAGTCATCCACCCGGTGGGTGAGCTCCTCCGGGTTCATCGCCGCCTTGAAGGCGCTGCGCAGCGACTGGGGCGAATTGTTGCGAAGAATGGAACAATCCGAGCCCGGGTGTTGCATTGCCAGCAACAAATAGCCGTGGCTGGCCCAGTGGCCGAGCCACGCGCTGCCGCCCTCGCGGGAGCCGCCGAGCCCGTGGGAGAACAGGATCAGCCCGCGGGGCGCGGGCGTGTCGGGCAGGTAGAGCTTGATCGGCAGGGTGCGCGCCCGCCGGGTGTCGTGCAGGTCGGTGTGGCGGGTGGTGACCCGCCACGGGCCGACGGCTGCGGGGTCGATCAGTGGGCCGTCCATTCGACGAGGCCGAAGTGCCAGGTGGCCAGCACGACGATGCCGAAGGCGATGCGATACCAGGCGAAGGGCACGAAGTCGTGGCTGGAGATGTAACGCAGCAGCCAGCGCACGCACAGGAAGGCGGATATGAAGGCCGAGATGAAGCCGACGATCCACATGCCCAGGTCGTCGGCGTTGAGGAGCGCACGCTCCTTGTAGACCTGATAGACCGTGGCGACGCCCAGCGTGGGGATGGCCAGGAAGAACGAGAACTCGGTGGCCGCCTTGCGGGACAGGCCGAACAGCATGCCGCCGATGATCGTCGAGCCCGAGCGGGAAGTGCCGGGGATCAGCGCGAAGGCCTGGGCGATGCCCATCTTGACGGCGTCCATCGGGCGCATTTCATCCACCGTTTCGATCCGCACGCTGTGGTTCTTGCGCTCGGCCCACAGGATGACGAAGGCGCCGACGATGAAGGCGGTGGCTACCGGGATGGGGGCAAACAGGTGGGCCTTGATGGCCTTGCCGAAGGCGAGGCCCAGCACCGCGAGGGGCAGGAAGGCGATGAACAGGTTGAGCACCAGCCGGTTGGCCTCACGCACCCGGCCGAGGCCGGCGAAGGTGGCGGCGAGGCGCGCCCGGTATTCCCACACCACGGCGAGGATGGCGCCGGACTGGATGACGATCTCGAACAGCTTGCCCCGGTCGTCGTTGAAGTTCAGCAGGTCGCCGGCGAGGATCAGGTGGCCGGTGCTGGAGATCGGCAGGAATTCGGTCAGACCTTCGACCACGCCGAGGATCAGCGCCTTGAGGAGCAGGATGATGTCCATGGAACGATAGAGTTTGCGATGCCAAAAGAGGCTGCATTATAGCCTTCGAATATTTAAGCGCCGGTGGCAGGGTGTGTGAATCCTTCACGAACACGTGTTCAAGACTGCGCTCCTCGTGCCGATACATTCTGGATGACTATTCCAGGTGATCGCCCCTGATGTTGAAGAAGATTGCGGTGGCCCGGCTTCGGCCTGGCATGTTCATTCACGAGTTCTGCGGCGACTGGATGTCCCATCCGTTCTGGCGTTCGCGCTTCCGGCTCGACGGCGACGACGATCTGCGGCGCATCGTCGAGTCTGGCGTCGAGCACGTCTATATCGATACCGACCGGGGGCTGGACGACCAGGATGCGGTGCCCGCCGCCGAGGTGCGGGCGGCGGTCGAGGAGGAGATCGCCGCCGCGCTGGCGACGCCTGTCGATATGCCGCTGCGGGTGTCGGTCCACGAGGAAATGCAGCGCGCCCGCAAGGTGCACGACCAGGCTCACCGGGTGGTGCGCTCGATGATGAGCGACGTGCGCCTCGGCAAGGCGGTGTCGCTCGAGGATGCCGAGCCGGTCGTCGAGGCGATCACCGGTTCGGTGCTGCGCAACGGCGGCGCGCTGATGGGGCTCATCGGCATCAAGAACAAGGACGACTACACCTTCCTGCACTCGGTGAGCGTGTGCACCCTGATGATCGCCTTCGGGCGCTCCCTCGGGCTGGAGGGGGATGATCTGCGGCAGGGCGGGATCGGCGGGCTGCTCCACGACATCGGCAAGATGAAGGTGCCGGATGAGGTGCTCAACAAGCCCGGGCGGCTGACCGACGCGGAGTTCGAACTCATCAAGCGCCATCCGGGCGATGGACATGCCCAGCTCCTGGAGACGCCCGGCATCGGGCCCGTGCCGCTGGACATCACGCGCCACCACCACGAACGGCTGGACGGCAGCGGCTACCCTGACCGGCTGTCGGGCGATGCGATCTCAAGCATGGCGCGGATGGCGGCCATCGTGGATGTGTACGACGCCATTACCGCCGAACGCTGCTACCACAAGGCCATGCCCGCCGCCGAGGGGCTGCGCAAGATGTGGGAATGGAGCGCCGCGCATTTCGACCAGAAGCTGCTCCAGGCCTTCATGCGCTGCGTGGGGATCTACCCGGTGGGCAGCCTGGTGCGGCTGGAATCCGGACGGCTTGGGGTGGTGATCGAGCAGAACGAATCCAACCTGCTCACGCCGCGACTGCGGGTGTTCTTCAGCACCCGCTCCAACGGCTACATCAAGCCCGAGGTCGTGGACCTCTCCCGACGGCTCGGCAGCGGTGGCGGCGACCGCATCGTGTCGGCCGAGGCGCCAGACCGCTGGGGCGTCGACCCGGGCCGTTTTCTGATGGTGGCCTGATCAGGCGTGGCGCAGCCGGGCGTCGAGGGTATCGACCACGGCGCTCCAGTCGGCATCCTCGGCCAGCTCTGCCCGCAGGAAGGCGGCCTGGGCCGGCGTCCAGAAAGCGGCGTCGGTCAGTCGCAGGTCGTGGGGCAGCGGCGCGTGGGCGGCGATGAAGGCATCGATCGAGGCCGCGTCATCGGGCAGGCCAAGCTGGGCGAAGAGATGCGTCATGGTGTGCGTCTGGGCTTCCATCTGAGGGCTCCTTGATGGTGTTGCGCTGAGGTTGCCGGAAGGCGGTCTGAAGATGCCGAGTTGGGTTGCGTGGTGTAATTTCTGAACCCGGCTACACGCTTTGTGGTCCAGGGGACACGATAAGTTTCCGTGGGCCTTTCTCAAGATCCCGGCATTGCCCGCGCTGCGCTGTAATCTGTTTTTGATATCTCATGACGCTCAGTGACCTTGTTGCCAACTACGGCTATCTGGCGGTAGCGGTCGGGTGTGTTCTCGAAGGGGAAACCGTGCTGCTGGTGGCTGGCTACGCCGCTCATCGCGGAATGCTCGATCTGCCCGCGGTGATGGCGGTTGCACTGCTTTCGAGCTTTGCCGGCGATCAGTGCTGGTTCTGGCTGGGGCGACGACATGGGGCTTCGCTGATCGAACGGTTTGCGTCGATCCGCCGGCTTGTCCCGCGCGTCCAGGCGATGATCCGGGCGCATCAGGACGCGCTCGTGCTGGGGGTGCGGTTCATGGTCGGCGTGCGTGTTGCCGGTCCGGTGCTGATGGGCTGGAGCGGGGTTCCGGCGTACCGTTTTCTGGTCCTTAATTTTCTGGGGGCTGGCGTCTGGGCCAGCGCCGTCGGCGGGGCGGGTTACGCTTTTGGTGAGGTAATCGAACGGATGCTGCCGGCGTTCAAGGAGGTGGAGGAGGGGGCTCTCATCGTGCTGGCGGTGGGGGCGCTGGTTGTGCACTTGCTGCGGATGGGGCGAAATCAGCGTGGCTGAACCTCGCACACTTCCTGTATATTAGAAAATTCTGATTAAAGGAGTTGCCCATGTTCCGTCGCTCGTTCGTCATTGCCTCGACCGTCGTCGCCGTAGCCGGTGCTGCCCACGCCCAGGATCTGGACGCACTGAAGGCCGACACCCGCAAGAACGCCTTGCCCGTGTTGCCCAAGGTGGTGGCGATGATGCAGGAGACCGTTGCCGAGAAAGGCCCGATCGAGGCCATCCCGGTGTGCAAGGAGAAGGCCCCGCAGCTCCTGAAGGAGCAATCCGCCAAGACCGGCTGGGACATGCGCCGGGTGAGCCTGCGCACCCGCAACCCCGAGCGTGGCACGCCGGACGTGTGGGAGGCGCGCCAGCTGGCCGACTTCAACATCCGCGCCGCCAACGGCGAGAAGATCGAAACCCTGGAAGCCGGCGAGATCGTCACCGAGAACGGCAAGCAGATCTACCGCTACATCCGCGCGGTGCCGGTGGGCGACGTGTGCCTGAAGTGCCACGGCGCGCCCGACAAGATCGAGGCAGGCCTGAAGAGCCA
This sequence comes from Zoogloea sp., assembly GCA_023150095.1. GTDB lineage: Bacteria > Pseudomonadota > Gammaproteobacteria > Burkholderiales > Rhodocyclaceae > Zoogloea. The sequence continues at coordinate 17,966 of JAKLLO010000029.1, read as the reverse complement.
GCTTGCCAAGAGCTATCCCCACGACACCGCCTTCGGCTATGAGAAGGGCCAGATCCGCGGTGGGCTGACCGTCAAGCGGCCGCTGTAGGCTGCTGTCGGCGGTTATGACCACGGCCTTGTTGTGGAATAATCGCCCGACCCCATCCACCTCAACTCACAAAGGGAGTAGCCAGATGAAAATCAACAAACTGGTGTTTGCCATCGTTGCCATGGGCCTTGCCGCGGGTGCCAGCGCCCAGATGAAGCCGGAAGACCAGATCAAGTACCGTAAGGCCGGCTACAGCTTCATGTCCTGGAACATGGGCAAGATCAAGGCCCAGACCATCGACAATCCGGGCAGCTTCAACAAGGATCAGGTGGCTGGTGCCGCCAACGCCATCGCCGCGATCGCCAACTCGGGCATGGGCGCGCTGTATGGTCCGGGCACCGACAAGGACGTGGGCAGCCAGAAGACCCGTGTGAAGCCGGAGTTCTTCCAGCAGCAGGACGAAGTGCGCAAGCTTGCCGTGGCCTTCGTCAAGGAAGCCAACGAGCTTCAGAAAGTGGCCGCCACCGGCGATGCGGCCGCGATCAAGGCCCAGTTCGGCAAGACCGGCGAATCCTGCAAGGCCTGTCACGACAAGTTCCGCAAGGACGAGTGAGCGTTTTCCGCCAGCCGGAAAGCAGAAGGGGCAGCGCGTTGCTGCCCCTTTTTACATCCATCACCAGGCCGGCGCGGCTGCCGGTGCCGGCGGCGGAGGTGGCTGCCAGACGCCGCTGGCCAGCCACGCCGCGCCAAGCCCCACGGCCAGCGCGAAAACCAGCGCGATGGGGCCGCCGCCGGTGGGCTCGGCATGCCGCTCGTGGGGGCCGACGTCCTTGCGTCCGGTGAGCATCGGGCCGACCAGCGGCTCCTTCTTGACCCGCGTATAGAACGCGATCGCCGCCAGATGCAGGGCCACCAGCAGCCCCACCAGCCAGAAGCCCTTGCGGTGCAGGCCGGTGATCCAGTCGCTGGTTTCCTTGGAGACGAGGTTGTAGAGCGGCCCCTGGAATGCGATGTCGTCGTTGCCGAACAGCCCGCCGGCGGTCTGCAGCCCGACCACGCCGATCAGCCCCAGCACCGACAGGGCGCCGAGCGGGTTGTGGCCCAGCCCGCGCCAGTCGCCCCGCAGGTAAGCGAGGATCGCGCCGGGGCCACGCACGAAGCTGGCAAAGCGCGAATGGGTCGAGCCCACCAGGCCCCAGGCGAGGCGAAAGCCGATGAGGCCCGCGATCAGGATGCCGATCCGGCCGTGCCAGGTCATCAGGTTGCCGCCGATCTGGCCGCTCACCACCGCGGCGACAACGGCCGCGACCAGCAGCCAGTGGAAGAGCCGCAACGGCAGATCCCAGATGCGAACGCTTTTCATGGTGTGTTCTCCAACCCATCATTTTTCCGAATTCTGACACGCGCCAGCCGATGCGCGACCACTGCGGCGCCGGCTTACGTATCATTCGCGCGATGCATAACTTTCGGAGCACCTCCTTGAAGAACCTGTCCTGCCTTGCCCTGCTTGCCAGCCTTGCCGCGCCGGCCCATGCCTGCGGCCCCTATCACGACAGCTGGAGCGGCAGCGACAAGGCCGCCCACTTCGGCGTGTCGGCCGCCCTCGGCGTGGGCGCCTCGCGGCTCACCTACGACACCGCGACGGCCGTCGGCCTCGCCCTGATCCCCGGCCTCGCCAAGGAGCTTTACGACGCCGGGCAGGATTGCAACCGCTTCTCGTGGAAGGACATGGGTTGGAACGCCGTGGGCGCCTATGTGGGCGTGCGCACCGGCAACTGGCTGCTGGGGCCCACCGGCGTGAGCTACATCAAGGCGTTCTGAGCCGATGCGCATCCTGCTGGTTGAGGACGACCGCCTGCTCGGCGACGGCGTGAAGGCCGGGCTGTGCGCGGCGGGTTTCGCCATAGACTGGGTGCGGGACGGCGAAGCCGCGCTGGCTGCCGTTGCCGCGGAGAGCTTCGCCGCCATCGTGCTCGACCTGGGCCTGCCGCGGCGGGATGGCCTGTCGGTGCTGTCGGCCCTGCGGGCCACGGGCAACGCGGTGCCGGTGCTGGTGCTCACGGCACGGGACCAGGTGGCCGACAAGGTGCGCTGCCTCGATCTGGGCGCCGACGACTACGTGGTCAAGCCCTTCGATCTGGACGAGCTGGCCGCCCGCCTGCGGGCGTTGGCGCGGCGCGCCCGGGGCCGGGCCGAGGCCAGCCTGCGCCACGGCGACGTGGTGCTCGATCCGGCGGCACGCAGCGTCACCCTGCGGGGCGAGCCGGTGGTGCTCACCGGCCGGGAGTTCGATCTCCTCCAGATGCTCCTCGACGCCGCCGGCCGCGTGCTCACCCGCCGGGTGCTCGACGAGCAGCTCTACGCCTGGGGCGAGGCGGTGGGCAGCAACGCGCTGGAGGTGCACATCCATCACCTGCGCAAGAAGCTCGGCGCCGACCTGATCCGCACCGTGCGCGGCGTGGGCTACATGGTGGACGAGGCGCCCCGGTGAGCGCGACGCGGGCGGTCTATTCCCTGCGCCGGCGCCTTGTGGCGCTGCTGATCGGCGTGCTGGCGCTGTTCTGGGGGCTGACGGCGATGCTGGCCTTCCGTACCGCCCATGCCGAGGCCGACTCGCTGTTCGACGCCCAGATGGTGCAGGTGGCCGAAACCCTGCTTGCCATCGTGGCCACCGGCAACCCGCTGGTGGCCGGCGAGATGGCCGAGCACCAGCATGCCTACCAGCTGCCGGTGGCCTTTCAGGCCTGGAGGCGGGACGATGGCGGCGCCTGGCAGCTGCTGGTGCGCTCGTCGGAGATGCCGGTCGAGCCGGTGGCGTCCACGCCGGGTTTCGACGAGCACGATCTGGAGGGAGAACTGTGGCGCTTCTTCACCATTGATCACGACCACAGCGGCTACCGGGTCATTGTCGGTCAGAATCACGGCGCCCGTTACCGGCTGGCGGGCACGTTCGCGCTGCATCTGTTGCTGTCGATCTGCATCGGCCTGCCGCTGATGGCGCTGGGGATCTGGGCGGTGGTCGGGCGTGCGCTGCGCCCGGTGAGTGCCACCGCCAAGGCCGTGGGCGGGCTGGACCCCCGCCATCTGACGCCAGTGCAGGTGCCCGGGCCGCTGCCGGCCGAGATCGCGCCGCTGGTCACGTCCATCGACGCGCTGGTGGGGCGGGTCAGCGAGGTGCTCGACAACGAGCGGCGCTTTACCGCCGACGCCGCCCACGAGCTGCGCACCCCGCTCGCCGCCCTGAAGATCCAGGCCCAGGTGGCCGCCCGGGCCGGCGACGAGGCGACCCGCAAGCACGCGCTGGAGCAGGTGGCCACGGGCGTGGACCGGATGAGCCATCTGGTCGAGCAGCTGCTCACGCTGGCCCGGCTCGATCCGGACGCGGGGCGGGGGGCGATGGATCGCTTCGATCTGGCTGAACTCGCCGAAGGCGTGTGCTCGGTGCTCACGCCCCAGGCCCTGCGTCGTGGCCAGACCCTGGCGCTGGAGGCGCCGGCGTCCTTCGCCTTCAGCGGCAACCGCTGGTGGCTGGAGGTGCTGCTGCGCAATCTGGTGGATAACGCCCTGCGCTACTCGCCCGAAGGTGGGCGGGTGGTGGTGTCGCTGGATGCCGCCGCGCGCTGCCTGCGGGTGGCCGACGACGGGCCAGGCATTCCGCCGGCCGAGCGGGCGCAGATGCTCACCCGCTTTGCCCGGGGCGCGGCGGTCGAGGCCGAAGGCTGCGGGCTGGGCCTGTCCATCGTCGGCCGGATCGCCGAGATCACCGGCGCCGCGCTGGCCTTCGAAGATGGCCTGAGCCGGGCCGACGGCGGCGCCGGCCTGGCGGTCGTGGTGCGCTTTGCGCCCGAGACCGCGGGTTAGAATGCGCCGTTTATCCCATTTGCCGATTGCCTCGTCATGAGCGAAACCGATCTCTCCCGTCTGCGCATCGATCGTCAGGCCACCCGACCGCCCCGGCGGCGCCTCAGCAGGCGCTGGGTGCTGGGTGGGCTCGCCCTCGTGCTGGCAGGCGGGGTGGCGGTGTTCGGACGGATGAACGCCCCGGTCGCCGTCGAGACCGTGACGGTGGGCGAAGCCTGGCCCTATCAGGGCGTGACGCTCCTCAACGCCACCGGCTACGTGGTGGCCCAGCGCAAGGCGGCGGTGGGTTCCAAGGCCACCGGCCGGCTCGAATGGCTGGGGGTGCGGGAGGGCTCGGTGGTGAAGGCCGGCGAGCTCATCGCCCGGCTTGAACAGCGCGACGTGGCCGCCCAGCTGCAGCAGGCCGACGCCAATGTGGGCGTGGCCCGGGCCAACATCGGGCAGGCGCGGGCAGAGCTGCGGGATGCCGAGCTGGCCCTGGGCCGGGCGCGGGATCTCAAGGCGCGCAACTTCATCGCCCAGGCCCAGGTGGATCAGGCCGAGGCGCGGGCGCTCAAGGCCCGGGCGGCGCTGGGTTCGGCCCAGGCCGCAGAACGGGCCGCCGAGGCCGGGCGGCTGGCCGCCAGCGTGGCGGTGGGGCAGACCGAGATCCGCGCGCCCTTCGATGGCGTGGTGCTGGTCAAGAACGCCAACGTGGGTGATCTGATCACCAATCTCTCGGCCGCCGCCGACAGCAAGGGCGCGGTGGTGAGCATGGCCGACATGAGCACGCTGGAAGTCGAGGCCGACGTGTCGGAATCCAACATCGCCCGCATCAAGCCCGGTCAGCCCTGCGAGATCCAGCTCGACGCCTTTCCCGAGCTGCGTTTCCGGGGCGAGGTGTCGCGGCTGGTGCCCACCGTCGATCGGACCAAGGCCAGCGTTATGACCAAGATCCGCTTCCTCGACCCCGATCCGCGGGTGTTGCCGGAGATGAGCGCCAAGGTGGCGTTTCTGGCCGAGCCCCTTGCACCCGAGCAGCGCAAGGCGCGCACGGCGGTGCACGGCGAGGCGGTCGTCCAGGCTGATGGAAGTGCGGCGGTGTTCCGGGTGGCGGATGGGGTGGCCACGCGGGTGCCGGTGACGACGGGTGCGAAGATCGGCGATCTGGTCGAGGTGAGCGGGGTGAAGCCGGGCGAGCGGCTGGTGCTGCGTCCGCCGGCGTCGCTGCGGGATGGTGCGGCGGTGAGTGTTGGCAAGTGATTTCGCAATCGAACGCGTCGCCTGATCCGCTGGTGCGCCTGCGCGACGTGCACAAGCGCTATCGTCGGGGTAACCAACTAGTGCCGGTGCTGGCCGGGATCAGCTTCGACATCGCGGCGGGCGAGTTCCTGGCCCTGATGGGGCCGTCCGGCTCGGGCAAGAGCACGCTGCTCAACCTGATCGCCGGCATCGACCGGGCGGACAGTGGCGAGCTGATCGTGGCCGGTGAGGACATCACGCGCCTCGACGAAGCCGATCTGGCCGACTGGCGGGCGAAGAACATCGGCTTCATCTTCCAGTTCTACAACCTGATGCCGGTGCTCGACGCCCGCGAAAACGTCGAGCTGCCGCTGCTCCTGACAAGCCTCAGTGGCCGCGAGCGGCGCGCCCGGGCGGAGTTTGCGCTGGAGATGGTGGGGCTGGCCGACCGAATGGATCACACCCCCAACGAGCTCTCCGGCGGCCAGCAGCAGCGGGTGGCGATCGCCCGGGCGCTAGTGTCGGACCCGACCCTGATCGTCGCCGACGAGCCGACGGGCGATCTCGACCGGGATTCGGCCACCGAAGTGCTGCGGCTGCTGCAACGCCTCAACGACGAGGTTGGCAAGACCATCGTGATGGTGACCCACGACCAGCGGGCGGCCGAAGCAGCCCACGCGATCATGCACCTGGAGAAGGGCGAGCTCTCGGCGCGCGAGGCGGTCCGCCCGCGATGAAGAGCTCTACCGGCGCCATCAGCAAAAACCCCGTCGTGCCGGGGCAGGGCGGGGTTTTTGCTGGCCGGGGCCAGGCGGTGTCAGGTGGTCAGGCCGCCGGCGATGTAGCCGGAGAGCTGGTCGATGGTGGCCTGCTGCTGTTCCATCACCGACTTGACCGCATCGCCGATGCTGATGAGGCCGACAACCTTGCCGTGATCGACCACCGGCAGGTGGCGCACATGGTTGTTGGTGATGATGCACATGCATTCGTCGATGGTGTGGTTCGGGGACACGGTGAGCACGTTGGGCGTCATCAGGTCGCCGACCTTGGTGTCTTTCGAGGCGAGGCCCTTGAGCACCACCTTGCGGGCGTAATCGCGCTCGGTGAAGATCCCTGCGAGGCGCTCGCCTTCCATCACCAGCACGGCGCTGATGTTGCGCTCGGCCATCAGCTGGAGGGCCTGCAGCACGGTGGTGTCGGGGGTGACGGCGTAGCTCGCGTTGCCTTTGGTCTGGAGAATTTGTTGAACCGTTGCAGCCATTGTCTTAGTCCCTCCTCGTTATTGGTTTCCAGGCGCGGGGTGAGGCCGGGCCATCACCCTCTTCAAGTCTATAGCTTGCGGGCTGGATTGAAAGAGTGCAAGAGGCCGCGCGGGTTTTCATGCACTTTGGCGGTGGGATAGCGGTATGTCGGGCAGCTTTTTGCGGCTGATCTTTCGCAACGCCTGGCGGCACCGGCTGCGCTCCGGGCTGACGGTGCTGGGCATGGTGGTGGCGATCCTCGCCTTCGGCCTGCTCGGCACTGTGGTGGATGCGTGGTACGCGGGGGCGGAAGGGGCTGCGGCCAACCGGCTGATCACCCGCAGCTCGATCTCGCTGGTGTTTCCGCTGCCGCTCACCTACAAGGACAAGATCCGCGCCGTGGACGGCGTGCGCGACCTGAGCTGGGCGAACTGGTTTGGCGGCATCTACAAGGAGCCGAAGAACTTCTTTGCCCAGTTTGCGGTGGATGGGGAGAGCTATTTCCGGCTGTACCCGGAGTTCGTGGTGCCCGAGGCGCAGATGCGGGATTTCCTGCGGGATCGCAAGGGCTGCATCGTGGGGCGCAAGCTGGCCGACACCTACGGTTTCAAGGTCGGCGACACCCTGACGCTGAAGGGCACGATCTACGCCGGTAACTGGGATTTCGTGGTGCGCGGCATCTACGACGGGGCGAAGAAGGGCACCGATCAGTCCCAGATGTTCCTCCACTGGGCCTACCTCAACGAGGTGGTCAAGGCGAGGATGCCCGGCCGGGCCAACAATGTGGGGGTGTTCATCGCCGAGGTGACGGGCGCCGACCAGGTGGCGGCGGTGTCCCGGGCGATCGACGGGGAGTTCGTCAATTCCCGCGCCGAGACCCTCACGGAAACCGAGAAGGCCTTCCAGCTGGGCTTCGTGGCGATGACCGAGGCCATCGTGGTGGCGATCCGCATCGTGTCGTATCTGGTGATCTTCATCATCATGGCGGTGATGGCCAACACCATGGCGATGACCGCCCGGGAGCGCACCGCCGAGTACGCCACCCTGAAGGCGCTGGGGTTCTCGCCGGGTTTCGTGGCGGCGATGATCTGCGGCGAGAGCCTGATGCTGGCAGGCGCCGGCGGGTTGATCGGGATCGGGCTGACCTTTCCGGTGGCCACGGCCTTTGCGGCAAAGATGGGCACGCTGTTTCCCGTCTTCAACGTGTCCCAGGCGACCGTGCTGCTTCAGGCCGGCTGCGCGCTCACGGTGGGCGTGGTGGCCGCACTGCTGCCCATGCGCCGGGTGGCCCGGCTGGCGATCGTGGACGGCTTGAGGGCGGTGGCATGAAGGTGATCCCGTTCTCCTACAGCCTGCGCAACCTGTGGGCGCGGCGGCTCACCACGGCGCTCACGGCCGGTGGCATGGCGCTGGTGGTGTTCGTGTTTGCGGCGGTGCTGATGCTCGATCAGGGCCTCAAGGAGACGCTGGTGGAAACCGGCCAGCCGGACAACGTGGTGGTGATCCGCAAGGGCTCCGAGACCGAAGTCCAGAGCGTGATCGAGCGCGGTCAGGCGGCGCTGATCGAGAGCCTTCCGCAGCTTGCCCGGGGCGGCGGCGGGGTGCCGCTGGTGTCGAAGGAGACGGTGGTGCTCATCACCCTCGCCAAGCGCGATTCGGAGAAGCCCGCCAACGTCATCATCCGCGGTGTGGGGCAGGCGGGGGCGCTGCTCCGGCCGCAGCTGCGGATCGTCGAGGGGCGGATGTTTGCGCCGGGCTCGAACGAGATCATCGTGGGCAGCAGCATCGCGACGCGCTTCCGCGGCATGGGGCTGGGCGATCCGGTGCGTTTCGGCGGGCGGGACTGGCGGGTGGTGGGTGTCTTCGATGCGGGCAAGAGCGGCTTCGATTCCGAGATCTGGGGCGACGCCGATCAGCTGCTGCAGACCTTCCGCCGCAATGCGTTCTCGTCGGTGGTGTTCCGGCTGGCGGATGCGTCGGCGTTTGCCGATGCCCGGCGGACGCTGGAGGACGACCCGCGGCTGACCCTCGAAGCCAAGCTGGAGCGCACTTTCTACGCCGACCAGTCGGCGATGCTGGCGAACTTCATCAACATCCTGGGGCTCACCCTGTCGGTGATCTTCTCGGTGGGCGCGGTGATCGGCGCGGCGATCACCATGTACGCGGCGGTGGCCAGCCGCACCGGCGAGATCGGCACCCTGCGGGCGCTGGGCTTTCGCAAGTCGAGCGTGCTGCTCGCCTTCATGGTCGAAAGCCTGCTGCTGTCGCTGCTGGGCGGGCTTGCCGGCCTGGCGGCGGCGTCGCTGATGCAGGTGTTCACCATCTCGACGATGAACTGGCAGTCGTTCTCGGAGCTGGCCTTCAGCTTCCGGCTGACCCTGCCCATCGCCGTCAAGACGCTGCTCTTCGCCCTCGGGATGGGGCTGGTGGGCGGTTTCATGCCGGCGGCGCGGGCGGCCCGGATGAACATCGTCAGCGCATTGCGGGAGTCCTGATCCGCGCAGCGGATGCGCAGATGAGAATGTGACCGATTTCGCAGCGACGTGATTTTCACCCCTTGCCGTTGGGATGTCCTCCGGGGAGCGTGAATTAATCGGCAACGGTGGCCGCGGGCGCCTTCTAACCTCTGAGCGTAAGAACTCATTTGCAGGAGGCTCGTCATGGACACCACCCTGATCACGTTTACCGGGCTGCTGGTGCTGATGCTGGCCGCGTGGCAGTTATTCCGCTCCCGCGAGGGCGGCGAGACATCGATCCCGACCGAGTGGATGGTGTCGATCGGCCGCATCGCCAACGACCAGGCCCTCGGCCATCACCGGGACGCCCGTCGCGGCGCGCTGCAGGTCATTCGCGCCCTCGAACGCTCGCCCAAGGGCTCGTCCGTCGCGCATCATGTGCGCATCAGGCTGGCTGGTCTGCTGGCGAAGGATCCGGTCTATCCGGAAGTCGTCCACGCGATCCGCACCGCCTGCGTGGTCGAGCCGGCAGTGAGCGAGCTGGCGCTGTGCGTGCGCCTGCGGCACTTCCTGATCGAGGACATCCGCCAGTGCGAAGAGCTGGCCGAGAACTTCGGGCAGATCCGGCGGCGGGATGCGGGGGGCGAGGCGCTGTTGATCGCGCGATTCCATCACGCAGCCTGAGGCGGCGGTGGATAGCAGTCGGGGCCGGTCCGCTGGGCGGATCGGCCCCGATTCATTTTTGGCGTCGGGTCAGAGCAGATGGATGCGGCAGTCGGCGACCACCGCTGTCCGGGCTTGCGGATAGCGCTCGGCGATGCCGCGGGCGAGCTCGGCGTCGTGGCGCGGCGTGGGGCAGAGCACGATGGCTGACGGCGTGCTGCGCAGGAAGCGGCCGGGGTTGTCGAGTACGTCGAGTTCCAGCCGCTCCCAGTCTGGCACCGTGAGCGATCGCCGCTCCGAATAAAAAGCGGCCTCGCTGGACCAGTCGAAGCCGTACCAGATCACCGGCTGGTCGGCGGGCGTGTGGGCCTTGACGTAGCTGGCCACCGCCAGGGTGCGCTCGGCGCCGGTGAAGGTCATCCGCTTGAGATCGAAATAGTTGTTGTGGAAGAACACGGCGTTGGAGACGACGAAGGCGACGAGCACGCCAACGCCCAGCGCCCCGTGGCCCAGCCGGCGCTCGCGCAGGACGTAAATCACCGCCACGCCGACCGCCACCGACAGGAACACCGAGTTGGCGGTCTGGTAGTAGTTGTGGATGGCGTGCAGGTTGGTGAACAGCAGGAAGGGCAGCACGAACAGCGCCAGGCTGGCGGCGATGATGCGGCGGGCAAGGCGGTCGCGCACCACGACAAACGCGGCGATCACGAACAGCAGGCCGATGACGTTGAAGGCGGCCTTCTTGATGTTGCGGTTGAACACCACTTTGCCCCAGAAGTCGCCGGACAGGCGTTGTTCCAGCGTGCCGTAGTTCCAGGCGGAGAGCTTGGCCGAGGTGAGCAGGGCGCCGATGGGGTTGTCGAGCTTTACCGCATCCGAGAACTTCACCCACGCCACGCCGAGGATCACCGGAATCAGCACGCTGACCGCCAGCTTGACCACGAAGCCGGGGACGGGCGCAGCCTGCCGCCGGATCAGCACGAGATAGCCGGCGGCGAGGCCGAAGAGGGCCAGCACCGGCGCGGGCGTGGTGATCTTCTGGAGCAGCGCGAGGCCGAGGAAGAGGCCCAGGAGGACGAAATCCCGGTTGCTCACGTCGCGCTGGAACACCTTGAGGGCGTAGTACAGGAAGGCCAGCGTGAAGCACAGGGCCGCGCCTTCGATCATGAAGGTGCCGGCCCAGAACAGGTAGATCGGCGAGCTGAGGAAGAGCGCCAGGGAGAAATCGATGGCTGCTTGGTCCACCTTCAGCCGGCGCAGCCCGCAGCGCAGCGGGATGCAGCACAGCAGCACGAAGATCAGGTTGATGACGCGGCCGGTGGCGGTGAGCGGCGTGCCGAGCGCGCTGGTGGCCGTAGCGACGAGTTGCTGGTAGATCGGGAACTCGAAGGGGATCGACCAGGGTTCGCCGACCACCGGCGTGGGGTAGCGCAGCGAGAAGCCCTCGAGCTGCAGATAATCGGCGGTGAGGGCGGTCTGGGTCTGGCGGAAGCCGTGCTGCTCGAGGATCGGCTGGCCGACGTTGAACAGGTTGAGCCCGACGATTGCCACCAGGGCCAGCCAGAACAGCAGGCGGGCAGTGCGGGTCAGTCCGTCTGGCGTATGGGCCCCGAAGGCGGCGTGTCCCGGGATGTGCATGGTAGGGCTGGCGGCCGGCGGTACGTGCCGCCAGCGCGGGGGTCAGATTTCCAGGTTGTCGATGAGCCGGGTTGCGCCGAGCTTGGCGGCGCCCAGCACGACCAGCGGGCCATCGGCGGCATCCTTCGGCGGGTGCAGATCACTGCGGCGGCGGATCGAGATGTAATCCGGCTGCCAGCCGTGGGCGGCGAGTTCGGCGGTGGCCTCGGTTTCGAGGCGCAGGAAATCGTGCTCGCCGGCGTTGATGCGTTCGCGGATCCACTTGAGCTGGCGTTGCAGGCGCGGGGCCTCGGCGCGCTGCTCGGGCGTCAGGTAGCCGTTGCGGGACGACAGGGCGAGGCCGTCGTCGGCGCGGCTGGTTTCGCCGCGGATGATCTCGATGGGCAGGGCGAATTCCCGGACCATGTTGGTGATGATCATCAGCTGCTGGTAATCCTTCTTGCCGAACAGCGCCACCTGGGGCCGGACGATGTTGAACAGTTTGAGCACCACCGTGGCCATGCCGCGGAAGTGGCCGGGCCGGGCGGCGCCGTCGAGGATGTCGGTGTGGGCCGGGTTGGGCTCGACGTGGTAGCGCTGGGGCTCCGGGTACATCTCGGCTTCGTCGGGCGCGAAGAGGTGGTCGACGCCGGCTTCGGTGAGGCGCGCGCAGTCGTTCTGGAAGGTGCGCGGGTACTTGTCGAAGTCTTCGTTGGGGCCGAACTGCAGGCGGTTCACGAAGATGCTCGCCACCACGATGTCGGCGTGTTCGCGGGCCTGGCGCATCAGCGAGATGTGGCCGTCGTGGAGGTTGCCCATGGTGGGCACGAAGGCAACGCGGGCGTTCGGGGTGGCGGCGAGGGCAGCGCGCAGGCCGGCGATGGTCGGATGGATCTGCATGGCGGGATCAGTAGCTGTGTTCGGGGCCGGGGAAGCGCGACTCGCGCACGTCGGTCACATAGCGGGTGACGGCTTCGTCGATGCTCGACGCGCCTTCCATGAAGTTCTTGGCGAAGCGCGGACGCTTGCCGGGGAATACGCCGATCAGATCGTGCAGCACCAGCACCTGGCCGTGGCAATCGACGCCGGCGCCGATGCCGATGGTAGCCATGGTGCTGAGGCTATTGGTGATGTCGGCGGCGAGCTGCGAGGGCACCATCTCCATCACCACCAGGGCGGCGCCGGCTTGTTCGAGGGCCAGGGCGTCGGCCTTCAGCACGGCGGCGCCGGCATCGCTCTTGCCCTGGACCCGGTAGCCGCCCAGCTGATGCACCGACTGGGGGGTGAGGCCGATGTGGGCACACACCGGCACGCCGCGCTCGACCAGGAAACGCACGGTTTCGGCCATGAAGGCGCCGCCTTCGAGCTTGACCATCTGGGCGCCGGCGGCCATCAGGCGGACGGCGTTGCGCATGGCCTGCTCGGGGCTTTCGGCGTAGCTTCCGAAGGGCATGTCGGTGACGACGAAGGCGCGGTTGGCGCCGCGGCTGACGCATTCGGTGTGGTAAGCCATCTGCTCGAGGGTGACCGGCAGGGTGGTCTTCTGGCCCTGGAGCACGTTGCCGAGGGAATCACCCACCAGGATCACATCGACGCCGCAGCGTTCGAGCAGCGCGGCAAAGCTGGCGTCGTAGCCGGTGAGCATGACGATCTTGCGGCCTTCGGCGCGCATCTTGCCAAGCTCGAAAAGGGTGACGGGTTTGGTGTTGTCCTGCAGATAGCTCATGACGGTTCCTCCTCGCGGCGGCAGTTAACCCCAAACTTGTGCAGGGCACAAGCGGGCGTCGGGTGCGAAAGGTCGGGAGATGGCGGGTGGTGGCGTCGGGGCGTCAGCCGGCGTAGCCGAAGAATTCCCGGTAGCTGCGCATGGCTTGCAGGCGGGAATACAGCAGCTCGAAATCCTCGTCCTTGTCGACGGGATTGAGGGATTCGGCGTTCACGATGAACAGCGGCGCCGCATCGTAATGATGGAAGAACGTGGCGTAGCGCTCGGCCACGCGCTGCAGGTAGCCTTCGCTGATCTTGCGCTCGGATTCGACGCCGCGGCGGCGCACCCGGTCGATCAGGATGTCGGGCTGGGCCTGCAGGTAGATCACCAGATCAGGCTTGCGCACGCTGGGCTTCAGGCGATCGTAGAGCTGGCGGTAGAGCTGGAGCTCGTCTTCGGCGAGGTTGAGCTCGGCGAAGAGCGGGTCCTTGTCGATCAGGAAGTCGGAGACGATGCGCCGGAAGGGATCGTGGGCGTGATCGAAGGCGGCGAGCTGCTCGCTGCGCTGGAACAGGAAGGCGATCTGGGTGGGCAGGCCCCAGCGTTCCATGTTCTGGTAGAAACGGCCCAGAAACGGATTGGCTGCCGGGTTTTCGAGCAGCAGATCGGCGTTGATGCGCGCAGCGAGGCGCTTCGCGAGAGTCGTCTTGCCAGCACCGATGGGGCCTTCGACGACGATGTAGCGCGCTTTATCGAACATGGGGTGTCTCCGCCTTTCAGGCGCGGAAGATGAAGTACACGGCGCCTAGGATACACAGGGCTGCCCACAGATAGTCAAGCTTGAGGGGTTGCTGCATGTAGAAAACGGCGAAGGGGACGAACACCGTAAGGGTGATCACCTCCTGCATGATCTTCAGCTGGGCGAGATTGAGTTCCTGCGCGCCAATGCGGTTGGCCGGTACCTGCAGGAGGTATTCGAACAGCGCGATGCCCCAGCTCACGAAAGCCGCGATGTACCACGGGTAAGTGGCGAGATTCTTCAGGTGGCCGTACCACGCGAAGGTCATGAAGACGTTCGAGGCGGCCAGCAGCAGGCTGGTCTGGGCCCAGATCGGCATTACATCGGCTCGCTGCGGACGATTTCCTGGCTGGTCACCGCGGGGAGGAAATCCTGCGCCGGGCCGAGGCCGGGGAGGACGACATCCGGGGCGATCTCGACGAGGGGCAGCAGCACGAAGGCGCGTTCGTGCATGCGCGGGTGGGGCAGGGTGAGCTCGGGACTCGTCATCGTCGTGTCGCCGTGGAGCAGCAGATCGAGATCGAGCGTGCGCGGGGCGTTGGGCACGCTGCGCACGCGGCCGTGACGGGCTTCGATGGCGAGGAGGGCGCGCAGAAGATCGAGCGGCTCGAGGGTGGTGTCGACGGACACCACCGCGTTGATGAAGTCGGGCTGATCCACCAGCCCGACCGGCGCGCTGCGATACAGGGACGAGCGGGCGACCACGGTGGTGCCCGGCAGGGTGTCGAGGTCGACGACGGCGGCCCGCAGGTGGCGGACCGGCTCGCCGATGTTGGCGCCCAGCGCCACATAGGCGCGGGTGCGCGTCGGCACAGCGCTGCTCATGCGTCGGCCGGCGGATTGCTGCCTGAGCCCGAGGGCTTGCGACGACGACGGCGCTTCTTGGCGGTGCCGGGCTTGTCGGGCACCAGCATGGATTCGCGGGAGTCCGGGTTGGCGTCGGCGAAGGCGTCCCACCAGTCGGGCAGTTCCATCGGGATCTCGCCGGACTGGGCGCGCAGGCGCAGGAAATCCCAGCCGGCGCGATAACGCGGTTGCTCGAGCAGGCGGTAGGGCGTCTTGCCGGCGCGTTTTTCGAAGCGCGGCTGGAGGGCCCAGATTTCCTTGATGTCGCCGGCGATGCGGCGGGTGATGGCGAGCTTGCCCGACTGCTTGTCGAGCACCGAATCCATCGCGTCGAAGAGCGCGGGCTGCGAATGGGCGCCGTCGGCCTTGCGGGCTTCCCAGTCGGCCAGCACCTCGTGCCACAGCAGGGTGGCGAACAGGAAGCCGGGAGACACGGGCTTGCCCTGGCGGACGCGATCGTCGGTGTTTTCGAGCGACAGCCACACGAAGCGTTCGCCCAGCGGCTGTTCGAGGATCACATCCAGCAGCGGCAGCAGGCCGTGATGCAGGCCCTCCTCGCGCAGCTGGCGCAGGCACTTGACCGCGTGACCGGACATCAGCAGCTTGAGCATCTCGTCGAAGAGACGCGCCGGCGGCACGTTTTCGAGGAGCTCGGCCATCTCGCGGATCGGCGCGCGGGCGGCCGGGTCGATGGACAGGCCGAGCTTGGCGCCCAGGCGGGCGGCGCGGAGCATGCGCACCGGGTCTTCACGGTAGCGCACGCGCGGGTCGCCGATCATGCGCAGCGTCTTTTGCTGGAGATCGGCCACGCCGTGGTGGTAGTCGATGACGGTTTCGTCGGTGGGGTTGTAGTACAGCGCGTTGACGGTGAAGTCGCGGCGGGTGGCGTCTTCGGCCATGCTGCCGAACACGTTGTCGCGCAGCACCCGGCCGTGTTCGTCGGTCTCGGTGGATTCGGCGTCCTGCATGGCGCGGAAGGTGGAGACTTCGATGGTCTCCGGGCCGCTCATCACGTGGACGATCTTGAAGCGGCGGCCGATGATCCGCGAGCGGCGGAACAGGGCGCGGACTTCTTCGGGGGTGGCGCTGGTGGCCACGTCGAAATCCTTCGGGGTCTGGCCGACGATGATGTCGCGCACCGCGCCGCCCACGACGTAGGCCTTGTGACCGGCTTCCTGCAGCACCGTGCAGACCTTGTTGGCGGCGGGGGAAATCTGCTCCCGGCGGACGCCATGGCGGCTGACGGGGATCACGGCAGGTTCGGGAAGGGCGTTGGCGGGTGCGGCGCGGCGGAAAACCCGGCGCAGCAGTTTGCGGATCATTGGTGGGGCTTGGATTATCGGGTTCAAGTCGCGCATGATAACCCAACGAATGGCCGGCTTTTCGTGATGTGGTCGTTTTGGGCCGCTCCGGGCTGGTGTTTCCCCCGTTTGGATGCTGATCCAGGAGGTTTTCCGATGCTGCGCTTCTCTGCCAACCTGTCCTTCCTGTTCCTCGACCGGCCTTTTCTTGATCGTTTTGCCGCGGCGGCGGCCAATGGCTTCAAGGCGGTCGAGTTCCACTTTCCCTATGCCTTCCCGGTGGATGAGGTCGTCGACGCGGCGCACCGGGCGGCGGTCGAGGTGGTGCTGTTCAACTTTCCGGCCGGCGACTGGGCCGCGGGCGAGCGGGGCATCGCCTGTCTGCCGGACCGCGTCGCCGAGTTCCGCGAGGGGGTCGAACTGGCCGCCGGTTACGCTGAGGCGCTGGGCTGCCCGAGGGTGAATTGCCTCGCCGGGCGGCGCCCCGATGGCGTGGATGAGGCGCTGCTCACGGCCACGCTGGTGGACAACCTGCGCCATGCCGCCGACGCCTTTGCGCTGGCCGAGCGGCAGGTGCTGATGGAACCTCTCAACTCCCGCGACACGCCGGGTTTCCTGATCGACCGCACCGCACCGGCGCTGGCCGTGCTCGACGCGGCCGACCGGCCGAACCTGGGCCTCCAGTACGACATCTACCACGCCCAGGTGATGGAGGGCGACCTGGCCCGCACGCTCGAATCGGCGCTGCCGCGCATCGGCCACATCCAGCTGGCCGACAACCCCGGCCGCCACCAGCCCGGCACCGGCGAGATCAACTTCCCCTTCCTGTTCCGGCACCTCAAGGCCATCGGCTACGGTGGCTGGATCGGCTGCGAATACGTGCCGACCGGGCCGACCGAGGATTCCTTCGGGTGGATGATCTGAGCTGCGGGATGCTGCCGGACGGGATTCATCCCCCGTCGCCGGGGCTGGCGGGCTGCGTGCGCAGCGCGCTGGTCACGCGGCTGCCCGGCGGTTCGTACATCCTGCCGGCGGCGCTGCATCCGGTGCTGCTGGTCATCGTGCAGGGCGGCATCGCAGTGTGCCGTGGCGATGGCGAGCGGTGCTTGCCCCGGCTGACGTTGTGCGGCGGCACGCGTGGCCCCCGCGACGCCCGGGCCGAGGCGGGCACCCGGATCGTCACGTTGTCGCTCCAGCCTGGTGGCGCGCGGGCGCTGTTCGGCGTGACTGCCGGAGCGCTGATGGACGAGGCGGTCGATCTGGCCGAGGTGCTGGACGGTGCCGGCCGCGGATTGCTGGCGGGTTTTGTCGACGGCCTGGCACCCGCCGCTGTGACGCAGGACGATCTCCTCCGGCTGTGGGGGCTGCTGGAGGCGCTGCGGCGCGGAGCCAGCGATCGCGGCGACCTGTGGGTGCCCCCGGCCCTGCTGTCCCTTCCCGGCACGGTGCTGGCGACGCAGTTCGGCCTTGGGCTGCGGCAGTTCGAGCGGCGTTTTCGGGAGAGCTACGGACAGCCGCTGCGAAGCTATCGCCAGCAACTGCGCTGCAGCCGCCTGCTGCTGGCCCTGGGCGCGGAGATCGACCCGGCCGAGGGCTGGGCGGGGGTTGCGGCGGCGGCGGGCTACGCGGATCAGGCCCACCTGTGCCGGGACATGCGCCGTTTCACCGGCCATTCGCCGGCGGCGCTTCTGGCGGGCGCGGCCGGGGACGACCCGACGTTCTGGCCGTACCGTGTCGAGGCGACGGTCCGCGCCAGGCATTTCGGCCCGACGGGCTTCTGAGCCGGTCGTCGCCGTTGCCGGATGTCGCGTCGATTCAATACCCGCGGCGGCCTTCGAGATCACCCTGTCGGCTGCCTTACTGCCGAGCCCGACTGCGATGCCTTTGCGCGACCCCGTTCTGATTCCTCCGATCCTTTCCCATGACCTGCCCGCGGCGGAAGCGGGCGGCGCTGAGGTGCCGCTCGATTCATTGACTGCGCTCGGCGCGGCCGGGGCGGTCCGGCGCGGCGAACTGTCGGTGGCGGCGCTCGTCGGGGCGAGCCTGCGGCGCATCGCCGAACGCAATGACCGGATCAACGCGATCGTCACCCTCGACACGGCTGGCGCCGCGCTAGCGGTTGACGCTGCCCGACGCAGGCTGGCCGAGGGCGGCGTGCTGCCCCCGCTCCTGGGGGTGCCGGTGTCGATCAAGGATGCCTTCGCCACCGCCGGCCTGCGCACCAC
>JAKLLO010000259.1 GCA_023150095.1 Zoogloea sp. | reverse complement strand
TGCAGTTCCATCGCGTACAGTTCGTCGATCAGCGAGGCCGGCGTCGCGGGGTTGGCCAGCAGGGCCTCCCACAACGCCACGCCCATGGAGGAACGGTCGAGGTTGCGCCAGCGCAGGAAGGTCGTCCCTGCACCAGTGGCCTGCTGGGCCAGTTGCACGTCGAGCAGACTGAATGGGTAGGTGCGCGCCTGGGGCAGCACGCGCCGCTGCGCCAGGCCAATCACGTCGTCGCGCAGCGCTGCGCACAGGCTGGCCCAGGTCTCCAGACTCCCCTTACCCTTAAAGGGCTGTAAAAGGCCTTTTAGGTAGCCTGCGTGTTCCAGCCGCTGGAAGTCCGCCTGTTCCAGCGCCACGAAGCGCGTGGAGTGGCTGATAGGGGGCGATGCTGTCATGCGCCAGCATCCTCATCACCCGCAGCACCATCGGCTGCGCCATCCGTGTGAGCCGTCGCATCGGGCTCGATGGCGGGCGCAGCAGGCGGCGTGCCGGGCTTGGTCGTCCGCCGCGCGATCGGTGGCGCGAAACGCGAGCGGCGCGTGCCTTCCAGCACGTCCTGCGGCAACTCGCCGAACTTCTCCAGCGCCGCCCGCGCCGCGGCGTTCTTCGCCGCGAAGTCGTCGCGCGTCGTGCCCGAGTAGCGGTACTGCTGGGCCAGCGAGAACAGGCTGCGCAGCGCGTGCGCGCCATCATTGAGCCAGCGCTCCAAGGTGCTGCGGTCAATCAGCGCCGTGTGGTGCGCCAGGATGAGTTTGCGTGCCAAGTCGTCGTAGTCGGCCAGCAGATACACCGCCATGAAACCGAGCTGGGCATTGACGAACAGCGGCAGCTTCACCGGCTGCACGTTCATGTTCTCGCCCAGCGACAGCGCCGGTGGCACGTCGGCCAAGGCCTGATCCACCTGTTCGCGCAGGGTCTGCAGACGGGTCTTGGTGTCGGCGAGCTTGTCCTCGATCCGCAACATCCACCAGTCCGAGTACGGGTCGTCCTGCTCGGCGCCGCGCTTCATCTTGTTCATGGCGCCGATGAAGCCGTTGAGACCGATGATGCCGGGGCGCCCCTCGGTCGGCGCGCGGCCGTGCCAGATGCGCGAAGCGTCGAGATTCAGTTGCAGGGGTTCTGTGCGTTCGTTGGCCATGGGAGCGACTCGCGGTGAATTGGCGAGTCGCCAGCATCGGCATCGGCCGGAAGGCTGTCAGTCAACAAACCGCAGCCCATGCGCGCCCGGTTTGTTCCGCACGGAAGGCTGTGTGTGCCGGCTATCCCCTGGAGATAGCTCGGCGGAGTCGTTCGCGGCTCGCGCGGAGGTGAGACCGCGTTGCGGGGCTATGCCTCGCGAGGTCTGTACCAGGCGGCCCGTTGCCCCTCCACCTCACGGTAGCGAAGCTCGAACAGGCGGCACTCGTGCACCACCTGCCGCCAACTGCTGCAGCCGTACTTGGCTGGAAGCTGCTCGGGATGCCGGTCCGCGATCCAGCGGCCAGCGGCGGCAATGGGTGTCCAGCCCTCGACGGCCAACTGCGCGGCGGCCTCGCGCAGCGCGCGGACGATGCCGGCGGCCGGCCAGTCCACCGTGCCGTCCGGCGCGATGCCATTGACCACCAGGTCGTGGAACACATCCGACTGGACGAACTCCGCTGCCAGGCGCCGCGCCTGATCCATGTGCTCGGCCCAGCCGCGCAGCTGCTCGAAGTGTTGATCGATGCGCGTGTAGGCGGAACCGAGTTCGTCCTGTGCAACGCGGCACCCGTCCACGGTCCATAGATCGTGCTGATCGATGAAGTGGTGCACCAGGGTGTTGCGCAGCGATACCAGGTCTTTGAGGTCGGCCTGGGTGTTGGCGTAGTCCTGCGCAGACAGGCTCAGTTGCACGCGCGTGCGAAAGGAAATCACGTCGCCGGGAAGAGCGTCGTCGCGTTCCTCGCCGCCATTTCCATCGGTGACGACATACGAACCAAACAGTTGTCCGACCAACGTGCCCAGGGTCTTGGTCGCGGCATCTTCAATCCGCGCTGCGCGAATGGCCTCCAGCGAATGCGCCGGGCCTGAAATCTCGTGGTGGGCCACGATGGCTTTCATGAGGCGCTCGTATTGTTGAAGGCGCAACAGGCATCTGCCCAGCAAGCGCTGAACGTCTTGCTGTAGTGGTTGCAGTGCGTTTGTGGCGGGGGAAGTCGTCATGTCCATCGTCGGCCGGGCTCGTGCGTGGCTGTCCTCGTCTGATTCACAGGCGACAGTTTCGCCTGTCGTTCGGCGGGCGACAATCGAGCGCGGCGGAAAGATGTCTGTTCCAGCTATCCCCTGGGGATAGTCAACATCAGCGATCACGCAAGGCTTCTCGGAGCTGAGCCAGGTAGGCTCGTGCGACCTCGGGGTCAGCCGCACGGGATGCCGGCGGTGACGAGGGCGCAGGTGACGGGGGCGCTGGCGGTGCCGATGCACTTTCTCCGGCCCAGGCCTTGAACTCCCCGCGAATCGCCTTCTGGATGATGCCAAACAGGTAGCCGGCCGGGTTGCGTACCGCGCTGTTGTGGCAGCGTGCCGCCCACTCGTCGAGAACGGCCTGCCTCTGCGCCTCGTCCACCTGCTGCAGCGCCATCAGCGCGCCGGCCTGCTGCTCGTCCTTCAAGCGCAGGAAACGCTCGGGCAGCCGCAGGTTCTGCAAGGCCCTCGCGCGCGGTACTGTACGTACTTCATTTATACGATCCTTACGTACTGTACGGTCCTCCTTCGGAATCCGAAGAGAGCCGTCCGGCGCGGGTTTCGGCCCTGCTTCGGATTCCGAAGACAGGCGCGCAGCATTCCGAAGAAGGGCTTCCTGGCCTTCTTCGGATTCGTGGTCCGCACCCTCCTGTGGATAACCCGGCGTCGTCCAGCCATGCCGCGCCATGCGTTGCGCCAGCACTTGCAGACGGGTCGGCAGCGTGCGCCCGCTGAGCAGCGGGTCTTCGGCGATCTCCCGCAGCGTGTTCATGCCCACGACCTGCACCGCCTTCGCCGCGTGCGTGAGCGCCTGACTCACCAAGCCCAGGTAGTCCGGGTCGAGCTGCATCGCCTCGAAGGGCGACAGCGGTTCGTCGTGCAGCACGTAGAGGTTGCCTTGGATACGGCCGGTCCTGGGATCGCGCCGCCGCCGCACCAGGCTGAGCCAGCGCGTCAGCCGCAGCAGCGTCAAGGCGCGCGCCACGGTCTCGTGCGAGGCTTGCGACGCACAGGGCATGGACGCCAGATAGGGGCGGAGCTGGTCGTAGGTAGGAAAGGCGGTCACGCCGTCGTCGTTGAGCTGCAGGCGGAACACCTGCCAGGCGTTGCGTTCCAGCGGGGTCAGGCGCCGGTCGAGGAACAGTCGGCGCGGCACGCTCTCATGGCGGTTGCCGCTGTAGAGAAAGCCGTCCTGGCTCGGCGCCGTGCCCTGCGCCGGTTCCTTCGGCTCAAGGTGCCGCAGCGCCTCGTCGAACAACGCCGACAGCGCAACCGGGCCTTCGCGCCGTGGTGCGCCACCCGTGGTCATGGCCTACACCAGCCCCTGGTCGATCCAGTTGCGTATCGCCGCCCACACCACCGACATCGGCAGGCTCAGCGCCTCGGCCAGATCCATGGTCAGCGCCAGCATCGCCATGTCGTCGGTCAGGGCGATATGGCGCTCGGAGACGCCGGCCTTCCAGCGCTCCCACAAGGCCACGTCCTGCGCCTCGTCGAGCACCGGATGCCGGCCCTTGCGCTTGGGCAGCCCGAGGATGTCGCGGCGCAGCGCCACTTCCTGATGCGTGAGGCCGTAGAACTTGCTGACCATCTCCGTGCTCGCCCCCAGGCGCAGCATGCGGTCCACCGTGGCGATCTCCCGCTCCACGTCGTGCACCTGGCTCAGCAGCCGCTTCAACACTTCCCGGTTCACTGACACCGAGCACCACGACACCGTGGCATTCACCAGCATGCTCACGAGTTCGGGGTGCTTCAGCGCATCCAGCTCCTCCTCGCCGAAGCCCATAGCCTTGCAGCGGCGCAACTGGCCGTTGCGCAGGTCATGCAGGGCCTGGGCGATCACGGCCTGGTTGAGTGGGTGCGGTGCCGACATGCGGGAGCCTCCTGCGCTCAGGAATCCTGGCTCGCTACGCCGGCTTCCAGATCCAGCAGCCGGCGCGCCAGGCGCAGCAAACGGAACAGCTTCACCAGCGCAGCATCGCTCAGGCGTGTGGCCGAGCCGCCGTGGCCATGCAGCAGCGCCGCCAGCTCGTCGGCCAGCCGCGCGCGGTCCAATCCGTTCGCGGAGGGCGGAGCCGCACTCAGCACATGCAGCAGGGTCAGCACCGCCCGCGCGAACGCCGGCAGCGCCTTCGCCTGGCCCACGGCCGGTGCCACGCAGACGAAGCCGATGCCGCCGACGCTGGCCTCAATGTGGTCGGCGACCGCCGCTTCCTCGCCGATCTCGCGCGCGAACTGCGCGATGTGCACGCGCAGGCGATCCGGCACGTCCAGCCCCGGCTCGACGTACCAGACGTCCGAGATGGGATAGAGCCCGCCGACCTGCACGGGGATCGCACGCAGCGCATCGGCCTCGAAGTCGGGCAGCTTGTCGCCGAGCTGGTCCGCGACCATCCGCTGGATGGACTGCAGGCGCTCGGTGGTCGGTGCCGGTGTCACGATGTGCCCTTGCAGGCGCTCGTC
>JAKLLO010000258.1 GCA_023150095.1 Zoogloea sp. | reverse complement strand
GCGACGCAGTAATGCACCACGCCATCGACCACGAAGGTGGGGTCGGCGTGGGTGGTCGGCCGGGAGGTCTCGAAGCAGCCGCCCTGGTCGATGGCCACGTCCACGATCACCGCGCCGGGTTTCATGCGGGCCAGCATGTCGCGGGTGACCAGCTTGGGCGCGGTGGCGCCGGGGATCAGCACCGCGCCGATCACCAGGTCGGCCTGCATCAGCAGGCGCTCGATGTCGTCGCGGGTGGCGTAGAGCGTCTTGACCCGGCCGCCGTAGATTTCGTCGAGGTGGCGCAGCACTGCGAGGGACTTGTCGATCACCGTCACGTCGGCCCCGATGCCGACGGCGGTGTGCGCGGCATTGTTGCCCACCGTGCCGCCGCCCAGCACCAGCACCCGCCCCGGCTCGACGCCCGGCACGCCGCCGAGCAGCACGCCGCGCCCGCCGCGGGATTTTTCGAGGGCCGCGGCGCCCGCCTGGATGCTCATGCGGCCGGCAACTTCCGACATCGGCGCCAGCAAGGGCAGGCCACCGCCGGGGGCGGTGACGGTCTCGTAGGCGATCGCGGTGATCTTGCGCTCGAGGAGCTCGTCGGCCAGGGCCGGGTTGGCGGCCAGGTGCAGGTAGGTGAGCAGCAGGTGATCGGGCCTGAGGCGGGCGGATTCTTCGGGCAGCGGCTCCTTGACCTTGACGATCATCTCGGCCGCATCGAACACCGCCTCGGCGCTGCCCGCCAGCTCGGCGCCGGCCTGCTGGTAGTCGGCGTCGCTGGCGCCTATCCCCAGCCCAGCGCCGGACTCGACGATCACCCCGTGCCCGTGGGAGACGACCTCGCGCACGGCGCCGGGGGTGAGCCCGACCCGGTATTCATGGTTCTTGGTTTCTTTCGGGACGCCTATCTTCATGATTTCCTCCGTGGTGGATGGGCTGGCCTTGCTTGGCTGAGAGTCGACTCGCCGCCGCACGTTCCCATTAGGGCCGAGGCCCTGAGATACTTGCATGATGACGATCAATACTTCGCAAGATGCCTGGGCCGATGCGGCCGGGCAGATCCATCGGGCCCACGCCGGGCCTGCCCGCATCGTGTCGCTGGTGCCCTCGCTGACCGAGTTGGTGTGCGACCTGGGGCTGACGGACCAGCTGGTCGGGCGTACCGGTTTCTGCATCCATCCGAAGGAGGCCCTGCGGCGGGTGCCGAAGGTGGGCGGCACCAAGGACGTGAACCTCGAGCGCCTGCGCGAGCTGGCGCCGACCCACGTGATCGTGAACATCGACGAAAACCGTCGCGACTGCGCCGAGGAGATCGCCAGCTTCGTGCCCCACGTGATCGTCACCCACCCGTGCACCCCGGAAGACAACCTGGAGGTCTATCGCCTGCTGGGCGGCATCTTCGGGCGACAGGCGGAGGCCGCGGCACTGGCGTCGGACCTGTGTGCGGCCCTCGACGAGGCACACCAGGCCGGTGCGAGCCTGCCCCGCGAGAAGGTCTTGTACCTGATCTGGCGGGAGCCCTGGATGACGGTGGCGCGCAGCACCTACATTTCGGCGACCCTGGCTGCGGTCGGCTGGGACAGCTGGCCGCCGGAGGTGGAGCCACGCTATCCGGCCTTCGAGTGGGATGCGCCGTGGTTGGCGGAGGTGAGCCGCGTGCTGTTGTCGTCCGAGCCCTACCGCTTCCGCGACCGGCACCTGGCGGAGGTCGAGGCGGCGGCGGGCCGGCCGGCCTGTCTGGTGGATGGGGAGATGGCGTCCTGGTACGGCAGCCGGGCGGCGGCCGGCTTGCGCTATCTGGCGGCGCTGCGCCGCAAGCTCGCGGGCCTGGAATGAACAACGCCCACCGCAAGGGGTGGGCGCTGGCTGGCGGTGCGTGAAGGTGTCAGGAAGGCTGGCGCAGCACCTGGTGCGGGGCCGGGATCGGCCAGTTGTTGGCGCCACCGACTTCGGCCAGGGCCTTGTTGGTGTCGAAATAGACTTGCCAGTAGTGGTCGTTGTGGCAGTAGGGGCGCACCACCAGCTTGGTGCCGGCGGCGTTGAACTCGAGGATCTCGACGTCGGGCGCCGGGTCGGTGAGCACGTTGGGGATCTGGGCGATGCGGGTGCGGATCAGCGTCATGGCCTGCTGCGGGTCGACGCTGTGGGCGAGCTGCGCGGTGAGGTCCACCCGGCGGGCGGAATTGGCGCTGAAGTTCACGATGTTGTCGGCGAACAGCTTGTTGTTGCCGATGGTGGTGCGCACGTTGTCGGGCTGGTCGATGGTGGTGGCGAACAGGCCGATCTCGCGGACCGTGCCGGTGATGCCGCCGCCGCTGATGAAGTCACCGACCTTGAAAGGGCGCAGGATGATCAGGAAGGCGCCCGCGGCAAAGTTGGCCAGCAGACCGCTCCAGGCGGCGCCAATGGCGATGCCGGCGGCGGCGAGGAGGGCGGCGAAGCTTGTCGTCTCGATGCCGAACACCGACAGGATGACGATCACCAGCACGATGCGCATGACGACCCGCAGCGTTGCCTCGACGTAGCGGATGAGGGTCGGCTCGACCTTCTGGCGGGTCATGCCGCGGCTCGACAGGTTGCCGACGAGGTTGATCACCCAGCCGCCGACGACCCACAGCAGGATGGCGCCGGCGATCTTCCAGCCGAGCGGCAGGAGATAGGTGGTGACGAGATTGCCCAGATCGAAATCCAGTGTGGATGGCATGACGGATACTCCTCAGAATGGGTTGAACCCAGTCTAGCCAGAGTTGAAGTAAGCCTGTGGCATGAAATGCAAACTATTGTGTCATTGATGTCAGATCTGCGGCGCCAGCAGTGACTGCAGGCGCTCGGGGGTGAGGATCGCGAAGCGCGCGGCAATCACCGGGCGGCGGCCCAACTTGAGCACCAGCTTGTCGCGGGTCAGGAGGGCCCGGGCGCCGCTGTCGCGGGCCAGCTCGAGAAACTTCTGGTCGTCCCGGTCGAGGCAGGCGGGCAGCTCGCAGGTGGGTGCCTCGCAGGCCGGCACCAGGGTGCAGCGGGCCCGGTAGGCTGCGGCGATTTCGGCCTGGCGTTCGGGCGTCTGCCTGAACTGGCTGTAGGCAAGCACGCGGGCGAGTTCTCCGAGGCAGTCGTCGCGGGTGAACAGCGTGAAGGCGCCCCCTTCGATGGCGGCGCGCAGCCGGGCGAGGGCGGGGTCTTCGAACATCCACAAGGACAGCACGGCGTTGGTGTCGAGCACGACGGGCAGCCCGGCGGGCAAGGGCGTTTCGAGGGAGGTGGCCACGGTGGGGCTTGGGAGGTGTCGGGACAAAAAAAGAAGGGGGCCGAAGCCCCCTTCCGGATCGGTGCCTGCGTGGCTTACGCGGCTTCCTTGCTGCCGAGGCGAGCCTTGACGAAGGAACCCGGTGCGTCCTCGAGGACCTTCAGGGTGCCCTTGACGGGGTCGCGGGCCGGCACCTTGGTGTCGTCCTGGGCCAGCAGCCAGGCCTGCCAGTCGGTCCACCAGGAGCCCGGGTGCTGCTCGGCACCGGCGAAGAACTCGTCGGCGGTGGCGGGGAGCTTGCTGCCCGGGTTGGTCCAGTAGCCATACTTGTTGGCCACCGGCGGGTTGACGATGCCGGCGATGTGGCCGGAGCCG
>JAKLLO010000257.1 GCA_023150095.1 Zoogloea sp. | reverse complement strand
ACCCCTTCCCATCCCGAACAGGACCGTGAAACGAGACCGCGCCAATGATAGTGCACACGCGTGCGTGAAAGTAGGTCATCGTCAGACTCACCATTCAACACCCCCTCAGGCAATACGCCTCAGGGGGTGTTACGCTTTAACGAACAAAATCCGCGACAGAATTAAAGGGCGCATCCGGCGAACCATCGTAAGCCCGCGCTCAGTGATGACAGGGCGGGGCGGTCGGGTGTGCGGATGAGCGCAGCAAGTTTAATATCTCGGGGGCGACGGTATAGTTGTCGCGATGGCCGCTGACGGTGGAGCGGTGAGTGCTTCGTACGCTCCGTACGCACTTTGATGCTGGATTGCCTGGACGAGGAATGAGTTTGCGAATTGCAATCAACGGTTATGGGCGTATCGGTCGATGCTTTTTGAGAGCGTTGATTGTGTCGCCGTTGCGCGAGCATTTTTCGGTGGTGGCGATCAACGAACCGGCCGACCTGGAAAGCATGGCTTATCTCACGCGCTTTGACTCTACCCATGGTTGTTTCCCCGGAGAGGTTGAGGTGGCCGGGGAGGGGTTGCGCGTCAATGGCGTCGATATCCCCGTTTTTCACGCCAGCGCACCGGACGGTGTTGATTGGCGGTCGCTGGATGTGGACCTGCTTGTCGAGGCGTCCGGACGCTACGCTCATCGCCACGAGCTGGAGGCTTTTCTGGACGCCGGTTGCCGCCATCTGCTGTTGTCCCATCCAGGGTACAGTGCCGCCGACGTGGACCGGACCATCGTCTTTGGTCACAACGAGGGGCTGATCCTCGGTGACGAGCGGATCGTCTCGGCGGCCTCCTGTACCACCAATGCCATCGTGCCGGTGCTGGCGCTGCTGGACGAAGCCTACGGGATCGATCACGCGCTGATGACGACGCTGCATTCGGTGATGAACGACCAGCCGCTGATCGATGGTTATCACCACGCCGACCTGCACCGCACGCGATCGGCGATGCAGTCGATGATCCCCGTCTCGACCGGCCTGGCCCGGGGTGTGGTGCGACTGTTGCCGGATCTGGCCGGGCGCGTCGAGACGAAGGCGATCCGTGTCCCGGTAGTCAATGTGTCGGCGATTGATCTTGTCGTCACGCTGCAGCGCCCGGCTAATGTGGCCGACGTGAACGCCCTGCTGCATAGCGCTGCCGAAGGGCGGGAATCCGGCCGGATGGCCTACACGGCGGAGCCCCATGCGTCGATCGACTTCAACCACAGCCCCCATTCGGCCATCGTCGACGGCGGTCAGACCCGGATGAGCGGCGCCCATCTGCTCAACCTGCTGGTGTGGTTCGACAACGAGTGGGGCTTTGCCAACCGCATGCTCGATGTTGCGGCGTGCTGGGCGGAGCGGATGGCGGCCCGGCGGTCCGGCGGCTAGCGCTGCCGCCGGCTTCGGGCGATCTCGGCCTGGCGCTTACAGAGCGTAGGGCCGATGCAGCCAGTTGCGCACGACCTCCACATCCCGCTGGGGGAGGTAGGCAAAGCCGGCCATGGTGTCTTCGATCACCACTTGCGCAACCCAGTGGGGAACCGCCTTGGTGCCCAGCATGTGGAAGTACCAGGCCATCGGATAGCCGATTTCCCGGTCGAAGTGCGTCAGCGCCTCGTTGAGGGCCAGGCCGCTGGTGCCTGGCGTCGCGTCGAACTCCGGCGGTGTCCCGGCGAGCGTCGCGATCGGCTGGGCGAGGAAGACCGGCTGGTGGTAGCGGTCCAGGTGCTCGCGGGTGGCGACGACCCAGTGGTTCGAGAAGGTGCTGCTGGCGCCGGCGCTGCTGGCGCTCCAGTCATCGACCATGCGGTGGATGGCCGCCGGCTCAGGCCGTTGGGCGCGCATGCGCTGAAGAAAGCTGCCGATGTGCAGGACACGCCGGAACGCGTAATGGGGCAGGCTCACGGGCAGCGGATTGTCGTTGCCGGTGCGGGGATCGATGAGGTCTTCGACCGTCGCGGGGTCGTTGGCAAAGAGCTGGTGGGCGCGGATCTCCTGCAGGTCTTCGATCTCCAGCTGAAGAAAATCCGCGTGGCCTTCGCCGGAGTGAGAGACGAGGTAATGGGTCTGGCCGACGAGGCGGGTGGCGAAGAGGGTCTGATCGGCGAAGTCTTCCATCAGGTGAGTCAGGTCGCCGTCGCGCTCGTCGAGGCCGGCTTCGACCCATCGTTCCAGGTTATCGCTGATTCGCTTGCCATCGGCTGTTACGATACCTCCCAGCCGATACCAGCCGCCGCGGCTCATGGCGTGGCGGAACTTCCAGTCGGGCAGCGCCTGACCGAGGGCCTTGACGAGGGCGCCGGGGCCGCCGCTGACCGGCACCTTGGCAGACGCCTCGACGATGGCGGGGGCGAGGGATTTGCAGTACTCCGACCAGGCCTGGTTCTCTTTCATGGTGCTGTCCTTGGGATCATGCTGCATTGGCCTCGGCCAGTCGGGCCTTGGCCGCTTCACGGATTTCCGTTTCCGGGTCGGAGAGAAGGGGCTCCAGAAACTCCAACGGGGCATTGCTCACCGCGGCGAGCCGCACCCACCACTCGGGGTCTTGCAGCAGGGCCGCGGCGAGGCCGGGCAGGGCTCGCTCGGCCACCACGGCACGCACCTCGGGTTCAGGATCGTTGGCGAGCATGTGCAGCGCGAAGGGGGGCAGGCGGGTGGCGACCACCTTGCGCACTTCCCGCTCCGGGTCTTTGGCGAGCCGGGCGAGCTGGCCGTGGGGCAGGCGCCGGGCGACGGTGGCGCGGATCATGTAGTCCGGGTCGCCGATCAGCGTGGCAAGCTGCGCTTCGGGCAGTCGCGAGGCCACCGACAGGCGCACCTCCCGGTCCGGGTCGCGGCTCATGGTGGCGAGCTGGTCGAGGGGAATCCGCGAGGCGACCACCCGGCGGACGACCTCGTCGCTGTCGCGCTGCAGCGGGGAGATCAGTTCTTCCGGCGCGTAGCGGGCGGCGATGGCCCGGCGTTCCCAGAAGATGTCGGCGAGGTAAAGCTCGGCTTCTTCCGGGTTGGTGCGCAGGAAGCGGTCGATCTGCCGCCCGCTGTGGGCGCGGATGCAGGCGTCGCCCGGTGTGCAGCGGTGGCTGTTCAGGTAATCGGGAAAATACCCGCAGCCCGAGCACAGGCCCAGCTTGCCGAAGCCGGCGTCGGCCCTGGTCTTGTCACTCATCGGCCACCTGTTCGGCGATCACGATGCCGGTGGCGCTGGCCAGGTCGCTGGTGAATTCGAGGCAGTGGCCCGAGGCGCCGCTCACCAGATACAGGTCGTAGCCGGTCACGCTGAGGGCGACCTTGTAGCGGGGCGAGACGTCGTCGGCGCTGCATTCGGTGAAATGCACGCCGGGGAAGGCCTTGCGCAGGGCCTCGGCGGAGCCGGCAGACTGCACCGCTTCGCCGATGCTGGCGAGCTGTTCGGGCGTCATCACAGGGCCTCCCCGGTTTCGATGTCCTCCTCGAAGCGGGCGAGGGAGGCGGACCGCACGCCCATGATCTGGGCCAGCCACGGCGGCGGGCTGGCGAGCCGGCCCTGGAGTTCGACCAGCGCCTCGCGGGCCGGGCCGCCGGTGGGCTTCTTGACCGGATGCACGCCGGCGCGCA
>JAKLLO010000028.1 GCA_023150095.1 Zoogloea sp. | reverse complement strand
CATAGGGATGTCCTTGCGTGTTGCAGCGACGTCCCTGTACGTCCGCGGGACGACGCTGCAACACGCAGGCATGTCGCGTCGGGGCTGCGTGACGAGGCGACAGGGGGCAGGCATGTCGCTTCAGCGCAGCGGCCCGCTGCGCCGCCACGGGGGCAGGTCCTGTTGCGCCGGGGCGATGCCGCCGGGGAGGTGCGGAAACCTTCCGGGCGGGTGCGGCGTGAGCGGGCGGGATGTGTCGATGTCATGGAAGGTGCGCATGATAAGGCGTAATGCCCATGTCCTTCCAGCCGGGGTTGCCCCGGGCGCGGGCATGCGCTGCGGTGCCTTGCGGGGCGTGCCGCCGGCGGGCGGCCGGGCCGGCCCGTGGCTTGGCGGGCAGGGCCCGTGGTGGCGTGGCCGCGCCGGGCATGGGCGGTGCCATTCGCGGCGGTGCCGGCCGGTGGCAGGCGGGCGAGGGCGGGGCCGGGCGGGCATCGCCGGGCGTGGCGGGGCGTACCGGCGTCAGGCCGAGGGCCGCCAGGCTTTTTGCGAGCTTTACGCAATTTTTACGACATCGGTGCAAGAATTTTCCCTGTGTCCCCCGCCCGGAGCGGCCAGAAGATGTCCTTGATGCCTGTTGTCCCTCCTGCAGTCCAGGCCGGTGCGGCCCACCGAGGCTGGCGCTATGGCCTGTCGCTGCTGGCCTGCGGGCTGACGGCGGGCGTGGCGTTGCCGTTTCACGGGGTGCTGGATCTGTCCAACATCGTCATGCTGTTCCTGCTCACCGTGGTGCTGGTGGCCATAAAAGCCGGGGGCGGGCCGGCGGTGGCCGCGTCGCTGGTGAGCGTGGTGCTGTTCGACTTCCTCTTCGTGCCGCCGCGTTTTTCGCTGGCGGTGAGCCACGCCCAGTATCTGGTGACCTTCGCGGTGATGCTGGCGGTGTCTTTGCTGGTGGGGCACCTCACTGCCGGGCTGCGGGCTCAGGCCACCGCCGCCGCCGGGCGTGAGCGCATCGCCGGGGCCCTTTACGGGCTGGCCCGGGAGCTGGCGGGCGCCCTGTCGGTGGAGCAGGTGGCCGAGGGGGTGGCGCGTTTCCTGCGCGACAACTGGGGTGCCGAGTGCGTGCTGCTGCTGGAGGGCGACGATGATCGCCTCACCGCCGCGCCCGGCACGGCCACCCACCTGGAGCCGCCAGAGCTGGTGATGGCCCGCACCGCCTGCGAGGCCGGGCGCGGGCTGGTGTTTGCCGAGGGCGAGATCCCCGAGCGGCACTTTCTTCCGATGATCGGCGCGACGCGCAACCGGGGGGCGCTGGTGGTGCGGATGAGCCCGTCCGACGAACCGATCCGCCCGCTGCTCGAGGCCGTGGCGGCGCTGGCGTGCACGGCGGTGGAGCGCCTGCATTTTGTGGAGGTGGCTCACTCGGCCCAGGTGGACGCGGTGTCGGAGCGCCTGCGCAGCTCCATCCTGTCGGCCCTGTCCCACGACGTGCGCACGCCGCTCACGGCGCTCTTCGGCATGGCCGATTCGCTGGTGGTGATGCGTCCGCCCTTGCCCGACGCGGCGCGGGAGACGGCGGCGGCGATCCGCGACCAGGTGCTGCGGGTGAACGGCATGGTCGGCAACCTGCTCGACATGGCCCGCCTGCAGGCCGGGCCGGTGAGCCTGCGCCGCGAATGGCAGCCGGTGGAGGAGGTGATCGGCGCCAGCCTCAAGCTGCTGGGCCCGGCGCTGGCGGGGCATCCGGTGCACATCAGCGGCCTCGACGCGCTGCCGCTGCTGGAATTCGACGCGGTGCTGCTGGAGCGGGTGTTCTGCAATCTGTTTGAGAACGCGGCCAAGTATTCTCCGCCGGGCACGCCGATCCGGCTCGATGCGGTGGCGGGGCTGGATACGGTGGAGCTGCGGGTGACGAGCGGCGGCGAGGGCTTTCCGCCGGACAAGCTGGAGGCGGTGTTCAACCTCTTCGAGCGGGGCCGCAGCGAGACGGCGGTGGCGGGGATGGGCGTCGGGCTGGCCATCTGCCGGGCCATCGTCGAGGCCCACGGGGGATCGATCCGCGCGAGCAATCCGCCGGAGGGCGGCGCCTGCGTGGCCTTCACGCTGCCCCGGGGCAACCCGCCGGCCATCGACGCCGAGCCCTTCGCCAACCCCGGAGAACTCTCATGAGCGAGGCAACAATCCTGGTCATCGAGGACGAGCTGCAGATCCGCCGCTTCGTGCGCACGGCGCTCGAAGGCGAGGGCCTGCGGGTGGTGGACGCCGAGACCCGGCGCCTGGGCCTGCAGGAAGCCGGGCGCTGCAAGCCCGATCTGGTGATCCTCGACCTGGGCCTGCCCGACGGCGACGGCGCCGCCTTCGTGGCGGATTTCCGGGCGTGGTCGTCCGCGCCGGTGCTGGTGCTGTCGGCCCGTTCGACCGAGAACGACAAGATCGGCGTGCTCGACGCGGGGGCCGACGACTACCTCACCAAGCCCTTTTCCATCGGCGAGCTGCTGGCCCGGGTGCGCGCCCTGCTGCGGCGCGGGCGGCGCTCGCCGGAGAGCGAGGCCGCCGAGGTGGCCTTTGGCGACGTGACGGTGGATTTCTCGCGCCGGCAGGTGCTGCGCCGGGGCGAGCCGGTCAAGCTGACGCCCATCGAATACCGCCTGCTCGGGCACCTGATCGCCAACGCCGGCAAGGTCGTCACCCACCGCCAGCTGCTGCGCGAGGTGTGGGGCACGGCCTCGGGCGACAACAGCCACTACCTGCGCATCTACGTCGGCCACCTGCGCCACAAGCTCGAAGACGATCCCGCCCAGCCGCGCCACTTCCTGACGGAAACCGGCGTGGGCTACCGTTTCCAGCTCTGATCCCGATTCCCACCCCGGAGTGATCCTGTGACTTCATCCCCGTCTTCCCACTCGAATTCCAGCCTGGTCGGGCTGGCGCTGGCCGCCCTCGGGGTGGTCTACGGCGACATTGGCACCAGCCCCCTGTATGCCTTCAAGGAGGCCTTTGCCGGTGCCCACGGCATCGACCCGAGCGAGGCCCATGTGCTGGCGACCCTGTCGGCCTTCTTCTGGGCGGTGCTGATCGTGGTGTCGCTCAAATATGTGTGGGTGGTGCTGCGCTTCGACAACGAAGGGGAGGGCGGCGTGCTGGCCCTCACCGCGCTGGCCCACCGGGTCGCCCGAGGCCCCCGGCGCGCGGCGCTGGCGGTGGGGGCGGGCATCTTTGCCGCGGCGCTGTTCTACGGGGACGCCATCATCACCCCGGCCATCTCGGTGCTGTCGGCGGTGGAGGGCCTCAGCGTGGCCACGCCGCATCTGGAGCACTACGTGGTGCCCATCACCGTGGGCATTCTGGTGGCGCTGTTCATGATCCAGAAGCATGGCACCGGGCAGGTGGGGCGCTTCTTCGGGCCGGTGACTGTGCTGTGGTTCGGCACCCTGGCGATGCTCGGGGTGATGAGCATCCTGCGCACGCCCGAGGTGCTGCGGGCCGTCGACCCCCGCTACGCCATCGACTTTGCGATCGAGAGCCCCAAGCTGGCCTTCATCCTGCTGTCGGCGGTGTTCCTGGCCCTCACCGGCGGTGAGGCGCTGTATGCCGATATGGGGCACTTCGGTGCCCGGCCGGTTCGGCTGGCTTGGTACGGGCTGGTGTGGCCGTCCCTGATGCTCAACTACTTCGGCCAGGGGGCGCTGGTGCTGCGCTCGCCCGTGGCCATCGAAAACCCCTTCTACCTGCTGGCGCCCGACTGGTTCCTCCTTCCCCTGGTGGGGCTGGCGACCCTCGCGACGGTGATCGCCTCCCAGGCCACCATCACCGGGGCGTACTCCATGACGCTCCAGGCCACGCGGCTGGGCTACCTGCCGCGGCTGCGCATCCTGCACACCTCCGACACCGAGCGCGGCCAGATCTACGTGCCCAGCGTCAACTGGCTGATGCTGGTGGCGGTGATCGTGCTGGTGCTGCAGTTCCGCTCGTCGGGCGCGCTGGCTGCAGCCTATGGCATTGCGGTGTCGGGCACGATGATCATCACCACCCTGCTCACTGCCTTCATCGTGTTCACGATGCAGGGCCGGATGCGTACCGGGATGCTGGTGGCGCTGGCGCTGTTCGGGCTGCTCGAGAGCCTGTTCTTCAGCTCCAACCTCACCAAGCTGGGCGAAGGCGGCTGGATGCCCATGGCGCTGGGGGCGGCGATCTTCCTGATGCTCACCACCTGGAAGGAGGGCAGCCGGCTGCTGGCCCGCCAGCGGGAGCAGATCGACGTGCCGATGGCGGGCTTCGTGGGCGGGCCGTTGCCAGACGTGCCCCACGTGCCTGGCACCGCGGTGTATCTCACCTCCGAGCCGAGCCTGGTGCCCAGCGCGCTGTTCCACAACCTCAAGCACTACAAGGTGATGCACGAACGCACGGTGTTCCTGCACGTGGTGAACGAGGACGTGCCGCGCATCGAAGACGGCGAGCGGGTGCACGTCACCCGGCTGGCGCCAGGGCTCTACAACGTGGATGCACGCTTCGGCTTCCGGGAGGAACCCGACGTGCCGGCCTCCCTGGCCCTGGCCGCCGCCCAGGGGCTGGATCTCGAGCCCATGACCACCACCTTCTTCGTGGCCCGGTCGAGCATCGTCGATGGCCCGGGCAAGCTGCCGCGCTGGCGCTGCAGCCTGTTTGCGTGGATGGTGCGCCAGTCGGAAGGTGCCGCAACCTACTACCGGCTGCCGGCCAACCAGGTGGTGGAGCTGGGGACGCAGGTGATGCTCTAGCCCCGCGCGGGCGTCAAAGTTGTGCGCCCGGCCTAAATGGCCGGGGGTTTGTGCCGTTATGGCTGTGTCGAGCCACCGTTGATGGGGTGGCCGATCTGCCGAAAACAATAACCGCTCATGCCTCCAGCCAACCTTTTTGCCGGCGCGATGGATCTCGTGTTCCTCGTCTATGGCGCGGCTTTCCTGGCCCTTGGACTGGCCATCGTTGTCCGTCACAACGATCACAGTGAACTCCCGTTTTCCCGCTCCCTCTGGCTGCTCGGCAGTTTTGCCGGGCTGCACGGGGTGCTCGAATGGACGGATCTGTGGCGAGTGGTGCACGGCAGCGAGTCATTGCTGGCGGTGTGGCAGCCGGTGCTCCTGCTGGCGTCCTATCTCTTCTTGTTCGAGTTTGGCCGCCGGCTTGTGTTCGAGGCGGACGACGGGGGCGGTCGGCTCGCCCGCTGTCTCACGGCGGTCTGTCGGCCGGTGCTGTATGCGCCGCTGCTGGCGGTGGTGGGCATTGGCACGGCGGTGTCGGATGCTCCGCTGCTCACCCTCGGCATCCTTTCCCGTTACGTGTTCGGCTTTGCAGGCGCCACTCTCGCGGGTGTCGGGCTGCTGCGGGCGCTCGGGCCGTCTCGCTTGCCGGGCGTGCCCCTGGAGGAGGTGCGCCGCCTGACGCGGGCCGCACAGGTGGGGGCCGGGGCCCTGATTGCCTACGGCGTGCTGGGCGGGCTGGTGGTGCCGGAGGCCGACTGGTTTCCTGCGTCGGTGATCAACCACCGCCGCTTTCTCGAATTCTTCGGCTTTCCGGTGCAGCTGGCGCGGGCGGCGGCGGCCATCGTCATCGCGGCTTCGATGGTGCGCCTGCTGGAGATCTTCCAGGTGGAGGCGCTGACCCGCCTGCGCATCGCCAAGGGCGACACCGACCGGGCCCTCAGGCAGCTGGAGGCGCTCCACCGCAGTCAGGCGCTGATCCTGGCCTCATCGGGCGAGGGCATCATCGGCTTCGACTCGGAGGGGCGGGTGACCTTCGTCAATCCCGCCGCCGAGCGGATGCTGGGTCATCCGGGCGAGGCGCTCCTCGGCCAGTCCCTGCATGGCCTGACGCATCATTCCCACCCGGATGGCACGCCCTACCCGTCGGAAGCCTGTCCGATCAGGCTGTCGCTGATCGACCACCAGCCGCGCCGGGGGGATGACGAGTTCTTCTGGCGTCGGGACGGTAGCGGCTTTCCGGTGGATTTCCTGGTCACGCCGATGTTCGATGGGGATCGCTGCGTGGGCGCCGTGCTGTCCTTCCGTGACATGACCGAACAGACCCGTTTTGCCCGGCGCCGGGCCGCGATGCAGGAGCTGATGCTCCAGCTTGCGGGCCTGCCGGCCATCAACGAGGGGGATCTGGACACCATGGTGCAGGTGGTGACCGCACGCCTCGCCCGCACCTTCGAGGTGGAGCGGGTCAGCGTCTGGCTGCTTGAAGAGGGGGAATCCCGTCTGCGCTGCGTCGACCTGTTCACCCGTTCAAGCGGCGAGCACTGCGCCGGGCGGGTGATCGATGAGGCTGATTTCGGCGACCACCTGGCGGCGCTGAAGGCGGCGCGCTACACGGCCAGCAACGATGCGCAGCACGAGCCGTGCCTGGCCGGCCTGATCCACGGCCACCTTGCGCAGGCCGAGGTCCAGTCGATGCTCGGCTGCCTGATCGCCTCGGGCCGGCGTCCCTTCGGGCTGCTGTGCCTGGCCGAGACCGGCAGGCCCCACGTGTGGGCGCCGGATGAGATCGACTTTGCCTGCCAGCTGGCCGACCAGATCGGCCTGGTGCTGCTCAATCGCGAAAGGCGCCGGGCCGAGGCAGCGAGCCGGGCGAAGAGTTCGTTCATCGCCAACATGAGCCACGAACTGCGCACGCCCATGACGGCCATCATCGGGATGAACAGCCTGGCGCTGCGCCGGGCCACCGACCCCCGGCTGATCGACCAGCTGGGCAAGATCGGCAAGGCGGCCCAGCATCTGCTGGGGGTCATCAACAACATCCTCGACCTGTCGAAGATCGAGGCCGACCGGCTGACGATGGAGCAGGTCGATTTCCGGATCGGCGAAGTGGTGGAGAACCTGGCCAGCCTGCTGGGGCAGCGGATCGCCGAGAAGGGGCTGCGGCTGTGCATCGATCTGCCATCCGAGCTGGGCATTGCGCCGCTGCGGGGCGATCCGCTGCGGCTCACCCAGATCCTCCTGAACCTCGTCGGCAACGCCGTGAAGTTCACCCCGGCGGGCGAGATCGTGCTGTGCGTGGCGCGGGTGGCGTCGGGCGACGACGACGTGCTGGTGCGTTTCGAGGTGCGCGACAAGGGCATCGGGATTGCGCCGGACGAGGTGACGCGGCTGTTCAATGCCTTCGAGCAGGCCGGCGCATCCACCACCCGCAAATACGGCGGAACGGGCCTGGGGCTGGCGATCAGCCGGCGGCTGGCGCTGCAGATGGGCGGCGACATCGGCGTGGAGAGCGCGCCGGGCGAAGGCAGCACCTTCTGGTTCACCGCCAGGCTGGGCATCGGCAGCGCGGTGCGGAGCGACGCGGCGGGCAAGCCGGTGTCGGCCGAATCGCTGCTTCAGGCCGAGTTTGCCGGGGCGCGGGTGCTGCTGGTCGAGGACGAGCCGGTCAATCAGGAGGTTTCCCTGTGCCTGCTGGAGGATGCCGGGCTGGTTGTCGAGGTGGCCGACGACGGGCTGGTCGCGGTGCAGATGGCCCGCCAGACGGGCTACGACCTGATCCTGATGGACATGCAGATGCCCCGGATGAACGGCCTCGAGGCCACCCGGCAGATTCGCGCCGACTCCGTAAACACGGGCACGCCCATCCTGGCGATGACGGCCAACGCCTTCGTGGAGGACCGCCAGGCCTGCCTGGAGGCGGGAATGAACGACCACATCACCAAGCCGGTCGATTCGGACCTGCTGTTTGAAACGGTGCTCAAGTGGTTGTCACCCCAGCTGGAGGGCGAGGTGACGATCTGACCTGACCTGCCGGTGCTGGCGCCTTAAATGAAAACACCCCGGAGCATGACGCCCCGGGGTGTTCTGCTTCTGGCGCCGGAAGTTCAGCGCAGCGTCGTGGCCTTGGCTGCGCTGGCCGCGTTCCGCTCGCGCAGGGCGAGCTGGGTGCGGGTGGTGAGCAGTTCGGCTTCGTCGGCGACGATGCGGGCGGCTTCGGTCAGCAGCACGTCCTTGCTGTCCTTGCGGGCCTTCTCGGCGGCCAGATCGGCGGCCAGGCTGCGTTCGCCGGACTGCAGGCCGTCGTCCTGGAGGGCGGCGAGCTTGTCCTTGCTGCCCTTGTCGCGGGACTTGAGGCGCGCCTCCTGGCGCTCCTTCTCCTGGCGGCGCTCGGTCTCGTTGAGGGACAGCAGCTTGGTTTCGCGCAGGCGCTTGTACTCGGCCACATCCTGCAGCAGCTGGGCGAAATCCTTGTCCTTGGCGACGCGGGCGTCGTGGCGGCGCTGGAGATCGGCGAGGCGCGGCGAGACTTCATCGACCGGGCGGAAATCCGCAGCCTTGACCTGGATCCACGGCAGGGCGTTGTCGTAGCTGGATTCGCCGAAGCTGTCGGGGTCGGACACCGACGGGAAGCGGATGTCCGGCACCACGCCGCGCAGCTGGGTGGTGCCGCCGTTGATGCGGAAGAACTGGGCGACGGTCATCTTCAGGTCGCCGAACTTGGGCGGATCGTTGCGGGCGATCTGGTCCAGGCTGATCATGGTCTGGACGGTGCCCTTGCCGAAGCTCGGCTCGCCGATGATCGGCGCGCGGCCGTAGTCCTGCAGCGCGGCGGCGAAGATCTCGGAGGCCGATGCGGAGCCGCGGTTGATGAGCACCGCCAGCGGGCCATCCCAGGCGGTGCCGGCGTGTTCGTCCTTCTCGACGCCGATCTGGCCGTCGGGGCGGCGCTGCTGGACCACCGGGCCCTTGTCGATGAAGAGGCCGGTGAGCTCGACCGCCTCGCGCAGCGAGCCGCCGCCGTTGTTGCGCAGGTCGATCAGGAGGCCGTCGACCTTCTCTTTCTTCAGCTCGTCGATCAGGCGGGCCACGTCGCGGCTGGCGCTGCGGTAGTCCTTGTCGCCCTTGCGGCGGCCTTCGAAATCCTCGTAGAAGGCGGGCAGGTTGATCACGCCGATCTTGCGGGCGCTGGCGCCTTCGCCGGTCTTGATGACGGATTTCTTGGCGGCCTGCTCTTCGAGCTTGATCTTGTCACGCTGGAGGGCGACCTGCTTGTGCTTGCCGTCGGGGCCGGCGTCGGCGGGCAGCACGTCGAGCACCACGCGGGTGTTCTTCTCGCCGCGGATCAGCTTGACGACCTCGTCGACCCGCGAGCCCACCACGTCGGCCACGGCGTCGTCGCCCTGGCCCACGCCGACGATGCGGTCGCCCACGGCGAGCTTGCCGGAGCGCGCCGCCGGGCCGCCGGGCACCAGCTCGCGGATGGTGATGTAGTCGTCACGCTCCTGCAGCACGGCGCCGATGCCCACCAGCGACAGGCGCATGGAGATGTCGAAATCCGCCGAGGCGCTGCGGCCCAGGTAGTTGGTGTGGGGCTCGATCGACATGGCGTAGGCGTTCATGAAGATCTGGAAGACGTCCTCGCTCTTGTTGCGGGTGGCGCGGGTGACGTAGTTGTCGTAGCGCTTGGCGAGGGTGTCGCGGATGGCCTTGTCGTCCTTGCCGGCGAGCTTGAGACGCAGCCAGTCGTTCTTGACGCGCTTTCGCCACAGGTCGCGCACCTCGGCCTCGTCGGCGGGCCATGGGGCCTTGTCGCGGGCGTAGGGGTAGCTTTCCTTGGTGCTGAAGTCGAAGCCCTGGCCGAGGAGCTCGCGGGCGTAGCCGAGGCGCTCGGTCACGCGCTGCTCGTAGCGCTGGAACATGGCGAAGGGCGCCGAGAGGTTGCCGCGCAGGATCGCGTCGTCGAGCCGGGTGCGGGTGTCGGCGAAGCTGTCGATGTCGGCCTGGGTGAAGAACAGCCGCTCAGGATCGAGGGCCTTGAGGTAGCGGTCGAAGATCTTCTCCGACATCGCGTCGTCAAGGGGGAGGGTCTTGTAGTGATAGCGGCCGAGGATCTGGGCGCTGAGGTAGGCCGTCTGGGCCTGGTCGGCGGTGGGGGCCAGGCGGGGCGCCGCAGCCAGTTCCTGGGCTGCTGTCTGGCCGGCGCACAGCACCGAGAGCAGGGTCCAGATGAGTCGCTTGTTCAATGGTTTCTCCACCGCAAAGTTTGAGCCGGAATGGACGGTACATTTTTCCGGATGGAAGGTCGACAGTCATCGGGACGAAATGTTCTTGGTTTCGGAAAGTCTTTGCGGATTTATGTCTAAAGACATACGTTCGATTACCGTTAAGCCATATTCCGAACGGTTTGACAACAAGGATAGCGCCCGATTCCATTCGGGTGGGAGAGAGCATGAGCGACAAGCCGACCCGGGTTCTGATCGTCGAGGACGAGGCGATCATCGCCATGGACCTGGCCCAGCGCCTCGAGAATTATGGCTACACGGTGACCGGCATTGCAGCGAGCAGTGACCAGGCCATCGAACTGTTCGACGCGACCGGCCCTGATCTGGTGATGATGGATATCGTCATCCGTGGTGCCCTGGATGGCGTGGAGACGGCCGCCCGCCTGCGCGAGCGGCGCGACGTGCCGGTGATCTACCTCACCGCCTTCAGCGACGACGAGACCCTGCGCCGGGCCCGTGCCACGGCGCCCCAGGGCTATCTGCTGAAGCCCTTCAGGCCCGACGACATCCGCGCATCCATCGAGGTGGCCCTCGTCAAGCACGCCATGGACAGCCGCCTGCGCCAGAGCGAGGAGTGGTTCTCGCGCACCCTGTGCTCCATCGGCGAGGGCGTGGTGGCCACCGATACCGCCGGGCGGGTGCGCATGATCAACCCGATTGCCGAGGCGCTGATCGGCCTGACCGATGCGGAGGTGGTGGGGCAGCCGGTTGGCGCGCTCCTTGATCTGCGCCACGAGCGGAGCGGGCTGCCGGTGCCCGACCCGGTGGCCGGCGCGATGCTGCTGTCCGGGGCGCCGGCCCAGTGTCCGGCGCTGCTCACCACCCGCAGTGGTGCGGTCACGTCGGTCGAATACGCCGCGTCCCCGATCATCGCCGGCGATGGCGAGCTGATGGGTTGCGTGCTGGTGCTGCGCGACATCGCCCGGCGCCGCGAGATGGAGCGGGCCCTCGCCGAGAGCGAGCGGCGTTTCCATTCGGCCTTCGAATACGCTGCCATCGGCATGGCTCTGGTGGCCTTGGATGGCCGCTTCCTGCAGGCCAACGACGTGGCGGTGGGGATGCTGGGTGTGCACGGCGAGGTCATTGCCGGGCTGTCCTTCCTCCAGTTGTGTCACGAGGGCGACCGGCCGATGCTCGACGAGTACCTCGGCAGGCTGTCGGCCAACAGCCTGCCGAGCTTCCAGATCGAACTGCGCCTGGTGACGCCGGACCGCCGGATGGTGTGGGCGCTGCTGTCGGTCTCGGCGGTGCGCGACGACCACGGGAACAACGGCTACTACATCGTGCAGATGCAGGACGTGACGGCCCGCCGCTCGGCCGAGGAGCAGCTGGTCTTCGTGGCCTATTACGACGCGCTCACCGGGCTTTCCAACCGCACCCAGATCAATCGCCAGCTGGAGCAGTCCATCGCCTTCTGCCGGCGCCGGGGCGAGCAGTTGGCGGTGATGTTCATCGACCTGGACAACTTCAAGCTGGTCAACGATTCCCTCGGTCACAACGCCGGCGACGCGCTGCTGCGTGACGTGGCCCGGCGCCTGAAGGGGGCCGTGCGCGAGACCGACATCGTCGGCCGCCTGGGGGGCGACGAGTTCGTGGTGATCCTGCCCGGCGTGGAGGACGACGATGCGGTGGCGGGCGTGTGCGCCAAGCTGATCGCCGCGATGGAGCTGCCCTGCGTCTTCGAGGAGCACCGCATCCAGACCTCCTGCAGCATCGGCATCAGCCGTTTTCCCAACGACGCGGTGACGGGCGACCGGCTCATCGTGGCCGCCGACGACGCCATGTACCGGGCCAAGGAGCTGGGCAAGAACGGCTTTGTGTTCTATTCGAGCGACTGGGGGCGGCAGATCAACCAGCGCATGGTGCTGGAGGCCGACCTGCGCCGGGCGCTGGCCGAATCCCAGTTCGAGCTGCACTATCAGCCCATCCACGACGCGGCCGGCGGCGTGCATTCCCTGGAGGCGCTGCTGCGCTGGCGGCATCCGGAGCGCGGCCTGGCGGCGCCGGATGTGTTCATGCAGACGGCGGAGCGCTCGGGGCTGATCGTGCCCATCGGCGCGTGGGTGCTGCGCACCGTGTGCAGCCAGCTCCGCGCCTGGCACGACGCCGGCGCGACGGGCGTGAAGGTGGCGGTGAATCTGTCGGCGCGCCAGTTCCGCGATCCGGATCTGGTCGGGCTGGTGATGGGCTCGCTGGCCGAGTTCGGCCTCGATCCCTCGTGCCTGGCGCTGGAACTGACCGAGTCGAGCATCATGCAGCAGCCGGAGCGGGCCAGCGCCATCCTCGACGAGCTGCGCCGCAACGGCCTGCGCATCGCGGTGGATGATTTCGGCACCGGCTATTCGAGCCTCAGCTACCTCAAGCGCTTCCCGATCCACGCCCTCAAGATCGACCGGTCGTTCATGGCCGACCTGCCGGAGAACCGGGAGAGCAGCGCGATCGTCTCGGCCATCGTCACCATGTCGCGGGCGCTGGGGCTCACGGTGGTGGGCGAGGGCGTCGAGAACAGCGCCCAGGCGCGCTTCCTCAATGATCTGGGCTGTGACCTGCTGCAGGGATTCCTGTTCGAGCGGCCGGCGCCGGCGATGGTGATCGAGAGCCTGCTGGGGCTGGGGCGGCGGGTCGAGATGGGTACCGCGGTGACGGTCCAGTAAGCCCGGGAGTTCGTCTTGCAGCGCCTCATCACCCTCCTGGTCGTTCTGGCAGCAGTAGTCCTGGGCCCGCTGGCACGGGCAGCCGACGCCGGCACGCCGCCGACCGAGCGGCGGACCGTGCTGGTCCTCAACTCCTATCACTGGGGCTTTACCTGGACCGACGCCCAGGTGGGCGGGATCCTGCAGGTGCTGCGCGGCAGCGATGCGCCACCGGATATCTTCATCCAGGATCTGGACGCCATGCGCCAGCCCCACCGTGACGACGACGCGGTGACCATCGAACACCTGCGCCAGCGGCTCGGAGACCGGCGCGTCGATCTGGTGATCGTCACCGACGATCCGGCCCTGACGTTCGTGCTGCAGCACCGGAGTGCGCTCTTTCCGAAGGCGTCGGTGGTGTTCTCGGATGCCCGCAACTTCGACCCCGAACGGGTGCCGCCGGATCTGCCGATCACCGGCGTGCGCGAACACCTGGACGTCTTCGGCACCCTCGGCGCGGCCCGCAAGCTGTTGCCGGATGCCCGGCGGGTGGTGGTGTTCGGCAACCTGGGGGCGTCGGCAACCGGGTTCTCCCACGCCCACGAGACGCTGCTCAAGATGGGCAGCCCGGTGCCGGTCGAGCAGTATTTCGACCTGGGGATGAACGAGATCCTCACCATCGTCGCCCGGCTGTCGCCCAGCGACATCATCCTGCCGCTGGCGACTGCGGTGGATGACCAGGGGCGGCGGCTGGATTACTCCGAAGTGATCGCGCGCATGGCCCGCGTGTCGCCGGCGCCGGTGTTCGACATCACCAGCCAGCGGGTGCGCGCCGGCGTCACCCTGGGGGGGAGCGTGGAGGATGGCGCCCAGATCGGGCGTACCGCGGCGGGCATGGCCTTGCGCGTGCTCGCGGGCACGCCGGCGCGGGCCGTGCCGGTGGTTGACGCGGACACGACGCTGCTGTTCAACCATGGGGTGATGACGCGCTACGGCCTGCCCGAGAGCCGGCTGCCGGACGATGCGCAGCTCATCGGCAAGCCCGAGGGCGTGGTGGAGCGCAGCGGCGGCATCTTCTGGGCGATGCTGGCGGCGCTGGTGGCCCTGGTGGCGGTGATCCTGATCCTGATCGCCAACATCAAGCGCCTCAACCGGGCCGAGGCGGTGCTGGAGCAGAGCGAGGAGCACCTGCGCCTGGCCGTCCAGGGCGCCACCGACGGCATCTGGGACTGGAACCTCAAGACGGACGCCGTCTATGTGAGCCCGCGTTATTACACGATGCTGGGTTACGAGGTGGGGGAGCTCGAGCTGAGCAACGAGGCCTTGCTCCGCCAGATCCACCCGGATGAGCGGCAGGCCACGGAGGCGCGTTTCCGGGAGTTCCTGGCCGTGCCCGATGCGGCCTTCCGGGCCGAGTTCCGGATGCGCGCCAAGAGCGGCGAGTGGCGCTGGATCCTGTCCCGCGGGGCGGTGGTCGAGCGCAAGGCCGATGGCCGGGCGCTGCGGGTGGCGGGATCGCACACCGACATCAGCGACGCCAAGGTCGCCGAGCAGCGCATCAGCGCAGCGCTCGCCGAGAAGGAGGCGCTGCTCAAGGAGATCTACCACCGGGTGAAGAACAACCTCCAGGTGGTGGCGAGCCTGCTCACCATGCAGGGGCGCAGCGTCGATGACCCGGACGTGCGCGAGCTGTTCGACGACAGCGCGGCGCGGGTGCTGGCCATGTCCCAGGTGCATGAGCAGCTGTACCGCTCCCACGATCTGGCGAGCATCGATTTCAAGCGTTATCTGGGCCAGTTGCTGGAGCGGCTGGCCTCACAGCATGGGCGTCAGGGCGTGCGCATCGAATCGGTGCTGGAGGATGTGGTGCTCGGGATCGAGACGGCCATTCCGTGCGCGCTGATCGTGAACGAGCTGGTCTCCAACGCCGTCAAGCACGCCTTTCCCCATGGCAGCGCCGGCCGCATCCAGGTGGGCCTGCAGGCGGAAGGCGAGGGCAGCGCCCGCCTGTGGGTGGAGGACGACGGGGTGGGGCTGCCGCCGGGCTTCACGCCGGCCACCAGCCGCAGCCTGGGCTGGCGGCTGGTGGTGGGGCTGGTCAATCAGATCGGCGGCAAGCTGGTGATCGGCGCCGGTGAGAGCAGCCGGATCCGCTCGGGTACGCGGATCGAGATCCGCTTCCAGACCGATGCGCCGGAGA
The DNA here is from genome assembly GCA_023150095.1 of Zoogloea sp. GTDB lineage: Bacteria > Pseudomonadota > Gammaproteobacteria > Burkholderiales > Rhodocyclaceae > Zoogloea. The sequence goes on along the minus strand of JAKLLO010000028.1, from coordinate 22,811 downwards.
GCCGGCGCTACGCGGACGCGCTGCCCCTGCGGGACGACGCGCCGGCCTGAGGCCCGGCGTCAGCGCGGCCCGGGGGCGCCCGGGCGCAGGTTCTGGTCGATGGCCCACACGGCGGCCTCGAGGCGCGAGCGGAACTTGAGTTTCTTCAGCAGGTTCTTGATGTGCACCTTCACCGTGCCCTCGGCGATGTTGAGGTCGCGGGCGATCAGCTTGTTCGACAGCCCGCTGGCCAGGCAGCCGAGGATGTCGCGCTCCCGGTCGGTGAGCGGGGCGAGGCTGCGCTCGGCGGCCTGGGCCTCGTCGCGCAGGGAGCGGGCGAGCAGCCCGTTGAGGCTCTCGCTGATGACGATGCGCCCGGACAGCGCCTCGACGATGCGCGCCAGCAGTTCTTCCGGTTCCATGTCCTTCAGCAGGTAGCCGTCGGCGCCGGCGCGGATCGCCGCGACCAGATCGTCGGCGGCATCCGACACGGTGAGGATCAGGATGCGCGCGGCGAGGTCGGCCTCGCGCAGCGCGCGCAGGGTCTCGATGCCGCTCATCCCGCGCATGTTGAGGTCGAGCAGGATCAGGTCCGGCTCCAGGGCGCGGGCCAGCTCCAGCCCTTCTTCGCCGCTGCTGGCCTCGCCGATGAGGTGGAGCTGGTCGGACAGGGCGATGAGCTGGGAGACGCCTTTGCGGAACAGCGGGTGGTCGTCGATGATGATGACCGAGGTGGTGGCGGGGGTGTTCATGACACGCTTCCTTGGGAGGAGGTGGGTGAATCGGAAAGGTGGGCGTCGGCAGGGAAATCCAGCTCGACCCGGGTGCCGCCGCCTTCGCGGGGGCGCACGCTGATCTCGCCGGCGAGGCTCTGGGCGCGGTCGTGCATGATGACGATGCCGTAGCGGTGGAGCGGGCGGTCGGCCTCGTCGAAGCCCACGCCGTCGTCGTCCACCGTCACCCGCAGGCGCTCGGCGCCGTTCCGGGCGAGGGCGATCGCCACCTGGCCGGCCTTGGCGTGGCGTTCGATGTTGGTGAGCGCCTCGCGGATGATCTGCAGCACGTGGATCTCGCGGTTGGCGGCCAGCTCGACGCCGGCGAGGCGGTTGTCGAGGCTGATCTCGAGGCCGGTGCGGCGGCGGAATTCCTGCACGGTGTCGTCGATGGCGGCGTTGAGGCCGCGGCCGTCGATGCGCAGCCGGAAGGTGGTGAGCAGCTCGCGCAGCTGGCGGTAGGCCTCGTTGAGCCCGTCGCGCAGCTCGCCGACGATCTCGGTGACAGGCTCGGGCGTGGGGCTCTTGCGCAGCAGGGCCTGCAGCCGGGTGACCTGGATCTTGAGATAGGACAGCGACTGGGCGAGGGAGTCGTGCAGCTCCCGGGCGATCACCGAGCGCTCGTCGAGGAGCGCGAGGCGGTGGCGCTCCTCGTTGCGCTGGGTCGAGGCCAGCGCGGCGCCCACGTGGCGGCCGACGGTCTCGAGGAGCTCCAGCTGCCACGGCGCGAGGGCCTGGCCCGGAGGCAGGGCGAGGAGCAGCGCGCCGTGGTTGCGGCTGCCGTCGAAGAGCGGGGCGGCGATCATCTGCCCGCCGTCTGCCCCGGACGCCCGCGGCTGCAGGGTGATGGCGCTGCCGCCGGTGGCGCAGCCTTCGCAGCAGGCGCGGCAGATGGCCTCGAAGGACGGCCCGTCGGTGCCGGTCCGGCAGGCGGCCTCGGGCTCGTCACCGCGGGCGAGGCAGATCGCCCCGTCCTTCACGCCGATCACCTGCTCCACGTCTTCGAGCACCTGCTGGAGCGTGGCCCGGGTGACCGCGCGCTCGGAGAGGGCGCGGGTGGTGCGGTACAGCAGGTTGAGGGACTGGTTGCTGCGGGCGAGCTCCTCGGTCTTCTCGCGGACCCGGTTTTCCAGCTGGGCGTAGCTGCGGGACAGATCCTCGACCATGAAGTTGAAGGCTTCGCCGAGCTGGCCGAGTTCGTCCGGCTCGCGGATCGGCACCCGCACCGAGAAGTCGCTGCGCCGCACCCGGTCGGCGGAGGCGAGGAGGTCGTGCAGCGGAAGCAACACTTTCTGTTTTAATTGCAACACCGCTGCGGCGCCGACGATCACCAGCAACACCAGCGAAATGCCCTGCACCAGCCGCAGCAGCTGCAGCTTGTCTTCCAGGCCGTGTTCGATCAGCACCACCAGCTGGTTGATGGCGGTGACGATCTCGGCGGTCTCGGCGGAGAGCCGCCCGCCACCGGGCTGGCCGGCGGCCACTTCGGTGGCGGCCTTCAGCACCGCGGGATGGAAGCGCCCGCGCCACACGCTGCCCACCGCGTCGTAGGCCCGGCGCAGGCTTTCGTCGGCGCCGTGGGGAATGGTGCGGGTGAGGTCGGGGCTGGTGAAGCGCGTCTCGAACTCGGCGATGGCCTCGTCGATGCCGCGGGCGTCGCCCTGGGCAACGGCGGCACCGATGGCGTAGGACTGCATGCGCAGGGAGCCGGCGAGGTTGATCGCCCGGGCCTCGCCGGACGACAGCTCGGCGACGGTGATCGAGGCGAAGATCGACACCGCGGCGAGGCTGGCGATGGCGGCGATCCATGCCCCGAGGCGCAGCACCACCGACGGGCTGTGGGGGCTGGCCGGCGGCGGTGGGGCAGGCGGGTGGCCTTCGGTGAAGGGCGGAGTGGTCACGGCGCGGGACGGGGGTTGTTCGGCAGGTCGTCATTCTCGCCCCGAGTCGCCTCCGGGGTCACGTCCGGTGGGTATTCCGGCCAGGAAAATGGGGTTAGGTGAAAGCGCCGTCAGCGGTGTTTCCACGGCTTGGTGGTTTGTCGGCCTGTTTTTTTCAAATCAATTCAAATCATGGATTTAAGTCTTGGAAAAATCACAAAAGCATCTACCCCGTTAGAGGTAATTGCCTATTTTTTGAGCAACTCCGGACTCTGATCTAAGTCAACTTTCAGCCCGTATCGGACTCCTAGACTGCGTGCCATGTACCGGGGTCGAAGGCAGTTTTTCCCCGCATGACCCCACTTTGTCGCAGCGAGGTAAATGTGATGCGCACGAGTCTTGATGATCTGTCTCTGGTGTTGGGCGAGCTTGCCCTGTTTCGTGATCTGCCCGATACCGTGATCGCCGAGGTGGCGCGCGCAGCCCACGTGGTGAGCCTGCCGAAGGGGGCGGCGATCTACGCCTCGGGCGAGCGGCCGAAGGCGCTCTTCCATGTGATGTCCGGCCACCTGAAGGTGGCGGTGTCGTCGCCGGAAGGTGGCGAGAAGGTCATCGAGATCCTGTCGCCCAACCAGCTGTTCGGGGTGGCCGAGCTGTTTGGTGATTCGGCCTATGTGTCGTCGGTGGAAACCGTGTCGCCGGTGGTGCTGGTGTCGGTGGGGCGTGACGGGATCTTCCGGGCCATGGACAGCGAGCCGCGCCTGATGCGCCGGATGCTCGCCGCGGTGGCTCAGCGCCAGTCGGCCATCGAGCGCGACATCGCCGCCGACTGCCTGCAGTCCGGTTCCGCCAAGGTGGTGGAATACCTGCGTCGGCTGGGCACCGGGGTGGTGGCGAAGGCCGCGCGGATCGAGCTGGAGCTGGCGATTCCCAAGAACGTGCTGGCGGCGCGCATGGGCTTCACGCCGGAGACCCTGTCGCGGATCTTCCGGGAGCTGTCGGACGCGGGCTTCATCCACGTGCTGGGCAAGCACGTCACCCTGACCGAAAAATTCACCCGCCAGTACGCCTGCGGCGCCGAGCGCGCGGTGGCCGAGCGCCGCCCTGCAAGCCGTGGCAGCGTGTGGTTCGACCGCCCGGCGGCCGCCACCACCGCTCACGCGGCCTGGAACTGATCGCGCCGCGCAGGCGGCGCGGTATGCTGACGCTCTTCCCAACAGTGAGGAGCGTTCGATGGCAACGGTTCAGGATTCCGATTTCGACAGTCTCGTTCCCGGCCTGCCCCTGAGCCGGCGGACCTTCGTCGGCGGTTCGCTGGCGGCGGGTTTTGCGCTGGCCGTGCAGCCCGCCCTCGGCCAGAGCGTGGTCGTGACCCCGGCCGACGGGCTGGTGGCGGGCGAGATCACGGTGCAGGCGCCGGACGGCGTCGCCCTCAAGGCCTACCGTGCCCAGCCGGCGGGCAAGGGGCCTTTCCCCAGCGTGCTGGTGGTGCAGGAAATCTTCGGTGTTCACGAGTACATCCGCGATGTGTGCCGGCGCCTGGCCCGCCAGGGCTATCAGGCCATCGCACCCAATCTTTACCAGCGCCAGGGCGATCCGGCGGGCATCGAGAGCGTGGCGGACATCCTGGCGAAGGTCGTCAGCAAGGTGCCGGACGCCCAGGTGCTGGCCGATCTGGACGCCACCGCGGCGTGGGCGGCAGCCAATGGCGGCGACCCGGCGCGGCTGGGCATCACCGGCTTCTGCTGGGGCGGGCGCATCACCTGGCTGTACGCCGCCCATAACCCGAAGCTGAAGGCCGGCGTGGCCTGGTATGGCCGCCTGACCGGCGTGGCCAGCGCGATGACGCCTGTCCACCCCATCGACGTGGTGGACAAGATCAGCGCCCCGGTGCTGGGCCTTTACGGCGCCAAGGATCAGGGCATCCCGGTGTCGGACGTGGAAGACATGAAGGCCGATCTGGCCAAGGCCGGCAAGCGGGCCGAGTTCGTGGTGTATCCCGAATCGGGCCACGCCTTTCACGCCGACTACCGCCCGAGCTACCGGGCGGAGGATGCGGCGGACGGCTGGCGCCGGCTGCTGGCCTGGTTCAAGGCCAGCGGGCTCTGATCCCGGTCAGGGCGGTTCAGGCCGGCTCGCGCAGGGCGTCCCGCAGCAGGGCTTCCATCTCGGCCGCCGGGAGCGGCGGCGCGAAGAGGAAGCCCTGCATCGTCCGGCAGCCGGCCTCCCGCAGGAAATCCCGCTCGGCGGCGGTCTCGACGCCTTCGGCCACCACCTCCAGCCCCAGATGCCGGGCCATCGCCAGGATGGCGGTGGTGATGCCCGCGTCGTTGGGGTTGTCGAACAGGCCGTGGACGAAGCTGCGGTCGATCTTCAGGCTGCCGATGGGCAGGCGCTTGAGGTGGGCGATGGACGAGTAGCCGATGCCGAAATCGTCCAGCGCAAAGTGCACGCCGGCGGCCCCGAGCCAGTGAAGTTCTGCCGCCAGGGCCGGGTCGCCGTCCATCACCAGCCCTTCGGTGAGCTCCAGCACCAGCCGCCCGGGGTCGAGCCCGTGGCGGGTGACGAGGTCCATCACGCCACGGCTGAAGTCCGGCATCCGCAGCTGACGACCTGACAGATTGACGGCGATCCGTGCCGGGGCGATGCCGGCCCGCTGCCAGGCGCCAGCCTGGGCGCAGGCGGCTTCCAGCACCCAGCGGCCGAGGGGGACGATGAGCCCGCTCTCTTCGGCAGCCAGGATGAAGGCCGAGGGCTCGAGCAGCCCGCGCTCCGGGTGCCGCCAGCGCAGCAGCGCCTCGACGCCGGTGATGCGGCTGTCGGTGGTGTCGACGATGGGCTGGTAGTGCAGCACGAACTCGCCCCGCTCCAGCCCCTTGCGGATGTCGTTTTCGAGCTTGAGCCGCTCGACCGCCTGGTCGGTGAGGGCCTGGCTGTACATCTGCCAGTTGTTCCGGCCGCGCTCCTTGGCGTGGTACATGGCGGTGTCGGCGTGCTTGAGCAGGGTGGCCGCGTCGGTGCCGTCCTCGGGATACATGGCGATGCCGATGCTGGCGCCGATGCTGACCTCGGCGTCTTCCACCTGGAAGGGCCGGGCGAGGGCGCTGCGCACCCGCTGGGCGATCTGGATGGCGGCCCGGGCGTCATCGAGGGAGGGCAGGGCGATCACGAATTCGTCGCCGCCCAGCCGCGCCAGATGCAGCGGCGGCGGCGGGTCTTCGGCGCCGGGCCGGGACACGATGTCGCTGACCCGCAGCTTCTCCTTCAGGCGCAGGGCCACCTCGCGCAGCACCAGATCGCCGGTGCCGTGGCCGAGGGTGTCGTTGATGCGCTTGAAGCCGTCGAGGTCGAGAAACAGCAGCGCCAGCTTGCGACGCTCGCGGGCGGTGCGCTGGAGCTCCTGCTCGAGCCGCTCGACAAAATGCTGGCGGTTGGGCATGCCGGTGAGCGGGTCGTAGTAGGCCAGCCGGCGGATCTTCTCTTCGTTCTGCTTTTCGCGGGTGATGTCGCGCACCACGGCCACCGCCTGATCCTGACTGCTACGGGCGAGGCGTGCCTCGTAGTGGCGGTCCTGGCCGTCGGCGGGGAGCGTGAACACCAGCGCCTGGAGCATGCCGTCCTGGATGGCCCGGTGGAGGTTGTCGGCGAACTCGGTGGCGAGTTCTTCGGGCAGCACGTCGGGCACCCGCCGGCCGATGAACAGGCGGGGCTGGATGGCGTCGCGGCGGCCGGCGCCGGCCTTGGCATCGAGGATCGTGCCGTCGCCACGCAGGGTGAACAGCATGTCGGGGATGGCGCGCACGATGGCGGCCTGGCGGGCTTCGAGATCCTTCTGGGTGCGCACGCTCTCGGCGGCGCGCAGCACGTAGCGGGCCCGGTGGCCCAGGATCGGCCAGTTGATGGGCTTGGCCATGAAGTCGTTGGCGCCCACCTCGTAGGCGAGGTTGATGGAGGCCAGGTCGTCCATCCCGGTGACCATGATGATCGGGATGTCGCAGGCGGCCCAGCGGCGGCGGATCTGGCGGCACACCTCGAAGCCGTCGATGCCGGGCATGTCCACGTCGAGGAGCATCAGGTCGGGCGGCTGGTGCTGCACGGCGTCGAGGGCCGTGCCGCCGTCGCGGGCTTCGTCGACGATGAAGCCGGACTGTTCGAGGGCTTCGCGTTCGAGCAGGCGGGCGGTGTAATCGTCGTCGACGATCAGGACGCGGGGCGGGGGCGGGAAATCAGGATTCGACATGACGGGCTTGTCCTTCGAGGGTGTCCTGCAGGGCCTGGGCGACCCGGGACCACTCTTCTTCGATGGCGGCCAGAAGACCTTGCACGGCATCCGGGCTGGCGGTGCGTGCGCTGGCTTCGAGGGCCTTGAACTGGGCGGCGAGCGTTTCGGCGCCCACGTGGGCGGTGCTCGACTTGAGGTAATGGGCGGTCCGGCGCAGGGCGTCGAGGTCGGCGGCGCGGGCGCTCCGGCCGAGTTCGGCCAGGCGCGGCGGGGTTTCGGCGAGGATGCTGTGGATCACCCGTTCGACGAGGGCGGGGCCGTTGGGGCCGGGGATGCGGCGGATCGCGTCGAGGGCGGCCGGGTTGATCGGCTCGTCGCCGGCCGGCGCGGGGGCGGCCTTGGTGGCGGGTGCGGGGGCCACGTCGTGCCCGCCGGGCAGCCAGGTGGCGAGCATCCGCGACAGCTGCTCGCGGGTGAAGGGCTTGCTGAGGTAGGCGTCCATGCCGGCGGCGATGCAGCGCTCCCGGTCGCCGGAGACGGCATTGGCGGTGAGGGCGATCACCGGCAGCGGGCGGATCGCGCCTGCGTCCTGCATCACGCGGATCCGCGCGGTGGCTTCGAGGCCGTCCATCTCGGGCATCTGGCAGTCCATCAGCACCAGATCGAAGTTGCCGCTGCGGACTTTCTCGACGGCCTCGACGCCGTTGTTGGCGAGGGTGCACTGCAGGCCGAAGGACTGAAGCATGGCCAGTGCCAGCTGCTGGTTGACCGGGTTGTCCTCGGCCACCAGTACGTGGCCGCTGAGCGCGCTGGCCGGTGCGGTCGCCGCGGGAGCCGGCGGCACGGGGCGGGGCGCCCGGAAGAGCGCGGTGGCGATGGCGTCGTAGAGGTCGGACTGGCGCACCGGTTTGGTCAGGACGCCGTCGGCGGGTGACGGGTCGCCGGCGCCGCCCGGCGTGCCGACCGAGGCGACCACGAGCAGGGGCAGGGCGGCGAACCTGGGCTGGCGGCGGATGGCGTCCACCAGGCGGGCGCTGTCCATCTCCGGCTGGTGCAGGTCGATGATCGCGAGGTCGTAGGGCTGGCGGCGGGCGGCGGCGTGCTCGAGGGCGCGCAGGGCGTCGGCGCCGGTGGCGACGCCGGCGGGCTGCATCGTCCAGCCCTGGACGATCTGCCCGATGACCTGGCGCTGGCTGGTGTTGTCCACCGCCAGCAGCACCCGGCGGCCGGCGAGCTGTGCGGCCGGGGCGGCGCCGCTGCGGGCGGTGGCGTCCTGTTTGGCGAAGGGCAGTTCGATCCAGAAGCGGGTGCCCTGGCCCGGGGTGCTGTCCAGCCCGATCGCGCCGCCCATCAGTTCGACCAGCCGGCGGGTGATCGCCAGCCCGAGGCCGGTGCCGCCGTAGCGCCGGGTGGTGGAGTTGTCGGCCTGGGAGAAGGCGCTGAAGATCTTGCCGTGGGCGTCGCTGGCAATGCCGATCCCGCTGTCCTTCACCTCGATGCGGTAGCGGGCGCGGGCGTCGTCTTCGTCCAGCAGCTGGGCGCGGATGACGATCTCGCCCTGGTGGGTGAACTTGACCGCGTTGCTCATCAGGTTGGTGAGGATCTGGCGCAGGCGGACCGGGTCGCCGCACAGGGCCAGCGGGGCGTCGTGGGGCACGGCGCAGACCAGCTCGACGCCCTTGGCCTCGGCGGCGCGGGCGAACATGTAGCCCACGTCCTCGATGAGCTGGCGCAGGTGGAAGTCGATGGTTTCGAGTTCGAGCTTGCCGGCCTCGACCTTCGAGAAGTCGAGGATGTCGTTGATGATGTTGAGCAGGTGCTCGCCCGACTGGTACACCGCGTCCGAGAAGCGCGCCTGCTGGGCGTTGAGGGGCGTGCTGCGGAGCATCTCGGTCATCCCGAGGATGGCGTTCATCGGGGTGCGGATCTCGTGGCTCATGGTGGCGAGGAAATCGCTCTTGGCCTGGTTGGCGGCTTCGGCGAGCTCCTTGGCCCGGCGCAGTTCGAGGGTGCGGGTCTCGACGGTGTGCTCAAGCTGGTCCCGGTGGGTGGCGAGGCTGCGGTCGCGTTCCTGGATCTGCTCGAGCATGGCGTTGAAGCCCCGGGCGAGTTCGCCGATCTCGTCGCCGGAATCAACCGGCGCGCGGATGCTGTAGTCGGCGCCGGCGGTGACGCGGTCCATCACGTCCACCAGGCGGGTCATGGGGTCGGTGATGGTCTCGTTGAGGCGCGTGAGCAGGCCGTGGGCGATGGTGAGGGCGATGAGGATCACCACCGCGAAGGCGATGATGTGCCAGGCGAGCCGCAGGTAGAGCTTGCCCAGGTCGAAGCGCAGCGTGACCGCGCCGGCCTGGGTGCTGTCCACGTGGATTGGCTGGGTGACGTCCAGCGTCGTGCTGTTGAGGATGTGGCCCTGGGCCGGCGGATGGGTGAACACCGGGGCGTTGCCGGTGCCGGCCTGGGTGTAGCTGGCGAGGGGCTGGCCAGCGGCGTTCCACAGGACGGCGAAGCGCACCTGGTGGTCGTCCGCCAGGGAGCGCAGGAAGCCTTCTGCGGCCATCCGGTCGTCGAACACCACCGCCGAGGCGCTGTTGCGGCCGACGAACTCGGCCTTGGTGCGGGCTTCCTCGATGAAGGTGGAGCGCAGCTCGAGGTAGTCGTGAACCGCCAGCAGCAGCACCGCGATGAGAAACGCGCTGCCGGTGGTGAGCAGGTTGATGAGGCGCAGCTTCTTGCGCAGCGAACCGATCCGGAGGAGGTTTTCGAGGAGCGAGGGCGGGCGTCCGGTGGTGGACATCAGCGGCCTCCCTTGCCGTCGCGCACCAGCCGGGCGAGCCGGAGGATCTGGGAGCTGAGCTTGAGGCCAACCCGCTGGGCGGCATCCGGGTTGGCCTCGAAACGCACCTTGTCACCTTCCATGTAAAGGCCGATGACGCCGCCCGCCGCGGCGAAACCGTCGGCTTCGCCCACCGTGAGCACCGGCGCCGTGCCGAGCGCCTGGAGCACCGGCTGGGCGCTGGCCCGGCCGGTGATGACCAGGATGTGGCACTGGGCGCCTTCCTCGGCGCGGGCCAGGATGCGCACGTCCACGCCCTTGCCGCGCACCGGCGGCTTGGCGTCGAGGGCGGCCACGGCCTGGGTGAGGTCGGTGCCGTTGCCGGTGACGCAGATGCGCAGCCTGGGGGCGCGGTTCCAGTGTTCGTCGGGCCAGTCGGAAAACTTGGCGAAGTTGTAGATGAAGGCGGCCTTCACCGCGTTTTCCTCGGCGATCTCGGGGGCTGCCGGCACCAGCGGGCTGGCCAGGGCGAGCGTGGCCCACGCGGCCAGGCGTCGGCCGGCGCCGGCGGCGGCGAGGTGGCGGAGGAGGGTGGTCACGACGCGGGCAGCCATCAGAAGCGATACACCGCCTTCAGGCGATAGCTGCGGCCGTCCTGGGCGAGCCGGTCGCGCTGGGGCACCGTGGGGTCGTAGGCGGTGGCGTCGAGGTGGCGGTTGTCGAACAGGTTGAAGACCGAGGCAGACCATTCCCAGCGGTCGCCGGCCATGGGGCGCAGCAGGGTGAGGTTGGCGATGCCGTAGTCGGGCACCATGCCGGCGTGGGTCTTGCGGGCGGCGAGCCATTGGGCTTCGGTGCCCAGGCGCAGGGATTGCCAGGGCAGGGGCACTGACAGGTTGAGCTTGCCGATGATGTTGGGCGAGTTGGTGAGATCGCTGCCGGTGGCGTCGTGGGCGTGCTGAAGCTCGAGGCTGGTGCGCAGGCGGGCGCCGTTGGCCCACAGCTTCTCGAGCTCCAGTTCGACACCGCGGGCCGAGTTGCGGCCGGCGTTGATGTACTGCAGGAGGCCCGAGCGGGCGTCGGTGGTCTGGTCGATCAGGTTGGCGAGGCGATAGACGTAGGCGGTGCCGAGCAGGCGGGTCTGGCTGTCGAGGTAGTGCTCGACGCTGGTTTCCCAGGTGGTGATCTTTTCGGCGCGCAGCCGCGGGTTGGCGATGGCGGTGCCGGCGTAGCTGTAGTTGCTCTCGTAGACGTTGGGCGCCCGGAAGGCGGTGCCGTACTGGAGCTTCCAGACGGTCTGGGCCGATAGCCGATACACGGCGCCCAGGCGCGGGCTGAACTGGCTGCTCTGGTCGGTGACCTGATCGACCCGGCCGCCCACCGACAGCTTGAGCGCGGGCGTCCACTGGAAGTCATCCTGCACGAAGAGGCCGCTGCGTTCGCTCTGGCGGCGGTCGTCGGCGTTGAGCCGGTAAGGCCATGCGTCGTAGTTGCGCTGGTTCTGGATGCGGTTGCGCTGGTGCTCGATGCCGGCCACGAGCTTGTTGCGGGCCGAGAGCTTGCTCACCAGCTTGAGGTCGATGCCGTACCAGCTGCCGTGGGCTTCGTCGTGGTTGCGCACCGGCGGCGTGCCGCGGATGGCGGGGGCCGCGAACGTGTAGTCCGACAGGTAGGCGCGGCCGGAGAGCTCGGTGGCGGCGTCGAGGTCGCGGGTGTAGTCGACGGCGAGATAGCCCTGGGTGTCGATGTAGGCGTGGCTGCGGTCGTTGAACCCGGCGCCGAACGCGCCGGTGGGCACGCCCTTGGTCCGCCGGCTGGCGGCGGTGGTGATGCGCAGGCCGTCGAGGCTGACGCGAGCGAAGACGCTGCCCTGGCGGGTGTAGTCGGTGTGGGCGGTGCGGCCGTCGTTGCTGGCGGGGGTGTCGAATTCGGGGAAATACAGCGCCGGGCCGGTGCTGTTCATCCCCGAGACCGAGGCGAGGAAGTCGGCGCCGTTGTCGAGGCGCTTGCCCACGCTGGCCCGGCCGTCAACGGTGTTGTGGCTGGAAACGCGCCCGCCGAGTTCGCCGCCGTCAAGCTGCGCGCCGCTGCGGGTGATGAGGTTGATCACCCCGAAAAGGGCGTTGCCGCCGTAGATCGACGAGCCCGGCCCGCGGATGACCTCGATGCGTTCGACGATGTCCAGGTCGATGATGCCGTCGGTGCCGATGTAGGCCTGGTCGTAGATGGCGTCATTGACCCGCTGGCCATCGACCAGCAGCAGCACGCGGGTGTTGTAGTCCTGGGGGCGGGCGAAGCTGCGGGCGCCCACGTAGTCGTAGCCCCGGTCGCTGTGGATGTAGAAACCGTGCAGGCTGCGCAGGACTTCGGCGACGCTGCGCCAGCCGTACTGGCGGATGTCGTCGCGGGTGACGACGCTGACGGTGGCGGCGGTTTCTGAGGCCTTCTGTTCGAAGCGCGAGGCGCTCACCACCGGCACGTCGAGCAGCTGGTCGAGGGATAGCTCGGTCAGGTCGTCGGCGCCGTGGGCGCAGGCGGAGCAGCCCGCCAGGGCCAGCGCGACGCAGTTGAGGCTGGCGTGGAGGGAAGAGGCGTTCTTCATCGGGGCGGGCGATCTGACGTCGCCCCGATTCGCATATGGCTTCAGGATCACGGGCGACGCAACATTGGATGACGCGATCGTAACGGCGCCATGCCCGCGAACTTGAGGTGGCCGGTAGCCCCGGCCGTGCGGCTTATCGCAGCGAGATGACCGGCCAGCCGTGGCCGGTGGCGTGGGCGCGCAGGGTGTCGTCCGGGTCGACGGCGACCGGGTTGCCAACCTTGTTCATCAGCGGCAGATCGTTGTGGGAATCGCTGTAGAAGCTGCTCTTGGCGAAGCTCTCCCAGCACAGGCCGAGGCTTTCGAGCCAGGCCTCGACGCGTTCGATCTTGCCGGCCTTGAAGGCCGGGGTGCCGCGGGGCTTGCCGGTGAAGGCGCCGTCTTCCTGGGCCGGGATGGTGGCGACCAGGTGCGGGATGCCAAAGGCCCGGGCGATGGGGCCGGTGACGAAGCTGTTGGTGGCGGTGACGATGGCCACCACCGCGCCGGAATCCAGGTGCTGCTTCACCAGCGTCTGCGCCTTGGGCGTCATCATCGGGCGGACGCGGGTGTCCATGAACTCGCGGTGCCAGGCGTCGAGCTGGGCGCGGCTGTGGCGGGCCAGGGGCTTGAGCTGGAAGTCGAGGAACTCGAAGATGTCCAGCGTGCCGGCCTTGTACTGGTCGTAGAACTGCTGGTTGCGGGCTTCGTAGACTTCCTTGTCGAGCACGCCTTTGGAGATCAGGAATTGGGCCCACTCGAAATCCGAGTCGCCGGCGAGCAGGGTGTTGTCCAGGTCGAAAAGTACGAGTTCCATGGTGTGCGCTTAAAGGGTCGGGTCGCGCTGCAGGACTTCCCGCAGCAGGGGCAGGGTGACGGCGCGCTTGCGTTCGAGCGAGGCGGCGTCGAGGGCGTCGAGGGTGCGCAGCAGGCTGGTGAGATCCCGCCGGCCGTGGCGCAGCAGGTATTGCACCAGCTCGGGTTCGAGGCGCAGCCCGCGGGTGGCGGCCTGGGCCTGGAGGATGGCGTTGCGGTCGTCGTCGGTGAGGCCCTTGACCTCGAAGATCAGGCTCTGGCCGATGCGCGTGCGCAGATCCTCGCGCAGCGCCAGCTGCAGCGGGGCCGCGGCGCCGCTGGTGATGAGGGTCATCTTCTGGCCGCGGGCGGCGTTGAAGGCGCGGAACAGCGCGATCTGGGCGTCAGGGCCGAGGGCCTCCACGTCATCGACCGCCAGCAGCAGGCCGGGCGCTTCGGGCAGGGAGGCAGCCACGTCGGCGGCCTGCAGGTAGCACGCGGGGCGGCCGGCCTGGGCAGCGGCGGTGACGACGCTTTTCAGCAGATGGCTGCGCCCGCTGCCGGCGTCGCCCCACAGGAAGAGGTGCTGGGGCACATCGGCCACGGGCACGGCTTCGTAGAGGGCGGCGAGCAGGTCGGCGTTGGCGGCGGCGACGAAATTTTCCAGCAGCGGCGGTGAGTCGGCGCGCAGGTCGAGGGTGAGTTGCTTCACGCGGATGGGGGCACGCGATTGTTGCGCCAGCGCACCCGGCAGGGGCGGGCCGGCGACATTTCGGCTAAAATTCGGGTTTGTTTGCGTGGCAGGGGCCAAAACCCCGGCGCAAGGCCCGTTAATGTAGCCGGTTCCGGCGGGGTGCTCAATCCGATGAGCGTTCCCGGTGGCATCCGGACGCTTCAGAAGAGATCACAGAACCCATGAGCTCCCTTACTTATCGTGACGCCGGCGTGGACATCGACGCTGGCGATGCCCTGGTCGACCGCATCAAGCCCTTTGCCAAGCGCACCATGCGCCCGGAGGTGCTGGGCGGCATCGGCGGTTTCGGCGCCCTGTTCGAGATCTCCAAGAAGTTCAAGGAGCCGGTGCTTGTCTCTGGCACCGACGGCGTGGGCACCAAGCTCAAGCTGGCCTTCCAGCTCAACAAGCACGACACCGTCGGCCAGGATCTGGTGGCGATGAGCGTCAACGACATCCTGGTGCAGGGCGCCGAGCCGCTGTTCTTCCTCGACTACTTCGCCTGCGGCAAGCTGGATGTGGACACCGCCGCCACCGTCGTCCAGGGCATCGCCCAGGGCTGCGAGCTCTCCGGCTGTGCGCTGATCGGCGGCGAAACCGCCGAGATGCCCAGCATGTACCCGGACGGCGAATACGACCTCGCCGGCTTCGCGGTGGGCGCGGTGGACAAGTGCAACCTCATCGACGGCTCCACCATCCGCCCGGGTGACGTGGTGCTGGGCCTGGCTTCCAGCGGCGCCCACTCCAACGGCTACTCCCTGATCCGCAAGGTCATCGAGATCGCCAAGCCGAACCTCGAAGGCGACTTCCACGGCCGCAAGCTGAAGGACGTCATCATGGAGCCGACCCGCATCTACGTGAAGTCGCTGCTCGCGCTGATGGAAAAGCGCGCCGGCCTCGTGAAGGGCATGGCCCACATCACCGGCGGCGGCCTGCTCGAGAACGTGCCCCGCGTGCTGGCCGACAACCTGACCGCCGTGCTCAAGAAGGACGCGTGGGAAATGCCCTACCTGTTCCAGTGGCTTCAGCACGCCGGCAACGTGGAAGCCCAGGAAATGTACCGGGTGTTCAACTGCGGCGTCGGCATGGTGGTGATCGTTGCCGCCGAAGACGCCGAGATGGCCGCCGCCCAGCTGCGTTCCACCGGCGAGACGGTGTACAACCTCGGCACCATCGAAGCCCGCGCCGAAGGCCAGGCTCAGACCGTGGTGGTGTAAGCGCCAGCGGGCCTGCCCGCAACAAGGCAGTAGCAAAACGGGCCCCAGTGGCCCGTTTTTCATTGGTGCGCCGAAAAGCGACGCCCGCTCGCCGAACCTCCACCTCACTCCTATCTCCTTACTCCTCACTGCCGTTTGTTGCTTTTGTAACTTTTAGAGTTAGAATTGCAACAGATCAACCCGGAGCCCCATCATGAACGCCCCTCAAGCCGCCGTCACCGACGACATCGACCGCAAGGCCGTGGCGGGCATGCTGATGCAGCTCTTCGACCACTGGAAACTCAGCACCGAAGAGCAGCTCGACGCCCTCGGCTTTGCCACCTCCAACCGGGCCGTGCTGACGCGCTACCGCAAGGGCGAGGCCCTGTCGGGCAGCCGCGATACGCTGGAGCGGGCCGGCCACCTGCTGGGCATCCACAAGAATCTGCGCCTGCTCTTTCCGCAAAACCGCGACCTGGCCTACGCCTGGATGAAGACCCGCAACCGGGCCTTCGAGCACCGCTCGCCCATCGACGTGATCCGCGAGTTCGGCTTTGCCGGCCTGCTGATGGTGCTGGCCTACCTCGACCGGGCGCGCGGCCAGTGATCGACCCGATCTTCGCCCAGGCGCGCCTCGCCGAAACCCACGCTGATCTTGTGCGCAACATCGTGTCGATCCGCGTCTCGCAGGATCTGTTCGACGACCTCTCCGACAACCCGGCCGACTGGCAGACCGCGATCAACCTCGAGCTCGCCACCAAGCCGCGGATGTTCGTCTCACCGGTGCCGGTGATCGACCGGCCCTTCGAGGACGCGCGCTGGAACGACGCCATCCACTATCCCTTTCGCCACTGGATGAAGAGCCGCTATTCCGACGGCAGCTTTGGCGTGTGGTACGGGGCGGATACGGTCGAGACGAGCGTCCACGAAACCGTGCATCACTGGCGCCACGGCCTGCTGGACGACGCCGGCTTCACCCAGCCCGGCGTGCGCATCGAGCGCAAGTGCTACCGGGTGCGCTGCGACGCGGCGCTGGTAGATCTGCGCCCCACGGCGCTGGCTTTTCCTGCGCTGGTCGATCCGGTCGATTACGGCCTGACCCACCAGGTGGGCGCGCGCCTGCACCGGGAAGGCCACCCGGGCCTCGTCACCGCCTCGGCCCGCTGCAATGGCGAGGTGTACGCGGTGCTGAACCCGGCGGTGCTGTCTGATCCGCGCCAGATGTGCTTCCTCACCTACACGACCACCGCCACCGGCGTGGCCGTGGAGCGCGAGCCGGGCAGCGTGTGGATGGAGCTGTGACCCCTGGCGGGGTTTCACGGAATCTTCATTTCAATAGTTGTTGAATCATTGTATAGTCGCGCCATGGAAACCAGAACAGCAACCACGATCTTCGAATCCCTCTCGTCCGGCTGGCGGCTGGAAGCCTTCCGGCTGCTCGTCCGCCAGGGGCCGGAGGGCATGGTGGCGGGCGACATCGCCAGCGCGCTCGACATCTCGCCGTCGAGCCTGTCCTTCCACCTCAAGGCGCTCACCCACGCCGGGCTGGTGTCGGTGGAGCAGGAGGGGCGCTTCCAGCGTTACCGGGCCAACATCCCGCTGATGCTCGATCTGATCGCCTATCTCACCGAAGAATGCTGTTCCGGCCAGCCCGAAAAATGCGCCGACCTGCGGGCCGCCTCGTGCTGCCCGGAGGCCGTGCTGCCGCCCATCCCCGCTGCCGACGAAAAACCCTGACCATGAACGTGCTGTTTTTGTGTACCGGCAATTCCTGCCGGTCGATCCTCGCCGAGGCCACCTTCAACCACCTGGCGCCGGCTGGCTGGCGCGCCCTGAGCGCCGGCAGCAAGCCCGCCGGCTACGTGCATCCCCGGTCGCTCGCGCTCCTGGCGCGGGAAGGCATCGCCACCGACGGCTACCACAGCAAGTCGTGGGACGCGCTGCCGGTGACGCCGGACGTGGTGGTCACCGTGTGCGCCAGCGCCGCCGGCGAGATCTGCCCGGTTTACCTCGGCCCCGTGCTGCGCACCCACTGGGGCGTGGACGATCCGGCCCACGCCACCGGCACCGACGCCGAGATCGACGCGGCCTTTGCCACCGCCTACCGTATCCTGCGCGCCCGCATCGAAGCCTTCCTGGCGCTGCCGCTGGATACGCTCCAGCACGACTGCGCCGCGCTGAAGGCGGAGCTGGATCGCATCGGCCAGCTTTTGCCGTGATCAATATTTCAATATTGTTAAGAGAGTTAAAATGAAAACCCTCCAGATTTTCGATCCGGCCCTGTGTTGCAGCACCGGCGTGTGCGGTGTGGATGTGGATCAGGCCCTCGTCCAGTTTGCCGCCGACGTGGATTGGGCGCGCCAGCAGGGCGCCAGCGTCGAACGCTTCAACCTGGCCCAGGAGCCCCTGACCTTTGCCGGCAACCCGGTGGTCATGGGTTTCCTCGAGCGCTCCGGTGCCGAGGCGCTGCCCCTGGTGTTGCTGGATGGCGAGGTGGCGCTGGCCGGTCGCTATCCGGCCCGGGCCGAGATCGCCCGCTGGCTGGGGCTGGCCGACGCCGCGCCGGACGCGCCCAAGCCCTGCTGCAGCGGCAGCAAGTGCTGCTGAGCCCGGAGGCCCCCATGCAATTCCTCGAGGCGCTGCCGCGCTTTGTGTTCTTAACCGGCAAGGGCGGGGTGGGCAAGACCTCCATCGCCTGCGCCACCGCCATCGACCTCGCCGCCCGTGGCCGGCGCGTGCTGCTGGTGAGCACCGACCCGGCCTCCAACGTCGGGCAGGTGTTTGGCGTGGAGATCGGCAACCGGATCACGCCGATCCCCGCGGTGCACAACCTCTCGGCCCTCGAGATCGACCCGCAGGCGGCCGCCCAGGCCTACCGCGACCGCATCGTCGGGCCGGTGCGCGGGCTCTTGCCCGACAGCGTGGTGAAGGGCATCGAGGAGCAGCTCTCCGGCGCCTGCACCACCGAGATCGCCGCCTTCGACGAATTCACCGGGCTGCTGGTGGATTCCAGCCTGACCCACGACTACCAGCACATCGTCTTCGACACCGCGCCCACCGGCCACACCATCCGCCTGCTGCAGCTGCCCGGCGCGTGGAGCGGCTTTCTGGAGGCGGGGAAGGGCGACGCGTCCTGCCTCGGCCCGCTGGCCGGGCTGGAGAAGCAGCGCAGCCAGTACAAGGCCGCGGTGGACGCGCTGGCCGACGGCGCGCGCACCCGGCTGGTGCTGGTGGCCCGCGCCCAGCAGGCCACCCTGCGCGAAGTGGCGCGCACCCACGATGAGCTCGCCGCCATCGGCATCGACCGGCAGTTCCTGGTCATCAACGGCCTGCTGCCGGCGGGCGAGGCGGAGGGCGACCCGCTCGCCGCAGCGATCTTCGCCCGGGAGCAGGCGGCCCTTGCCGCGATGCCCGCCGGGTTGGCCGGCCTGCCCACCGACCGGATCGCCCTCAAGCCCTTCAACCTGGTGGGGCTGGACGCGCTGCGCCAGCTCTTCGTGCCGGCAGACGTGGGCCGGGCCGACGACGAGGCGCCGGTATCGCCGCCCGCCGCGCCGGACATCGCCGGGCTGGTGGATGGCATCGCCGCTGATGGCCACGGGCTGGTGATGCTGATGGGCAAGGGCGGCGTCGGCAAGACGACCCTCGCCGCGGCGGTGGCGGTGGAGCTCGCCCGGCGCGGCCTGCCGGTGCATCTGACGACATCCGACCCGGCCGCCCATCTGGCCGAGACGCTGGAGGGCTCGCTGGATCAGCTCACCGTCAGCCGCATCGACCCGGCCGCCGAGACCGAACGCTACCGCCAGCATGTGCTGGACACCCAGGGTGCCAAGCTCGACGCCCAGGGCCGGGCGCTGCTGGAGGAAGACCTGCGCTCGCCCTGCACCGAGGAGATCGCCGTCTTCCAGGCCTTCTCGCGGATCATCCGCGAGGCGGGGCGCAAGTTTGTGGTGATGGACACCGCGCCCACCGGCCACACCCTGCTGCTGCTCGACGCCACCGGTGCCTATCACCGGGAGATCGTGCGCCAGATGGGCAGCGGCACCGCCCACTTCACCACGCCGATGATGCAGCTCCAGGACCCGCAGCGGACCAAGGTGCTGATCGTCACCCTGGCCGAGACCACGCCGGTGCTGGAGGCCGCCAACCTGCAGGCCGACCTGCGCCGCGCCGGCATCGAGCCGTGGGCTTGGGTCATCAACAACAGCGTGGCGGCGGCGCAGCCTCGGTCGGCGCTGCTGCGTCGGCGGGCCCGCAACGAGCTGGCCGAGATCGAGAACGTGGCTGCGCGCCACGCCAGCCGCTACGCCCTGGTGCCGCTGCTGCGCGACGAGCCGGTGGGCGTGGAACGTCTTTGCCAAATGGTCCGCCGGACCCAAGCCAACCAAGGAGCGTGATATGTCGGACAAGATCTACAACGTGCTTTTTCTGTGCACCGGCAATTCGGCCCGGAGCATTCTCGCCGAAGCCATCCTCAACAAGGTGGGCGAGGGGCGCTTCCGGGCCTTCAGCGCTGGCAGCCACCCGGCGGGACAGGTCAATCCGCTGGCCATCGAACTCCTGAAGCGCAACCACATGCTCACCGAGGGGCTGCGCAGCAAGAGCTGGGACGAGTTTGCCGGCCCTGATTCGCCGCATCTCGATTTCGTGTTTACCGTGTGCGACAACGCCGCCGGCGAGGTGTGCCCGGTGTGGCCCGGCCAGCCGATGACCGCCCACTGGGGGCTGGAAGACCCGGCGGCGGTCGAGGGCTCGGTCGAAGCTAGGCAGCACGCCTTCTCCCAGGCATTGCTGATCCTCCACCGGCGCATCTCGCTGTTTGCCAGCCTGCCCATTGCCAAGCTGGACGGCATGGCGCTCAAGCACGAGCTCGACGAGATCGGCCGTGGTCATCGAGGTGAATCGTGAGTGAAGTAAGCCGCAAACTGTCTTTCCTCGACCGTTACCTGACGGTCTGGATCTTTGCCGCCATGGCGCTGGGCGTGGCCCTGGGCAATCTGGTGCCGGGCATCGAAGGGGCGATCAACCACTTTCAGGTGGGCACCACCAACATCCCCATCGCCATCGGGCTGATCCTGATGATGTACCCGCCCTTCGCCAAGGTGCGCTACGAGGAACTGCCCGACGTGTTCTGCGACCGCAAGGTGCTGGGCCTGTCGCTGGTGCAGAACTGGGTGATCGGGCCGGTGCTGATGTTTGCGCTGGCGGTGGTCTTTCTGCCCGACAAGCCGGAGTACATGGTCGGGCTGATCCTCATCGGGCTGGCCCGCTGCATCGCGATGGTGATCGTGTGGAACGAGATCGCCAAGGGCTCGACCGAATACGCCGCCGGGCTGGTGGCGTTCAATTCGATCTTCCAGGTGCTGTTCTACAGCGTGTACGCGTGGTTCTTCGTGACGGTGCTGCCACCGCTGTTCGGGCTGACCGGGGTGGTGGTGGATATCTCCATCGGCCAGATCGCCGAGAGCGTGCTGATCTACCTGGGCATCCCCTGTGCGGCCGGGGTGCTGACCCGCGTGGTGATGCTGCGCTTTGTATCCAAGGAGTGGTACCACAGCCGCTTCGTGCCGAAGATCGGGCCGATCACCCTGGTGGCGCTGCTGTTCACCATTGTGGTGATGTTTGCCCTGAAGGGCCGGATGATCGTCACCATCCCGCTGGACGTGGTGCGGATCGCGATCCCCCTGCTCATCTATTTTGTGGTGATGTTCTTCGCGTCCTTCCTGATGAGCCGCAAGGCCGGGGCGGGCTACGGCAAGTGCACGACGCTGTCCTTCACCGCGGCCAGCAACAACTTCGAGCTGGCGATCGCGGTGGCGGTGGCGGTGTATGGCATCGACTCGGGCGCGGCCTTCGCGGCGGTGATCGGGCCACTGGTGGAGGTGCCGGTGATGATCGGGCTGGTCAATGTGTCGCTGTGGCTGCAGCGGCGCTATTTCGGCGTGCCCTCTGCGCGGGGCTGAACGCACGGGGCGCTCGCCCGTGGTGTGGCCCGGCGGTGCGTGGCCCGGCGTGGAGCGGGCGAAGCGGGGGCCGGCGTGCGGCTGGCCAGCAACTCGGTGATGCGGCGCTGGAGTCGGTCCGCCGTGGTGCGCAGGGTGTCGAGTTCGGCCGCGTGCGCGATGCTCTGACGGTGCAGGGCATCGCGCAGCCCGGCATTCTCGGCGTGAAGGTGGTCTGCCTGGCGTGCGCGGGCGATCTGGCAGGCGCCCAGCCGGCAGCCAAGCAGCTGGACATCGCCCCAGGCCCGCGACCGGGTGGCGGCGGAGACCGCCCGATGGGTGCAGGTGGCCCACAAAGGGCCGGCGAGCTCGCCCGTTTGCTGGCAGGTGCACCACTGGCAGCGTACGGCGGCGTCATCGGCCAGCAGCGCAAAGCGGTCGACCCAGCGCTTGAACGTTTTTTCCAGGTGACGCTGGAGGGCTTCGGAGGCCGGATTGCGGCTGCGGCAGGCATCGGCGGCTTCGAGCAGCAGCGCGGTCTCGTCGTCGGCTGGGGCGTGGAAGGCAAAGCGGGCAGCGATCTGGCGGAGCGTTTCAGGTCCGACGCAGAGGCCCAGGAGCGGCAGATGGAGCGGCGGCTCCAGCTCCCACAGGCGGGCCCGGCAGCGGGGCGTCGGGCGGGGGGCGGTTTGCGGGTCGGTGTGATGGTCGATGGTCATGGGCGATCTTCCTCGTGGGCCGTTCGTCATCAGTGGGCGCGTCGGATGGCCGGCGGCGGACGCAGCGGCGCGTTGCGGGTGAGGGCGTCGAGGGTCGGGCCGATCTGGCGCGCGGCGGCGGCGCGCAGGGCGCTGCCGAGCCGGGTGTCCGAGGCCGCCTCGAGCACGCACAGGTGGATGTCGTGGCGCAGGCGGTGGGCGGTGTCGTGGCGTCCGAGGCGCTCCAGGAGGTCGGCCAGCTTGCGGTAGCTGGTGACTAGGGTGGTGACGGCGTCGTCGGGGTCGGGCAGACAGGTGAACAGCCCGACCGCCAGCCGCAGCGCCTGCTGGTAGCACTGCAGCGCCTTCTTCCAGCGCTGGCCGGCGACGAGCCGGTCGCCGGATTCTGTCGCGTGGATCCACCGGGCCTTGGCGGCGTGGGGCGATGGGGGCGGGAGATCGAGGGGCGTCGACATGGTTCTCCTCCTTTGCGAGGTGGGGACGAGCGCTGGTCGCCTAGTGGCTGCCTTCGGGCACATAGACGATCGAGCCGTCCTTCATGCGGTAGGCGACGCCGGCCTTTTCGCCGTCGCCGCTGCCGATCTGGCCGCTGGCCTTGTAGCGCTCGACCTTCTCGCCCTGCTTGACGACAACCTCCATCGACGGCTTGCCGGCGTCGGTGATGACCGTGACGTCCTGCTTGCCGAAGGGGTTCATCAACGGGTTGCGGGCGATGGTGATGAGCAGCGCGGCGATGATGACCAGGAAGATGTCGATGAGATTGACCACCGACAGGATCGGGTCTTCGGTCTCGGGTTCGTGGAGCAGCTTGAGGGCCATGCTCAGGCCTCCTGGCGCAGGCGGGCGATGAGGACGAGTTCCTCGGCGAGCCAGCGCCGCCGCACGTTGGTCACCCAGAAGGTGATCGAGGCGGCGATGAGGGCGAGGATCACCGCCGAGAAGGCCACGGTGAGGTTGTGGGACACCTGGGCCAGGTCACCATCGGAGAGCGACTTGAGGGCCGGCCCCATGGGGATCATCGTGGCCACGAGGCCCAGCATGGGCGTGACGCGGCTGGCCAGACGCGGTGCTTCGAGCAGGGTGTGGGCGAGCAGGTCGAGTTCATCCTCGGTGCGCTGGGGGTGGGCCCGCCACGCGGCCACGAGCGGTCCGGCCTGGGGATCGCGGCGGCGCCAGGCGAGGATGGCGAACTCGCCCAGCGACCAGAAGGCAAAC